>NZ_JACJDR010000015.1:0-124903 GCF_014163655.1 Pseudoalteromonas sp. SR45-1 | reverse complement strand
ATTCTAAAACCAAAACGGGTTGCAACCCGAAGGATGCAACCCGTTTTTTTGCGTTGATAAACAGCGCGTATTAGTTAAGTTTTTCTCTAATACGTGCAGATTTACCAGAACGCTCACGTAGGTAGTAAAGCTTAGCACGGCGAACTGCACCGCGACGCTTAACTGCTACGCTATCAATAAGAGGGCTGTGCGTTTGGAATACACGCTCAACACCTTCACCGTTCGAAATTTTACGAACTGTGAATGCTGAGTGAAGACCACGATTACGCTTAGCGATTACAACACCTTCAAAGGCCTGTAGACGCTCTTTAGCACCTTCTTTTACTTTTACCTGTACAACCACTGTATCACCAGGGCCAAATGCAGGTACGTCTGTTTTAAGCTGCTCATCTTCAAGCGCTTTAATAATATTTTGGTTTACTTTTGCCATTATGTTTCTCACTTTCCTAGGTGTAACTGTCTTCTAGCCACAAGCTTTTTGGTACTCTTGCTGAAATTCTGCGAGTAATACCGCTTGCTCCTCAGTCAGAGCTAGGTTATGCAACAAGTCAGGACGTCGTAACCAAGTTCTACCTAATGACTGCTTAAGCCGCCACTTTGCTATCTCTTGGTGGTTTCCACTGAGTAATACAGCAGGAACCTGTTTGTCGTCCAATGTTTCTGGTCGTGTATAGTGTGGACAATCTAACAAGCCATCCGAAAACGAATCTTGTTCTGCTGACTGGTTATGACCTAACACACCTGGCACTAATCGCGCTACTGCATCAATTAATGTCATGGCAGGTAGTTCACCACCACTCAAAATAAAATCACCAATTGACCATTCTTCGTCAACATATGATTCTATTATTCTCTCATCTATACCTTCATAGCGACCGGCAATCAAAATCAGTTTATTAGAGTTAGCGAGTTCGCCAGCGCCCTGCTGATCAAGTTTGCGCCCTTGCGGGGACATATAAATTACTTTAGCGCCATCACCAGCTGCTTTTTTAGCTTCGGCAATCGCTTTTTTTAATGGCTCAACCATCATTAACATACCTGGTCCGCCCCCGTAAGGACGGTCATCTACGGTTCTATGCTTATCTAAAGCATAGTCTCGCGGATTCCAACAGTTAAAATCAATTAAACCATTTTTTACTGCGCGACCGGTAACACCTTGGTCTGTAATAGCGTCAAACATGTCTGGAAAAAGGCTTATCACCCCTACCCATAATGAACTAGTTTGCGTCATTAAAAACCAGGATCCCAATCTACGGTAATTTCTCTTGCATCGTATTTAACTTCTTTGATAACTGAATCAGTTAAAAAAGGAATCAAACGTTCAGCTTGACCAAATGCGTCTTTACTGTTTGCTTTCACAACTAGTACGTCATTTGACCCTGTCTCCATAAGGTCATCAACAATGCCTAAGCTATAACCTTTATCGGTTACAACAGACATGCCAATGAGATCTCGCCAATAGAACTCGCCTTGCGGAAGTTCTGGTAAATGCGCTGAATCCATTGAGATTTCAGCATGGGTATAAGCCATTGCTTCGTCTCGGTCGTTTATCTGCGCAAATTTAGCGATAAAGCCTTTGTTGTGGCGACGCCAGTCGACCACTTCTAAGGACTGCCATTTACCTTGCTGCCCTATCAACCACGGGCTGAAATCGAAGATCCCTACGGGATCATCAGTAAATGAATGTACCTTAAGCCAGCCCTTTATACCATATGGGGCACCGAGCTTTCCTACGACAATTATTGATGAGGTGTTCTCTTGACTCATGGTTACACTTACGCCTATTAAGCCGCTTTACGAGCGTCTTTTACTAACTTAGCTACGCGATCTGAAAGAGATGCGCCCTGACCTACCCAGTGTTCAACACGTGGTAAATCTAAACGAATTTTTTCTTCTTGACCTGAAGCAATTGGGTTAAAAAAGCCTACTTTCTCGATGAAGCGACCGTCACGCGAGAAACGGCTATCCGCAACCACAATTTGATAGAAAGGGCGTTTTTTAGCGCCACCACGTTGCAAACGAATAGTTACCATACCGTCCTCTATAAAGATTGACTGTTTTCATTAATAAGATTTACTCCCCAGAATGGGGAGCTGGGGAATTGTACGAGTTTTTGGCAATAACGCAAGTAAGAAGTGAAGCAAAAAGACAGTTTAGTAGGTTAAACCGTGATCTCAACGACAAATTAGGGTTAAAGGTGTATTACATGCATAATTTATTCAACAAAAAAGGAGCTATTTGCTCCTTTAAATATGATTCGCTATTATTTTAAAAAATAACTCAAAAGTATTTTTTAAAACTTAGGACCACCGCCACCCATCATCCCAGGTGGTAACATGCCTTTCATACCACGCATCATTTTAGTCATGCCGCCTTTACCTTTCATCTTTTTCATCATTTTTTGCATTTGCGTAAACTGCTTAAGCAACTTATTAATCTCTTGTACTTGTGTACCAGAGCCAGCAGCTATGCGTTTTTTACGCGAACCTTTGATGATTTCTGGACGTGCGCGCTCTTTTTTAGTCATTGAGCTAATAATAGCTTCCATTTGGATAAATGTTTTGTCACCCATTTGGCCTTTAACAGCATCTGGTAAGTTAGACATACCAGGGAGCTTATCAAGCATCGACATCATGCCACCCATATTTTTCATTTGCTTTAATTGATCAGCAAAGTCGTCAAGGGTAAAACCGGCACCTTTAAATACTTTTTCAGCAACTTTGGCAGCTTGCTCTTTATCTACTTTCATTTCGACTTCTTCGATTAATGAAAGTACATCACCCATACCTAAAATACGCGACGCTATACGGTCTGGATGAAAAGGCTCTAGTGCGTCAGTACGCTCACCCACACCCATAAATTTAATTGGTTTGCCTGTGATATGACGAATAGATAAAGCAGCACCACCACGTGCATCACCATCGGTTTTTGTTAATATTACACCGGTTAGTGGCAGGGCTTCGTCAAATGCTTTAGCTGTATTTGCCGCATCTTGACCCGTCATTGCATCAACAACGAATAAAGTTTCAATTGGGTTGATTGCTTTGTGAAGATCTTTAATCTCGTCCATCATGTTGCTGTCAACATGTAAACGACCTGCGGTATCAACAAGTACTACATCTATAAATTTCTTTTTAGCATGAGAAATTGCAGCGTTTGCAATATCCACTGGCTTTTGCGAAATATCACTTGGAAAGAAATCAACGTCAACTTCTGTAGCAAGCGTTTCTAGCTGCTTAATCGCAGCAGGGCGATAAACATCGGCACTTACTACAAGCACTGATTTCTTTTTGCGTTCTTTTAAAAACTTAGCAAGCTTAGCTACACTGGTGGTTTTACCCGCACCTTGCAGACCCGCTACCATAACAACGGCTGGCGGTTGTGCATTTAGGCTTAGCTCTTCATTGGCCTCACCCATTGCTTTTTCTAGTTCTTCACGCACTATTTTTATAAATACTTGGCCTGGGCTTAAGCTTTTTGTAACTTCAACCCCAACTGCACGTTCTTTAACTTGTTTTACAAACTCGCGAACAACAGGCAGTGCCACATCGGCTTCTAAAAATGCCATACGCACTTCGCGAAGTGTGTCTTTTATGTTGTCTTCAGTCAGACGGCCACGGCCACTGATATTTTTTAAGGTTTTACCTAATCGTTCTTGGAGGTTCTCAAACATGTAACGGTTCCGATAAGACGTTTATATCAATCCATTAAAATTTTACGGTTAGTTTGATTTTCAATTAACCAGGATTGACTTATTAAGTTTCAATTAAAAGTAGTATACCGTATATGGCGTCTTACAATACAGTGTTCAAGTGCACCTTGTTGAGTTTCTTTTTTTAAGGTCTATGCATTTGCTTTGCTATAAAATACAATGGCTATATAACAACAAGGATTATTTTGTCTCAAATTAAGTGGCCCAAGCACAATGCTGATTATTAGTTTAACTATTATTGCCAGTTTATTTTATGTGTTAGCAACGTCTCACGTGCTCTCACGCCTGTTTCATCAACAAGGCCCTAGCCAAAAGGTAACCGTCATATTGAGCACGGTTGCTATAGTGGCGCATATGCTGCTGTTAGTTAACTCTGTTTTTAGATCCGACGGTCAAGACTTAAGTATTGTAAACGTCTCCCTTTTAACATGCTGGGTTATTGTAGTTTCAGTAACAGCTGTGTCGCTAAAGTTCCCTGCCACTTTATTATTGCCCGTTGTTTATGGTTTTGGTGCTTTACTTACAATTGCCAGTTTATTTATTCCTCATCATATTTTACTGCAAAGCATTAATATTGAGGTTGGCTTAGTAACACACATTTCCTTATCCCTATTGGCCTACTGTATTTTAATTATTGCTACTTTATATGGTGTACAGTTCTACTTTATTGATAAACGTTTAAAACGTAAAGATTTAGCAATTGTGCATAGTCACCTTCCGCCTTTGATGGTTGTTGAGCGCCAGCTTTACCAACTCCTTAATTTAGGCACCATATTACTCACGTTCGCATTACTCTCGGGGTTTGTATTTCTTGATGGGATGTTTGCTAAAGAGTTCATTCATAAAACGATATTGTCGTTAGTTGCGTGGGCTATTTTTGCCATTGTAGCCATCGGGCATATGAAAAAGGGTTGGCGCGGTAAACCTGTGGTTATTACGATCATGGTCGCTGCATTTGTCCTCACACTCGCATATTTTGGCAGCCGTTTCATACAAGAAGTAATACTAAATAAGTTTTAACTTGACTCTGCTTGCTCACTCTAGCTTAATACGCATTGATTTATAAGAAAAGGATCCATCGTTGGACGACATATCGACAAGTACCCTATTTATCATTTTAGGTTTTTTGGTGCTTTTTTCTGCTTATTTTTCTGGTTCAGAAACCGGAATTATGTCAATCAATCGTATACGCCTGCGACACCTCGCTAAAGAGGATCATCGTGCAGCTAAACGAGTCAGTAAATTACTTAGCCGTCCAGATAGGCTCATCGGTTTAATCTTAATTGGCAATAATCTTGTCAATATAGCTGCAGCTCAAGTTGCTACCATTATAGGTATTCGCCTTTACGGTGACCTTGGTATTGCTATCGCTACGGGTGTGTTAACTTTAGTCGTGCTTATATTTGCCGAAGTAACACCTAAAACTCTTGCTGCCCTCTATCCTGAAAAAGTTGCTTTTCCAAGCTCAATAATACTTAAAGGGTTACTAAAAATTCTTTTTCCTTTTGTTGTTATCGTTAACTGGATGACCAACGGGATATTGCGATTATTTGGTATTAGTGCCGCTCAAATCGACGAGCACAGCATGAGCAAAGAAGAATTAAAAACAGTGCTCAATGAGTCAGGCGCACTTATCCCTGCTCGCCATCAAAGTATGCTGACCTCAATTTTAGATTTAGAGCAAGTAACCGTTGAAGATATCATGATCCCACGCAACGAAATTGTGGCTATTGATATTAATGATGATTGGAAACTAATTAGTCGCCAGCTTACCCATGCACAACATACTCGCGTGTTATTGTATCGCGACAATATAGATGACGCAGTAGGCTTTATTCACTCTCGAGATGCACTTCGTCTACTTACAAAAGAGCAATTTGATAAACCATCTTTGCTGCGTGCTGTACGCGAAATTTACTTTATCCCAGAGGGAACATCACTTAACACTCAGCTGTTAAAGTTTCAGCAGTCTAAAGAGCGTATTGGCTTAGTAGTAGACGAGTATGGCGATATTCAAGGTTTAGTAACGCTTGAAGATATTTTAGAAGAAGTTGTTGGCGATTTTACAACTACACAAACTCGTACGCCAAGCGAAGAAGTAGAAACACAAACTGATGGCTCTTGTATTGTAGATGGCGGCGCTAACGTACGCGATTTAAATAAAGAGATGGGTTGGGATTTCCCACTAGACGGCCCAAAAACTTTGAGTGGTTTAATTGTTGAATACTTAGAAGATATTCCCGATGCAAATATTAGTCTACGTATTGCGGGCTACCCTATTGAAGTACTTGAAGTAAAAGAGAATATGATAAAACAGGTGAAGATTCAGCCTAATAAGCGTTCTCGCTAAGTATAAAAGGAGCCGATTGGCTCCTTTTTTATATCCATTAATAACTCTCTAGCCAAATATAAGACGTTCAAACCAACCTTTATCAAGCTCGTCTTCACAGCGCTTTAATTGCGCGCCATAACGGCTCGCTCTGTGTTTAACTTTATTTGCTACACCCATTAACCACTTTTTCTTTTTATATGTGCCACGCTTATAGCCACCCCAACCTTCATGATAATTAAGGTATTGTGCGTAAGCATCCCATTTAGAGATTTTATTTACTTTATGCGTTTTATAAACAAACCACGCCATAAAGTCGATTGCATCGTCAAAGTCGTCTCTATCAGCACCATTGTTGCCTGTTTCACGAATATAATCTGACCATGTTGGTGTTTTAGCCTGTGAGTAACCATAAGCATCACTTGCGCGACCGGTTGGAATTATCCATAAGAAGTACTCCATAGGCGGAGCGGCATCATGCTTAAATGAGCTTTCCTGGTACATCATACTCATGAGTACATGCTTAGGAGAACCCCATTTTTCTTGCGCATCTTTTGCGTCAAAATACCAATCAGGTTTTTCTTCAAAGATTTTACATAGATCGTTAGGTTGTTTTGGAGGGGCTGTAGCACAACCAGCTAAAGTAATGGCAAGAGATAAAATAATTGCATTTTTTTTCATTTTTCTAAGATCTCACAGAACTTTTCTAAAAAGTGTGGGTCTGACTCAATGAATGCAGCAGTACAGCATTAGTTCATCCCTGAATATATATTTACGCAGCCTACTTAGGCTGCGTTTTTTTTGCTTAAATTTTACTAAGTATTAAAATTATTTACCGCCAAAATACGCATCTAAAAAGGCGGTAAATGACTGAGTATCTGCTTGCTCAATTGCAGTTTGTGCTTCGTTAGACTCTACAACTTGTTGTTCCAGCCAAGGCTTTAAAAACTCACTGTAATCAGTGTCTGCGTGGCTTTGTTTGTATTTATTAGCCAGTGCTAGTGCAAAGTGACCGTTGTCTAAACCAGACTCTTTTAATTGCGACACGTAACGTCCAGAATAAGTAAGCTCTGGATTATGCACCCACGTTGCCATGCGCTTTATAGTATCGGAGTAATAATTAACACCATAAGCATTATCCATCCATTTAGCGACATCAGTGAGCTGTGCAAATATTTCATCGCCCCACGACTGAAGACTACGCTGTGTGTTATTAAAGTTAAGCATTAGCCCTTCTTCTCGACCTTGATTGACTACTGTGTCGAGGTTTTCAGTACTGCGTGCTTGTTCTTTCCAATCCATTGGAGCTGAATCTTTTAATAAACAATACGTTAAAAACACATCTAAAAAGTGAATTTGCTCAATATCAATACCAACTTCGCTAAACGGATTAACGTCTAATGCGCGAATTTCTACGTATTCAATGCCTGCTCGAAGCAGTGCATCTGTTGGCGTTTCGCCACTTTTAGCATTACGCTTAGGACGAATTGGCGAGTAAAATTCGTTTTCAATCTGCAGAATATTTTTATTTAACTGCTTAGGGTTTTCACTCTTGTAGTCATCAAGATCACCATAAATTTCTGATGGTGTGTTGATTGCTTTTTTAAGGCCTGCTACATATTCATCTAACGAGTTATACATTACGCGTAGTGACGACTGAGCGCTATTTGTATAACCTAAATTGCCTAAACGCAGTGCCGTACCAACTTCTAAGTAAAGTGTACCTTTACCTAGTTTTTTAAATGGTAAATCGGTTTTTCGACCTTGTAAAAATGAGTTACACAATGCTGGCGATGCACCAAACATGTAACTTATTAGCCATAGTTCGCGTTTAAAGTTACGAATAAGTGCTAAATAACCTTCTGAAATAAAATCTTGAAGGCTAGCATTGCTTTTTTGTAACGAATGAAGCGATTGCCAAAGCGTATCTGGGAATGAAATATTAAAGTGAACACCTGCAATTGCTTGCATCATACTTCCGTAACGATTTTTTAACCCTTCACGGTATAGTGTTTTCATTTGACCAGTATTTGAACTACCAAATTGAGCTAAAACAATATCATCTTGGTGTTCAATAAAGCATGGCATACTAATAGGCCAAAGCAGTTCATCGTCCATTTTTTCTAGAGTGAACTTTTGAAGATCTTTTAATTGCTTAAGAGTTTGCGTTGACGACTCACTAACTGGAGTAATAAATTCAAGTAAAGATTCAGAAAAATCAGTTGTGATATGGCCATTAGTTAATGCACTGCCCACCCCTTTTGGATGGCCTTTAGGTGATATAGCACCATTCTCTTGTATTCTTAGCGACTCTCGCTCTATGCCACGTTTAATGCCTTTAACTGCATGTTGGTGCTCATTTACTGATAACGCTTCAAGTGCGTTAGCTAAATCATGTGTTGTCAAAAAATCTTTCCTCGGGCCACGTGGCTTAATCATAAGGTTATGGGGACTAATTACTTAGACTCAAGATTAATACCAATTTTTATTGAAAATATGATCATTGTATCGCATTAAATAGCGCATTCACTGCGTTGAAAATTACTCATATAGAACAACTACATGTCATAATTTTCGCCTTGCTATTGTGCTATTTTCTTAGCGCTATAATAGATCACTTATTTAATGCAACTGGTATAAATTGCTAAGAACTATATAACTTTCAAATTTAATAATTATTTCCCCACTTTATACATGCGCTTAATATGACCAACATCATTATATTAAGTCGTAATATTGCCATTGCTATGTGCATTATACAAATGCTTTAAATACGTATTTAACTATAAATCAAATAAGTAAAATATCAGCTTAAAGTAATAGACCGGAACTTATGCAAAATCAGTTCAATTTAGCTGTCCGGTATTTAAACTTGATCTAGATCAATAAATACAATTATTTGTCTTATGAGCATAGAAGGAAGGACGCTATTTTTTGCTTTGTAGGGTGTAAGCAATATAATGACTGCAACAATAAAGGATGATAATAAATACAATGCACAATGATAAAAGCTTAAAAAATGAAGAAGTATACTTTGATGAATCACAAGAGCTGGTTTCCACTACTGATCTTAAAGGTGTAATAACATACGTCAATCAAGCGTTTTGTGCTGTAGCAGGATATAGCGCACAAGAGCTTATCGGTCAGCATCATAATATTGTTCGCCACCCTGATATGCCAAAAGCAGCCTTTAAAGAAATGTGGGCAACATTAAAACAAGAACACTCGTGGCGCGGTATGGTTAAAAACCGCTGTAAAGATGGCCGCTATTACTGGGTAGATGCCTTTGTAACCCCCATTTTTGAACATGGCCGACTTGTTGGTTATCAATCTGTAAGAACCAAAGCAAACTCTCAACTTAAGCAACGTGCACAAACACTTTACAACAAAATAAATACCAACAAGTCATTATTTAAACTACGAGAACACACCACAATAAGACAAAGCCTTACTTTTATAAGCCTATTATTTTGGCTGATTTTTATTGCTGTTGCGGCATCAATCACCATTGCTGCAATTAGCCTATTTATTTGTGCTTTAGTTATTGTGCTAAATTATGACGAACTCATTGTTACCCCTAAAATATTACGCGAACAAAAAGCAAAAGCCGATTCAATCTCTCGTTATATTTACAGCGGCCATACACCGCACAGTGTAAGTGATTATAGAGAGCAAATGCTAAGTGCAAAATTGCGCACCGTCCTTGGCCGTATGAAAGACTCAACATTAAGCTTTAATGGCATCGCAACTGATTTAGACAAACAATCAACACTCACCGAAAAAGGGATTTCTTCTCAAGGTGAGCGTTTAGAACAAATTGCATCAGCGATGACTCAAATGAGTTCTACCATTGGTGAAATATCAGTAAATACCGCTCAAACAGCGGATAAAGTGAATAACACCCATCAAAGTTGCTCAGAGATAAAAGACCACATTGCTGATAATAGTAAAATGGTATCTGACTTAGCTTCTCAAGTAGAACAAGCAGCAAATACAGCCACCAGCTTAGCCTCTGAAGCAGATAAAATTGGTAAGGTAATGAGTGAAATAGAGGGAATTGCCGATCAAACTAACTTACTTGCTCTTAATGCAGCGATTGAAGCAGCTAGAGCGGGAGAACATGGTCGAGGCTTTGCTGTAGTCGCCGATGAGGTAAGGACTCTTTCGTCACGCACTCAAAATGCTACGACACAAATCCATAGTTCTATTAAAGAAATACAAGACACTTTATTTAGCTGGTCCAAAGTAATGCAAAGCACTAAAGCACAAGCCGATAACTGTGTTTTGACAACCGATAAAACCCAAGTTGAATTAGAGGATATTTTTATCCAAATCAGTGAAATATCTCACTTGGCAATACAAATATCATCCGCTGCAGAAGAGCAACAAATGGTTAGTAACGAGATTAGTAATAATGTTTCGCAAATTAAAGACTTTGGCGATAACAACTTAAGTTTAAGCTTTAATGTGGCAAAAGGTGCAGCTGAGCTTGTTGAAGGCTCACGTAGAGTGAATGATTTATTACTAACCTTTAAAGTTTAACAAACATAAAAAAGCCGCTATTTTAGCGGCTTTAGAGTTTAATTATTTACAATCAGCGTTTGGTAAATACCAAAGAGTCGTCATTTGCATCAATAACAATCACGCTACCTGGTATGTAGTCCCCATTAAGTAGCTTTTGTGCTAGCGGATTTTCAATCGTTTGCTGAATAGCACGCTTAAGCGGGCGTGCACCGTACACAGGATCAAACCCACTTGCTGCAATTCGCTCAAGTGCAGCATCGCTTATTTCAAGCAGATACCCCATCTCTGTTAAACGCTCACGTAATTTCATTAACTGAATATCGGCTATTTCTTTTATATGCTCGTTTGCTAACGGGTGGAATACAACAGTCTCGTCAATACGGTTAATAAACTCAGGTCTAAACTCATTAATCAATACTTCCATTACTTTAGCTTTAAGGGTCGTATAGTCATTATTCCCCGCTTGTTCTTGGATAATATCTGAGCCTAAATTTGATGTCATGATAATAACAGTATTTTTAAAATCAACGGTTCTACCTTGTCCGTCAGTTAATCGGCCATCATCTAACACTTGCAGTAAAATGTTAAACACATCTGGGTGTGCTTTTTCTATTTCATCAAGCAATATAACTGAGTAAGGTTTACGACGAACAGCTTCTGTTAAATAACCGCCCTCTTCATAACCCACATAACCTGGAGGTGCGCCCACTAGGCGTGCAACTGAGTGCTTTTCCATAAACTCAGACATGTCGATACGTACCATGGCATCTTCGGTATCAAACATAAAACCTGCCAGTGCTTTTGTAAGCTCGGTTTTACCCACACCTGTTGGACCTAAAAACAAGAAAGAACCAATTGGGCGATTAGGATCTGCAAGTCCTGCACGTGAGCGTCGTATTGCGTTAGCAACAGCAACGACCGCTTCATCTTGCCCTATTACTTTACTGTGTAACTTATCTTCCATTTGCAGCAGCTTTTCACGCTCACCTTGTAGCATTCTTGCAACAGGAATACCTGTCCAGCGAGATAAAATTTCAGCAATTTCATCCTCACCTACTTGGTTCTTAAGCAGAGTCATTTCATGCATTTCAGCTTGTGAGGCTAAATCAAGTTTTCGTTCAAGCTCTGGAATTCGCCCATATTGCAGCTCTGACATACGCTGTAAATCACTTGCTCTTCGCGCTACATCTAAATCTAATCTTGCTTGTTCAAGTTCGGCTTTAATTACTTGTGTACCTTGAAGCGATGCTTTTTCAGCATTCCAAATTTCGTCTAGTTCACGATATTGTCCATCAAGGTCGGTGATCAACTCTTGCATTTCAGTGCGACGTTTTTGACTCGCCTCATCTTTTTCTTTAGCAAGTGCATTATCTTCTAATTTTAATTGGATAATACGACGTTCAAGCTTATCTAACGACTCTGGTTTTGAATCAATTTGTAATCGAATCGAAGACCCCGCTTCGTCAATTAAATCAATTGCTTTATCTGGTAACTGACGATCGCTAATGTAGCGGTGAGATAACTGCGCCGCAGCAACTATCGCGGGATCCGTTATTTCTACTGAATGATGCAGCTCATACCGCTCTTTTAAGCCACGTAATATTGCAATGGTATCTTCAACAGATGGCTCTTCAATAAGTACCTTTTGGAATCGACGCTCAAGAGCTGCGTCTTTTTCTATATATTTACGGTATTCATCAAGCGTGGTTGCGCCAACACAGTGTAATTCACCGCGTGCTAAAGCAGGTTTTAGCATATTGCCCGCATCCATTGCGCCATCACTTTTGCCTGCACCCACAATAGTATGTATTTCATCAATAAATAAAATAACTTGGCCTTCTTCTTTAGCCAATTCGTTTAGCACTGATTTTAAACGCTCTTCAAATTCACCGCGATATTTAGCGCCCGCAACTAGTGCTCCTAAATCAAGCGATAAAACACGTTTGTTTTTTAATCCTTCGGGTACTTCACCATTAATAATACGCTGTGCTAAACCTTCTGCTATTGCTGTTTTACCAACACCTGGTTCACCGATTAATACAGGGTTATTTTTAGTGCGCCGTTGTAGTACTTGAATCGTGCGGCGAATTTCGTCATCACGACCAATAACAGGGTCAAGCTTACCTTGCTCTGCTCGCTCAGTTAGATCAATCGTGTACTTTTCAAGCGCTTGACGTGTTTCTTCGGCATTTGGGTCATCAACTTTTTGACCGCCGCGAATCGCTTTAATTGCAGTTTCAATTTTAGTCGAGGTAATATTTAACGATCTGAATATATCGCCAAGTGGACCTTTATCGTCGCATGCTGCCAGTACAAACAATTCACTTGAAATGTATTTGTCTTTGCGTTTTTGCGCATACTTGTCACATAGGTTAATAAGTGAAGCCATATTATTTGATAGCTGCACGTCGCCACCTACGCCTTCTACTTTAAATAGTTTTTCTATTTCTTGAGAAAGCTTGGTGTTAAGTTCATCTGCGCTGACCCCCGTTTGGGCAAATAACGCGCGCACACTGGAGCCGCTTTGCTGCAGTAATGAATACATTAAATGTACGGGTTCAATAAATTGATGGTCGCGGCCAAGGGCTAGCGATTGCGCATCAGAAAGCGCAGATTGAAATTTACTTGTAAATCTATCTAAACGCATGGTGTTACCTATTAAATAATCTAATTGCTTAATTAATGGGTATGTTTAGGTGTTTGTTCAAGGTGTAGAGAGAAATATAATAGCTAAAGGTGCTAATTACTTGCGCCAGATCAAACTTGCCATACGTCCGGTTTGTCCATCCCGTCGATAAGAAAAAAATAAGTCACTTTGAGAGACTGTACAATAGTCGCCGCCTGTAATCTTTTTAACGCCTTGCTGGGTAAGTAAAGTACGCGCAATGCCATAAATATCAGCAAGATATTTGCCATTAGCTTGTGGTGTAAATGCTTGAATAAATGAAGAAGACCTTTTTTGAAATAACTCAAACACTTCAGCGCCAACCTCAAATTGAGTTGGCCCAATTGCAGGCCCTAGCCAAGCATTTATATTTTCATACTTTGAGCTAAAACATTCTAAAGTATTTTTAATAATTCCCTGCTCAAGCCCTCGCCAGCCGCCATGTATAGCTGCAACTTCCTTTTCATCATCACTCACTAATAAAATAGGCAAGCAATCGGCGGTCATGATAGCCAAAGGCTGATTTAATAACTGAGTATAAAGCGCATCAGCATTGTGTAACTTATTAGAGTCAAAATGTTCATCAACAATAACAACCTCAGAGCTATGAACTTGATTTAGCCACACGGCAGATTTAGGTAAGTGTTTGGTTAATAGTGAGCGGTTTTTTGATACATGATCTTGATTATCTCCAACATGGTATCCCAAATTGAAACTTTCAAATGGGGTTTTTGAAACACCACCTCCACAAGTAGTACTTAACGTTCCTACTTTATGAAGGTTTTGCCATGTCGCTGACAATAAGTGCATTATCTATCGATATCAGGATTAGCTTTAGTATCTTCACGTAGTGCATGTGTCATAGCAACCATATCGTCAGGGATAGGAGCTTGCCATGTCATCATTTCACCCGTGATTGGATGCGCAATACTTAATTTTACGGCATGTAGTGCTTGGCGTCTAAAGCTACGAAGTAACTCAAATAACTCAGGTGTTGCACCTTTAGGTGGACGCGGACGGCCGCCATAAGATTGATCGCCAATTAGCGGATGATTTAAATGTGCCATATGCACACGAATTTGGTGAGTACGACCTGTTTCTAAACGCAAACGTAAACGAGTATGAGCACGGAACTTTTCAGCAACACGGTAATGCGTAATTGCCGGCTTACCCATTTCATGTACGGCCATATGCGTACGCTGCGTAGGATGGCGGCCAATTGCTTTTTCAACCATACCACCAGCAGTCATGGTGCCATTACACAGTGCTTCATATTCACGAGTGAAATTTTCGCGCTTTTGTAGTGCTTTCACTAAATGCGTTTGGGCCTGAATCGTTTTAGCTACAACCATTAAACCGGTCGTGTCTTTATCTAAACGATGTACAATACCTGCGCGTGGCACGTTAATTATTTCAGGGTAGTAATGTAGCAATGCGTTTAGCACTGTTCCATTAGGGTTACCCGCACCTGGGTGAACCACTAGGCCCATTGGTTTATTAATTACCAAAATATCATCGTCTTCATAAACAATGTTTAATTTGATATCTTGTGCTTCGTATTCGCGTGGTGCTTCAATTGTTGTTTCAACACTTACAACTTCACCACCTAGTAGCTTTTCGCGTGGAGTGTTGAAAATTTCACCGTCTACAGTGATTTTATCATCCAAAATCCACGTTTTTATACGAGAACGTGAATAATCAGGGAACAATTGTGCTAATACTTGGTCTAGACGTTTACCACCTAATTCGGTTGGAACGTCGGCTTGAAGAGAAATTTGCTCTGACATTAGTAACTTTACCCAATTTACCAGTGCAAGCTTTGCTCGACTGGGTTAGAATCGCTTTTAATAAAAGCATAATATAATACGCATAGTTTACTCGGTTTTACCGACTTGGCCTAGCCGAAGACATCGAAGGTAACAAATAAAATGATAAATAAAATAGGGAAACGTGCATTTGCCATTGTTTTTTCAGTTTCTGTACTTAGTTTAGGCGCTTGTTCGTCTGCTCCAGACCAAGAAGACATTCAACGTGTACCGAATAAGTCTGCACACGCTTTATATGAAGATGCAAAAGAAACGCTAGATTCTGGTTTATATGCTCGTGCAATTGAACTTTTGAGTGCTATAGACTCTCGCTACCCATTTGGCCCATTCTCTAAGCAAGTACAAATGGACTTAGTCTATGCACATTATCAATCAGGTAATACTGAACAAGCACTTGCAACCATTGACCGCTTTATTCGCTTAAACCCAAATCATAAAGATTTAGACTACATGTATTACATGCGTGGTTTAGTAAATATTAAAGCAGATAAAAATGCGTTCCAAGAGTACTTTGGTGTAGATAGAGCCGACCGTGATGCTAACCGTACTCGTGTTGCATTTACAGATTTATCGACATTAGTAAAACGTTTTCCAAAAAGTGATTACGCGCCTGAAGCTAAGCGTCGTTTAGTGTGGCTTTTAAACCGCATGGCACGTTATGAATTAAAAGTAGCAACTTACTATTACGAACGTGAAGCTTATTTAGCTGCTGCTAATAGAGGTAAGTTTGTTGTTGAGCATTATTCACAAAGCAGTTACTTAGATCCCGCGCTTGAAATGATGGAGAAAAGTTACGACCAATTAGGTTTAACTGAGCTTAGTGAGCACGCAAAGCAAACACGAAAACTAAATAAAAGAACTAAATAAATAAAAAAGGCGCTTACTAAAGCGCCTTTTAACTACATAGAAAAACAAGCTTAAATCGCTTCTTCATCTTCCTCTGCAGTACGAATACGTATTACACGCTCAACATCTGTGACAAATATTTTACCATCACCGATTTTTCCTGTTTGCGCCGTTTTTACAATAACTTCAATTGCACGGTCTACATCTTCATCAGTCAATACAATATCAAGTTTTACTTTAGGTAAAAAATCGACCATATACTCTGCGCCACGATATAGCTCAGTGTGACCTTTTTGACGCCCAAAGCCTTTAACTTCGCTTACCGTCATCCCCGTAATACCCACATCTGACAACGCTTCACGCACATCGTCTAACTTAAAAGGTTTGATAATTGCTTCTATTTTTTTCATATTAATTACTTTTGAAAGCTTCAGTTGCCTCGATTTTAGACAATCATAGTGTTCATAGCAAACAAAGCAATTGAATTACGGTGATAAAACAACCGATCGTGGTATAATTTATTATATAAAAATAGCTATACTTAAATGACTAGCAGTAAATGAGATTAATATGAAAAACAAACAAAACGGGTTCACCCTTTTAGAACTCATGGTAACCGTTGCTATCGTTGGCATTATTGCATCAATTGCGATTTGGAATAGCAGCGATATGCTAGAAGAAAATAGAGCTGAGAATTTTTTGTTGGAATTAAAAAGAAATATTAGCTACGCCCGTGCTCAAGCTGCAAGTACGGATGAAATTGTTATCATATGCCCTGCTCCTATAAGTAAAGTTGAGATTAATAGATACTTTAAATGTCAAAGCTCATGGGGGGAGGATTCAATCATAACTCTCTTTGTAGATACTAATAATAACGGAATATATAACTGGAAAGAAGATACTATTTTACGCACCATGGAGCAGATAAATAGTATAGACAAGGTTAAATTTACTGGTGATAGTAGCCTTCGCTTTAATACTAGTGGGCGCATTACAACAAACCTAAACACCAGCGGTAACTTTGCTGGCTTTGTATACTGCCCTAATAATGACAATGAAAACAATAAAGCGCTGAATGTATCAGTATCTGGCACTGCTTTCTACCTTGGTGACACCACTGAAAAGTGCGATTAAAAAACGTACAATTATATCTTGTCATATTTGTATCATTTACTAGACTGAGTTAATCATTTATTAACTCAGGTCTTCAAGGATGAGATTATCAATATCAAAAAGTAAGGGAGTAACACTTCTCGAATTAATGGTATCTATGGCTGTTGTCAGTATTATCAGCCAATTATCTATGTGGTTTTACCCAGATTTTTTAGCTAAAAACCGCTTAGATAACCACGTAAACCTCCTACACCGAAATATAAATTATGGCCGTTTATATGCCATTGAAAATACTACTTACGTCACGCTTTGTGCACTAAAAGACAGTCAATGTACAAAGGACGAGTGGAATGGCCAAATGTCACTCTTTATCGACAAAGATAAATCAACCTCGTTAGATGATGATGAACTACTCTTAAGTACTTTTGAGGAGATCCATGAAGCTGACAGTCTTAAATACCCTCGCAGCGCAATTACGTTTCGTCCTGATGGTTCTTTGAATGGTTTTCAAAATGGTACTTTTATATATTGCCCCAACAGCAATAAGGCCAACCTCGAGGGGTTGGCCTTATCAGTAAGTCAAACTGGCAGAATACGTATTAAATCAACTGATAAGTGCCAGAAGAAGTAATCTAGGCTATCGACCCCAGCAATAACCAACATCGGTGTCACCTTTAGACCCTTTTGCACCTTTGAGACCAATATCAGTGATTGAAAGCTCTTTACAATCAGTATCTCCTTTTACAGCACCGTCTATAGGCTTAGCTGTAATAGTGAAGGTATTACTATCGACTACGCTGATAGATAGTTCAAAGTGACCATTTTCGGTTTTACTTTGTAGCCCTAAGTCAGTAAAGGATTGCGTATACTCACGATTATCTACAAAATATTGCTCCTCTTTGTTTGCAGCATCTAACAATGCTGCAGCAGCTTCAGCGCGCGAAGCACGCTTTACATATTCTGTATAATTGGGCAATGCAATTGAGGCAAGTATGCCTACAATTGCAACCGCTATCATCAGCTCAATTAAGGTAAACCCATGTTGTTTCTTCATTTAATTTCCTTAATTATTAACTTCGTCATTTTCTTCACGTTTATAGATATATGTTTGTTGAGTTTTAAAGCCAAACCCTACAGCATTGTCATTAACCAATACAACTTTACCATCAACAATTGTTAAGCCAGGGCCCTTTATCTCAACAGGCTTCATTGGGTTTTCAGCATTTTCACCTTTGATACCCGGCCCAATTAGATAAAACTGACTTTCTTGTGTTACGTCAACTGTTGGGTTGTCATCACACTTACCATCTCCATTACCATCTACGCATGAAGGGCCTTCGCCAAAGTATAACTGAGGTGTATCTGGTACATCATAGCTGGTTGTAAATTTAAGGTCGTCATACACTTTAGTACCGTAATGTAAGTGAAATGCGTATAAAGAACCACCACCACCACTTAGTGAACATTGGTTTTCAGTCGATGTATCTGATGCAGGTGTGAAACTTGTAAAATAAGCAACACCTCCAACAACTGTAGCAGCAGCTAGTGATTTTTCACCCGTTCCTAACTCATATCTCCAACCATTAAATTTAGCCAAGTCGACTTCTAAGTCAACAAAATCATTAACGTCATCTAGAGCATTACCAAATGGGTCTGAATTCATTTGCATCAAATCAGCAGGTACAATAGTATCCGGTGCATTCGTTTTATATGATTTAGTAACTGTATTTTCATCTCTGATCATGAACAGTTGATCTTTTTCATTGGTACCGGTTGGTTTTGAGCGGTTACCACTACCAATAACTATTGCATCATACGGCGTATCTAAGCGTGTTATAACGGTACTACCACCAACCGTTGTCTCGCTTACTTTACTATAAATGGTTCGTGCAACGAGTGGTTTGTAAAAAAAGCGTCTGTCCTCAGTTGCTTTATTACTGCCAAGCTCAGCTAATTTAAAGTGACTAAATTCACTAGTACTAGTGCCTGGCATATCTATACGCCAAATATCTCCACCAGTATCTGCCGCATAAATTCGGTCTATATATCCATCATAATCTGAGTCAAGCGTGGTAATATCTGCAGCAATACTATGCTTACCTTTAAAGCCATTAATATCGGGTGTTAATGCCCATACTCTTTTACCTGTTTCTGCTTCAACAATGTAAATACCTCGCCCTGTACTATCTTCACTTTTAATCACCGCATCTTTGTTTGTATCGTACCCAGCACCAAAAATTAATAAAGGCTTGTCACCAAATGCTTTAATGTAGGCTATTTGCGGTTTTGACCATGTTTGCGCAAGCTCTTTAAAATCACCTTTTCCGCCTTCTATTGGTGCGCTCCATAGTTTTTTAGGCTGATCGGGATTTGTTATATCCAGTGCGTAGTAGTTTTTACCACCTCGACGCATTCCTGCAAAAGCCCATACTTCATCATCACCACTCGCATCAATAATCCCGTCGTTTAAACCATCGCTATTTAAGTTTTTATTATTAAAATAAACGCTGATTGGACCATCCATACCATATTTTTTACCCGTTTCTTTGTTGCGCAGCGGTTGAATAATGCTGTACAGATCTGAGGGTATAAATGCCCAGCTTTCAGATACTTCATTATTTGTATCATCGTCTTTAAACATATGCAAAAAACCAGCATTGGTACCAATAAGAATACGAATATCATCATTACCGTAATCAAGCGCAACAGGCTTTGAATGCAGAGGATCACCAAAAATATCATCTCTTTGATCCGTGGTATCGTTATCGTTATCTTCATCATCAACATCAATACCCATAGCCCATTTAATATCTGAACTAGATAAGCTAATTGGGTTATTAGTTATTAAATCAAGAATGTCACTAACAATCGATGTAGTAAATCGTACTATATCGCCTTGTTTATCTGTATATAGTGTTCTTCGTTCTTCTGCGTTGGTTCCTGTTAAGGTACTTAGTTGATAATTAACGCCACCTTGTGCTACTAAGTTCCCATCTGCTGACTTACCATCAGGAAGCCAAAATGTTTTTGCATCAGTGTCTATCAAACCATTAGAATCAAGCGCTACATTGCCTGTTGAATCAACTATGTTACTACCCGATACCTTTAACTTTTTTAAGTTACCGCCCCAGCGGGTATTTGTCTCTGGGTAAAACATTGCAAAATAAATAGCATCTCGACTACGGGTTTGATCTACGTTGTTACTAGCAACGGACGGCGATGAAAAGCTATCATTTACTTCACGAATACGAGAAATTGCACTGTTTAATGATTCAGAAAGCTCATCTGGCGTACTTGCGGGCAAGTTTTCACCACCACCTAAAGAAGCGGCCCTACGTAAAAGCTCTTGTCCACTCGCGCTCATACCAGAGCCAAAACCGATAGTATATAAACGGCCTGTTTCATGAATATCGGGAGTCGACGGGTATAAATCAACAGTAGTATCACTTGTACCATGAATAATTTTAGCCATTTGGTGTAGGTAACTACTGTAGTAACTATCCGTATTCCAGTTTAATCCTTCCCCAAAGTACTTCTCATGCTCTGCACTAATTTGGCTGTCACTATCATTATCACCAGATGGGTCGCCATCGGTCATATAAATGATATTTATCGAGTTGTCGCAGCGCTTAGCCTCAGCGGTGCTATCTGCAAAGGGCGATATGTAAGTATACTCATAATTATTTGTAGTTACATTTTCACACTCATAACTCCAGCGACCTCTATTTCTAACCCAACCACATTCAAGCTGTGTAAACTCACTTCCAGTTCTTAACTCGACACTCGTATCACGTTCAAGAATTGTGGCCTCTAAGCCATATTGAACTTTTTGCCCTGTAATATATAAATAAGCTTCCCAAAGGGTTTCTGTCAAAGGAGTACCGCCAGCAGCAGGTAAAGCAGCAAGTGAATTTCGTATAATTGTAGAATCTTTACCAACTCCATTAACTATATAACCACCGTCTGTGGCTTTAAAGCGCATTAAACCAAAGTCGATAGTATCTTCGTTATCGGTAATAACTTTATTCATCGCAAACTGTGCTGCAGCTAATCGACTATCAGAACATAAAACCCAACCTCCACTCGAATATTGCCCACAATTACTACCTGTACTTGATGAAAAGGCCATGCTCCCTGATGTATCAAAAATCAGTAATACTCGAGGTTTTTCTTCAACATCCACATCATGATTAACATAAAGCTCTATATCTTCAGCATAAACTGACGCACTTATTGTTAAGCCAAGTAAAGAGGCTAGCACTTTGTTTAATTTAAATTTCATCTTAAATCCCCTTACTTACGCTAGCCATTTCTTGTGCTACACCTGTAACAATGGTTAGTTCATGCTTACTTTTAGAGCCATATTCTATCGTAGTGGCGACCTGTAACATATTGCACGATATACCTGCAGTAAAATTAAAGCGTCGAGGACACTCTAGGTCAAGCGCACCTTTGTTTAGATTAACCATTTTGCTTTGCATACCATCATGTGTTGCGATCACCATGCCTTCTTTATCAGAGGCTGCAATCGAAGTGACTTCATCTGGACTCAAAAAAAACTGATTATTCGCACCTTTATTTGCTTCATCAGAAATCATGCGCTGTACTTCGCCAATAAGTTCATTTTCGGCCACTTCACGCTCTTGCGCTGCATTGGTAATTTTAATATCAATACTACTACTGCTCATAAGAGTCACCGCTATACCCGTCACTGCAATTACCATTATTAGAGCAGTGATCAGTACTACACCCTGCTGCTTTTTCTGTGATTGTTTTAAATACGCCATAAATTTGATCCAACATTATTTAATCGAATAGTCGTGGTAAACACTGTGCGTCTGAAACTATCTGTGAATTTCAATTCACGCTTGTTTTCATCTTCACCTAATATGTAAGTTTGGTTTTTAATTTTAACCCCAGGGTCTGGCTCCAATGCGCGTATTAATAAAAATACCTGTACTGTTAAAATACCCTTTCGATTTTCCCAATCAGTGTGCTCCATACTTTTAATACTTCGGTATGTATCTACACGATTGTCGCTGTTTGTATCGAGACCAAAAACAAACCGCATGTTTTCGACACCTTCCATAATAGTTTCTGTGGTGATATTTCCACCAACTAAGCGCTTTCTCATTAATGCAGGTACAGTTAGGTTCTTGTTATTTACTTTATATGTTTGCTCTGAAATATAATAAACATGATGGCTATACGGCCAAATAGAGGCATTAACAGAACTTCCTGTAATTTCACCTCGCTTGAATTGAGCTCTCTCTTGCTCCGCTATGAAATAGTTTTCACTCGTTTGAGTCTCAGCTTCAGTTAATTGATCACCTTGTAAAAACTTTAACTGAATAATATCGGTACCTTTTACTGGACTCGTTACGCAGTTTAGTTCTTTTGAAGCATCTGCAACCTTCGCATAAATAGTTCTAAAGTTACTCGCAGTTGCCAAATCAGGAAAACTACCGTTATTTAGTCCTTCGAAACAGTCATTTAGCGGGTTTGATAATGCTTCTGTGTTTACCGAAGTAAAAGAATCATCATAATAAGTGCCCCAAAAGCCAATTTGCTCAATATCACGTTGCATTATGTTAATTGCAAGGCGTCCTGATTCTTGAAGTTCACCAATAGTCATCGTATCTTTAGTGGTTACTTTCATACCTATATAGGTAAACATAACGCCGCCTAAAATTAACCCACCAATAAATAATGAAATCATCATTTCTACAAGTGTAAAACCTTTTTGCTTCATGTTAGCTCCTAAGGTAAATATAACTAGTTAAAACAACTAAACGGCGCTTTTTATCAGCCGTTCCACACTTTATAGCGCCAGTAGCATCATTTGCATTAAACTCTTGACGCCCTTGCCAAGATACAACGACCTCTAAATTAAATGCTTTACCACCTGTACCTGCAACTGCAGTAGCCGCAATACATACAGTTGCGTCATCTAAAGAGCCTGTGTTTTCCCTTGCTTTTATAGCTCTTTTCCATTGCTCAAGGTCTAGGGCTGCAACTTGCGCTGCGCTACAAGTGCTTGTAAAACACGTCTGTGAGGTTTTAGTTAAGGCTTCGCTATTAAATGTTTGGGTATATAGGCTAGCTATTTGCGGGGTATCGTTAGCACGGATACGCTGCACAATATCATTACCAAGTGCAACTGCAGCAGCACGCTGCATAGAATCAAAACTTGCTTGCTTTGCTTTTGCTTGCAAAGCAACTGCGCCTAAAAGGCCAAAACTAAGAATAATAAATGCAATTAGCACTTCAATCAGAGTGAAGCCTCTTTGCACTTTTACGTGAGGTGATTGCATAATAAAACCAAATAAAAATTATCTGATTTTAAGTTTATGTTATTTATTTGAGGAATCAATGAGGACTAAGACAAGCGGTTATATTTGTTGATAAACGGTTAATTAAACCTGTTTATTCAATAACACCGTTGATAATTAAGACTCAAATGTATTTAAATCAAGGGGAGGTTAATTGCAAGGTAAGCCTAAAGCGAATTTTTTACTAATTTAAGCTCACGGCGGCTCACTGGCAATAACTCACTGCACCCTTGTAGCTCAATCATATGATTGCCATTCGCTTTTGAATGCAAAGCAATTACTTTTTGTTTATTAACCAATGTATTGCGATGAATTCGCAAAATATGTGTAGGATATTGTAACTCTAATTGTTTTAGACTTTGTTCAAGTAAAGCTTCTCCACCACAGAATATCATTTTGGTATACTTTTCTTCGGCACTAAAATACAAAACATCATTTATATCAACACTGCGTAGAGTACCAGCTAGCTGATAAGAGATTTTTGCATTTTGTTGTTTTTGAATATGTACTTTATTTAAGCGCCCAACTTGCTTAAGCACCTTTTGCAATGATTGCTCTGAAATAGGTTTAACTAAATAGCCTGCAGCGCTTAATTGTAAAGCATCGAAGGCATGCTCAGGGTGAGCAGTTATAAAAACAATAGCAGGAGGTAGAGTTAAACTATTGAGCTCATTAGCAACTTGTAAACCATTCATACCAGGCATATCAACATCTAAAAAAATCAAATCCGGCGTTTGCTTTTTAGCCAGTACTAGGGCTTCATTACCATTACTTGCCTCGCCTTGTACAACTATGCTTTTATCATGTGCCAACAAACGAATTAAGCGCGATCTCGCAAGAGGTTCATCATCAACAATGAGTACGTTCATACACTGCCCTCAATTAACTTAGGGATCACAACCTTGACCCTAAACACATCATTTTTATTAGTAATTGTTAGCTGCGCTTTATTTTTATAATAAATATTTAATCGCTGGCGAATATTTTCAAGCGCCATGCCGTTATTAGGCCTAGTTTGAGCATTAGAAATTGTTATTGGGTTAGAAACAATCATGGTTATATAGCCGGTAGTAATATGTAGCTCTACTTTTATTTCTGCACCATGCTCACTTGTTTCAACACCGTGGCATACTGCATTTTCAATTAATGGCTGCAGTGTTAAACAAGGAATACTCAATGCAGGTAGTTCATTGGGTATTTGCCAATCAACGCTTAAGCGATTACCGAAACGCCATGTTTCAAGTGCTATATATTGCTTACTCAGCGTTATTTCATCGTCAAGAGATACATTTTTTCCTGAGTGCATTGCAGCCTGCGATAAGGCGGCTAATGCTAAAATAGCCTGCTCTGCCGCATCGGCATCATGATGAGTAAGCTCTGCAGCAGTGTTTAAACTATTATATAAAAAATGAGGACGTATTCTAGCTTGCAAGGCATCAAGCTCAGCTCGAGAAAGCGCTTTAGTTTGCTGCTCTTTCTCAAAATGAATTAATAAAAATTGGACGAATAAAGCCGCCAGCAAAGCCACTATAATGCAATTGCGAAGTGTGAAATAAATTAAGTTATCTGTATCATCTATATCAAAAGCAAAATGGGAAAATAAAATACTAAAAATGCATGTAGATAATAAAAAAAAGATAAAAAACAAACTTAATTGAAAAGTTTGAGTGCGCGTTTGTAAGAAAAATCTACAAAAGTATAAAGAAGAGGTACCGACTAAAACAATTAAATGTAAAAATAAACTAATGATCCCAAGTCGAAGCCAAATATCGCCTTCTACATTGGGTGCAAAGGCTAAAACAATAGCAATAACTTGAGAAACGATAAGCGAAGCTAATACGCCTCGCTCATTAAAAAGAGCCGAAAAAAGCAAACCATCATTTTTTAGTGACTTGCTCATAACGACTCTCCTATAATCTAAATTTTAAATTAACGTAGCTCTACAGGAACAGCAAATACAATATTCTCTTCTTCGCCTGGGTTTTCAACAACCTGCGTACCACCAAGATCTTTTAATCGGCTTATAACTTGTTGTACAAGCACTTCTGGCGCAGATGCACCCGCAGTTACACCCACTGATTTAGAACCTGAAACCCACTGCTCTTGCACATCAGTTGCGTCATCAATTAAATAAGCAACAGTGCCCATTTTATCTGCAAGTTCACGTAAGCGATTAGAGTTAGAGCTGTTTTTAGCGCCAACAACTAATAGCACATCAACTTTGTCAGCTAAGTCACGAACAGCATCCTGACGATTTTGCGTTGCATAACAAATATCATCTTTACGAGGTCCGTCAATTGATGGAAACTTATTGCGTAGTGCATCAATAACATCAGCAGTATCATCAACTGATAAAGTCGTTTGACTACAGTAAAAAAGATTTTCAGCATTTTTTACATTAAGCGCAACAACATCATCAACGGTTTCAACAAGATAAATACCACCGTCTGAGTTATCATATTGTCCCATTGTTCCCTCTACTTCAGGGTGACCATGATGTCCAATTAAAATACACTCAATACCTTTGCGACTCGCACGTGTAACTTCCATATGCACTTTAGTTACAAGCGGACACGTTGCATCAAATACTTTTAAATCACGACGTTTAGCCTCGCTGCGAACCGCTTGCGATACGCCATGTGCGCTAAAAATAACAATACTGTCGTCAGGTACTTGATCAAGTTCTTCAACGAATACCGCACCACGGCTTTTTAGTCCATCAACCACATAGCGGTTATGTACTACTTCGTGGCGAACATAAATTGGCTTTTCAAAAATATCTAAAGCGCGCTCAACAATACTAATAGCACGGTCAACACCAGCGCAAAAGCCGCGAGGATTAGCTAGTAATATTTCCATTAACCTTCCACCTCAATAATATCAACTTCAAAGGTTAAACGCTGGCCAGATAAAGGGTGATTAAAATCAATCGTTACCGACTCACCTTGCACTTCGCGAACTAAACCAGGAAGCTCAGTGCCATCAGGTTGAGTAAACGCAATAATTGCACCTACCTTAGCTGGTGTTTCTGGACCAAACTTACTACGGTCAACGTAGTAAATATTATCTGGGTTTGGTTGACCAAAAGCATCTTCAGGTTCTAATTCAAACGTTTTACTTTCGCCTGCAGTTAAACCTAATAAACACTTTTCGAAGTTTGCCGTTAAGCTGCCATCACCCATTGTTAATTTAGCAGGTTTGTTGTGCACCTTGGTAGAATCAGCGGCAGAGCCATCTTCTAATTTAATAGAAAAATGGAAAATAACTTGCGAGTTTTCACCAATTACAGCTTGGCTCATGCTTTATGCTCCTTTGGACTCTCGCCGGTGAAGGCATCAAATAACAATAATGCTGCGCCAATACAAATAGCGCAATCGGCAATATTGAATACAGGAAAATGTGAGTCTTTATAAAAAACGTGAATAAAGTCGATTACATAACCATACGCAATACGATCGTATAAATTACCAATAGCGCCAGCAAGTACCAATGCATAAGCACCGCATAGTACTTTATTTGTAGCAGGTAAGCGTTTTAGCCACCATACAAGCAAAGCACTAATAGCAACGGCAATTGTACTTAAAAACCAACGCTGCCAACCACCCGCTTCACTTAAAAAGCTATAAGCAGCACCATAGTTATGTACATAAGTAATACTAAAAACAGGGAGTAAGTTTATAGACTCTTGATAAGCCATAGTCCCTACAACAAGTGTTTTACTGGCAAAGTCTATTACTAAAAGTAATAGACTCAACCAAAGCCACACTAAACCACTTTTTTGGGCTAGTTTGCTCACTAAGAATAACTCCTAAGCGAATTGACGCTTTTCACCTTCGCCGTCAACATTACTTACACAACGACCACAAATTTCAGGATGAGCAGGCTCAACGCCTACATCTTCGCTGTAATGCCAACAACGCTCACATTTAGCAGCATCTGTTGCAGCAACGCTAATGAACAAACCTTCAATCTCGGTAGCTTGTGTATCTACAGGCTGGCTATCAACTTCAGTAACATTCACGGCTGATGTTAACAATACAAAACGCAGTTCATCACCAAGCGCGTTTAATTTAGCGGCAAGCTCTTTACCCGTAAATAAATTCACCGTTGCTTGAAGTGTTGCACCAATGACTTCTTCTTTACGTGCAGCTTCTAATAAGCGGTTTACTTCGTCACGTACAGTTAAAATCTCTAACCAATCATCGTTACTAAATTGGCTATTTGTTGGTGCTTGTAAGCCATCATACCAAACTGATGTAAATACGTAGTCACTACGCTCACCCGGTAACGCTTCCCAAATTTCTTGTGCGGTAAAGCTCATAATAGGTGCCATCCAACGCGTCATTGCTTCTGCAATATGATAAAGCGCAGTTTGACAAGAACGACGTGCATGGCTATCACTCTTAGCTGTATATTGACGATCTTTAATAACATCTAAATAGAACGAGCCAAGCTCACCCGTACAGAAGTTCATTAGCTTTTGAGTTACTAATAGCATTTGGTAGCTGTCGTATGCGGCTAAAATCTCGTCTTGCAACTGAGCTGCGCGACCAACAATCCACTTATCAAGCTCAACCATATCATCAACAGCTACTTGATCTGTTTCTGGGTTAAAACCATTTAGGTTAGCAAGCAAGTAACGGCTGGTGTTACGAATACGGCGGTAACGATCGGCTGAGCGTTTAAATATTTCATCCGACACAGTCATTTCTGCCGTGTAATCGGTAGAAGCCACCCACAAACGTAGAATGTCAGCACCTAGTTTATTCATCACATTTTGTGGTGAAATAACATTACCTAGTGACTTAGACATTTTGCGGCCGTTTTCATCAACAGTAAAACCATGAGTCAATACTTGGCGGTATGGCGCATGACCATTAATAGCAACAGATGTCATCATTGATGACATAAACCAACCACGGTGCTGATCAGAACCTTCAAGGTATAAGTCAGCTGGACCAACCAGGTCTTCACGTGCATCTACTACACAAGCGTGTGACACACCTGAGTCAAACCATACATCTAGCGTATCTTGCACTTTCATGTATTGCTTGGCGTCTTCTTCACCAAGTAAAGTAGCTGGTTCTAAATCGTACCATGCTTGTATACCAGACTTTTCAACAAGCTCTGCTGCTTGAGCAATTAACTCTTGTGTATTTGGGTGAAGTGCACCGGTGTCTTTATCAACGAACAATGCAATAGGAACGCCCCAAGTACGCTGGCGAGAAATACACCAATCTGGGCGGCTTTCAACCATGTTAGAAATACGGCTTTCACCCCACTCTGGTAACCACTGCGTGTTTTTAATCTCAGCAAGAGAATCTTGACGTAAGTTAGCCTGATCCATACTTACAAACCACTGGGGTGTAGCACGGAAAATGATTGGTGTTTTGTGGCGCCAACAATGTGGGTAACTATGCGTAAGCGCATGGTGATGCATAAGCGCACCACGCTCTTTTAATACTTCAATTACGCTCGCATTTGCCTTAAATACGTGCTGACCTGCAAAAAGTTCGGTATCTGGTAAATAAACACCATTTGCACCAACAGGGTTAGCCACTTCAAGGTTGTAATTTAAACCAGCCACGAAATCTTCTTGACCATGGCCTGGGGCGGTATGTACAACACCAGTACCTGAATCAGTAGTTACGTGTTCTGCAACAATCACTGGTACATTAAAATCATAAAAAGGATGGGCTACTTGCAAGTTTTCAAGCGCTGCACCTTTTACATACCCTAGTACGTGAAAGTGATTAAAACCAAAACGGTCAATAGCATCTTTAACAAGCTCAGAACCTAAAATTAGACGTTGTTGTACGCCTTCATCTTCAACCTGTACTAACGCATACTCTAAATCGGCATGCACAGCCACAGCGCGGTTTGCAGGAAGCGTCCACGGTGTTGTTGTCCAAATAACAGTACCAACACTGCCTTCACCTTTATGACCATCAGCCAGATCAAAGGCACTAACAACAGCATCTTGATCAACAAATGTAAAACGCACATCTATTGCTGGAGACTGCTTATCTTGGTATTCAACTTCTGCTTCTGCTAATGCAGAGCCACAGTCTGTACACCAATGCACAGGCTTTGCGCCTTTATGCAAATGACCTTTTTCAATAATACGACCAAGCACACGAATTGCATTCGCTTCAAAGTCAAAGTTCATTGTTAAATATGGCTTATCCCAATCTGCAAATACGCCTAAACGTTTAAAATCAACTTTTTGACCTTCAACTTGTTTTTTAGCGTATGCACGGCATTTTTCACGAAACTCACTCGCAGTAACTTTTACACCCGGCTTGCCTACTTTTTTCTCAACCATTAACTCGATTGGTAAACCATGACAATCCCAACCTGGAACTAATGGTGAATCAAAGTCAGATAATGTTTTAGACTTAACAATAATATCTTTTAATATTTTATTAACTGAGTGGCCTAAATGGATATCGCCATTTGCATACGGAGGGCCGTCATGCAAAATAAAGGTTTTTTTACCTTTCTTAGCGCTGCGAATTTGACCATAAAGGTCGTCCTCATACCATGCTTTAAGCATTTTTGGTTCACGTTGTGCCAAATTGCCACGCATTGGAAACGGTGTTTCCGGTAAGTTCAAAGTATGTTTATAGTCGCTCATTTATCCTACATTCCGTCTCTATCGGCTACCTGATTTAAACCAAAACACTGCTTAGCGGCAGCAACATCAGTTGCTATTTGCGCCGTTAATTGTGTTAATGTCTCGAATTTTTTCTCATCGCGAAGTTTTTCTATTAACTCCACATGCATAAATTGTCCGTAAATATCCTGTGCAAAATCAAAAAGGTGAACTTCTAATAATGCACGAGTTCCATTAAATGTCGGCTTATTACCTACATTTGCAACTCCAAAAATCTGTTTTCCTGCAATCGTTGCTTGCACTGCAAACACTCCGTTGACAGGACACACTTGGCGTTTTAGGGCAATATTTGCCGTTCTAAAACCGAGTTCACGTCCTCTTTTCCAGCCATGTATAACACGCCCAGAAATAGCATAATCGTGACCAAGCATTATTTTAGCACTCGCTAAGTCACCGGATGCTAAAGCATCTCGTATTAAAGTGCTGCTTACTCTAGCATTTAATTGACGAAAGCTCGCGGTGCTTTTTACATCCATGCCAGCTTGCTTACCCATGCTAGCAAGTAAGTGAAAGTTACCTTGGCGTTGCTTTCCAAACTTAAAATCATCACCAACAGTAAGTGCTTTAACACCTAACTTTTTAATCAAAATCTCATTAACGAATTGCTCAGCATGCATGTTTGCAAATTGCTGATTAAAGCTAATGCAAATAACTCGCTCAATACCTAAATCACTCAATAAACGTAACTTATCTCGTAAGCGCGTTAACCGTGCAGGGGCATTGTTTTTAGCAAAAAACTCTTGTGGCTGGGGTTCAAACAGCATTACAGTGCTAGGCAAACTATGCGCTTTAGCATCGCTAAGTAAACCTTTTAGTACTTCTGCGTGGCCTAAATGAACGCCGTCAAAATTACCAATAGTTAACACACAACCAAAATGGTGTGGGCGAATATTGTGTATACCTCTAATTAACTCCATGCCACCTAATGCCTTGTTTAGCGAGCTATTAATTACGGCTAAAAAATGATTAAAGCCGCAGAGTTGCCGATTATAATCTTTTTTTTAGTTTGATTCAGTAATTGCTACACTTTTTATCGTATTTAGTCTAACGCCCATCACAAATAGCATTGCAAAGTAGCTAATACCTGCCAAAGCCACTAGCGCTACTAATAATATTACTTGCTGTGTAAAGGCCCATGTAGCCCAATAATAGTAACTGCTCACAAACCATGTGACAGCTCCCATAACAATACTTGCAACAACACATTTAAGTGTAAAACGCATACTCATTGATGAGAACTGGTATACATTTTCTTTTTTAAGCTGTCTGTATAATAAAAATGCATTGCAGCTAGCCGATAACGAAGTAGCAAGTGCCAACCCTAAATAACCAATGAAAGGAGCCAGCATAATGTTAAACACCATATTAAGTACTAAGGTAATAATACCAATACGCACCGGTGTTTTTGTATCTTGACGAGCATAAAAGCCAGGAGCGAGTACTTTTATTAGCATAAAGCTTACAAGACCGACCGAATATGCGACTACGCCTAAGCTTACAGCTTTGACATGATCAATACTGTCTTCTTTAAATGCACCGTGGTCGAACAACACAGTAATAATAAGTGGGCTGATGATCATTAGACCTACCATTGCCGGTAGGCCTAAAAAAATAACAAAGCGCACCCCCCAATCTAAGGTATGCTGAAAATCACTGCTTTTTTTGCTGCTGTGTAATTTTGATAATGCCGGCAAAATCACCGTAGCAATACCAATACCAAATAACCCCAGTGGAAATTCGATTAACCGATCAGAGTAATATAACCAAGCAATCGACCCGGTCATTAACAAGGAGGCGATCATCGTATCGAGGAGTAGGTTAATTTGACTGATCGATACCCCAAACAGCGCCGGTAACATTAACTTGCGGACTTTTTTTACATTGTCGTCCTGCCAAGCCCAGCGCGGACGGCTTAGCATTTTTGCGCGATATAAAAACGGTAATTGAAACAATAACTGCACGACACCACCTACAAATACACCGATAGCGAGTGCATAGGCACCGACTGAAAATTTATCATGTAAGAATATGGCACAGGCTATAATCGAAATATTAAGTAAAACTGGCGTAAATGCAGCCACAGCAAAACGATTATAAACATTCATCACCGCCCCACTGAGCGCAACAAGGCTTACAAAAAATAAATAAGGGAAAGTGAGCTTAAGTAAACTACTGGCTAAAACAAATTTTTCACCATCGGCCCCTCCTTGCCACCACTCAATAAACCAACCGGTCCCAAATAATGCTGCAATAACAGGAGAAGCAACAACACCTATAATAGTGACAATTAGTAAAATGGTTCCTAATGTGCCTGCTGCTTGTGCAACAAAAAGTCTGACCTTGTCGTCGCCTTGCTGTTCTTTAATTTCACTTAGCACAGGTACGAATGCTTGTGCGAAGGCACCTTCTGCAAATAAACGGCGTAAAAAATTAGGAATACGGTTAGCAAATAAAAAAACATCAGCCGCTGCACTTGCGCCTAATAAATTGGCAACGACAGCATCTCGAACGAGCCCTAAAATACGCGATATCATAGTCATACAACTAACAATCATACCAGAGCGAAATAAACCTTTTGACACCTTAAACCTACTCAAAAATCCTCAAGATAGGCGATTATGCCACAGTCTTTTTTATAAATCGCTTTAAAGCACTAGGCTGGGGGTCTGTGCTTTGTTACAATGTCTATATTAACTGCTAAAGCGGCAAATTGATGCTCGTTATATGGTGCAGTTTTTCTTGGATTGTTAAATTTAAATTGACATCCATGATAGAAACAGGCATATTCCACGGCCTTTAATTTAAGCTTTATTTTAAGATTGTTAGGAGCAAACCTTGGCTAACATCAAGTCTGCAAAAAAACGCGCTATCACAAGCGAAAAAAACCGTCAGCATAACGCAAGCCGTCGTTCAATGATGCGCACTTACTTCAAAAAAGTAATTGTTGCTATTGAAGCGGGCGATAAAGAAGCTGCACAGCAAGCTTTTTCTGTTGCTACACCTATCCTAGACCGTTACGCAACTAAGGGTCTAATTCACAAAAACAAAGCAGCTCGTCATAAGAGCCGTATAGCAGCTAAGATTAAAGCTCTATAATTTGTTTTTGATAGAATATAAAAAACCGGCTTTTGCCGGTTTTTTTTTATCTAAGATTTAATCTCGTACTTTAATAACAGTCGACATAAATATTTAAACAGATTGGTGTCATACATTTTCCAAGTCTGGATAAAACTTCTTAAGCATTGCCGCTATTTTTTTAGGTGTAAACGGCTTCACTACAAATCCTTTAGCGCCTTTATCAATTGCATCCTTAACATTTTCAATACCTGAATGTGCAGATACCATTACTACATTTGTCTCAGGGCTTAATTCATTGATTTGCGCAATCAAATCTTTGCCATCGCCGTCCGGCAGTTCTATGTCTAAAAAAATGATATTATAATTTGCAGCCTGGCACTCACTAATACATTGTGAGGCAGTAGATGCTTCCTTTACGTTATCTATCCCTAAGTGCATGAGCGTTTGGCTCAAAAAACTACGCACTGTGCTAACGTCATCTACAATTAAAATTGATAGCTGCGTATTCATCTTTATTCCTCGTAGGCTATAAGCTAACTTTAAGTTATCATAATAATTAGCTTAGTATATAAATTTGCTCATTTAATTATAGAGACCTACGGAAAAAAGGCCAGATTTGCTTTATGTCTAAAACCCCAAATAAACAGTCGTTGCTAGGTAAAGCACCAACAAGAAAAAAAACAGCGCAAAAAAGAAAGCCGCAACGCCCTACTCAGCGCTCTATACCCGCAGAGGAAAAAACAAACATAAACAATGGCACTAGCCAAAAAACAAAGTCAAAAAAGGGGCTATTTATATCTCTGGCCATTGTTATTGTAATAATTTTAGCTTTTCCAAAACCAACCTTGCTCACCTATAAAAAATTAGGGATGGTAAGTGAGAGTGTTTACTGGCCTGGACTTTTAGGTTACGGAGCTACTTTAATTGATTCCAACTTGCACCCCAACTATGATTCTAGCCGTGAATCCCTTTATTTATGCAGTGATTTACAAAAACCACAGAGCTGTCAGAAGTATCAAGTAATTGCTGACAATGGTTTGTTTTCGGCAATTGGCAGTTACTTTTAGCATTAAAAAAACTAATCTGAAAATTTAAAATTACTTGGTTGAAAGGTGTGCAAAAGATCAACATAATGGCGCTCCTTTTTTCAACAACTGAACTATTGAAACGACCATGCTAAATGAGCTAGATTGGCTTTTAAATACTACACTACTTGCACTAGGTTTAGGTGCATTCTTTATTAACCAGATAACACTGCTGCGCGTTGCCGCCATTAGTGCATGTGGTTTATTATTCTTATCATTTAGCCTAGATCTTATGTCGTCGAGCGTTATTTCAAATATGAGTTTAGTGTTGATCAACACTTTTTACCTGTTTAAAGTTTATACATTTGGGCAATTTAATGTAACCCAAAGTTAACAACTTTTCCTTAGAATATTTAATAGCCCAGCATTGCTGGGCTTTTTTGTTGCGAATTTTTAAAATATTAGAAACACGTTAGATCAGGACAGTATTAAGCGCCACTAAAGCACCACTGCAATAATGGTGCTGTGCATGTACTGTTGAGTGAAACGAGAAGAAAGACGAAAACTGAAAATACCTAATAAGCTAGGTTAATCTGCTATTGTTAATTCACTTTGGGTTTGTGTTTTAGATGGACTATCTTCAGCGTTAGCCTGATTAAACCAAGCTGAAACACCTAGCACGATAATTGAAATAACAACGAGGCTTAATTTAGCCCCACTTTGACTGGATTTCATAACACCCTCTTTATATTTTTATTAGTGAGAATATCTTTTACACTAATGAAAATTACAAATGTTAACAAGCTGTTTTTTAAACTAATTAGCTATCAGCTAATAACCTTTAGTTCTATCCACTGAATTATTGAGTGCTAAGCCCATATTCAAACGTTCAATATTATCGGCTATTTGGTCTATAACGCTATTTAAATCAGATAGCGCTGCACAATGTGGTGTAAGTGTTATTTTGGGATTTCCCCAGTAAGGGTGATTCTGCGTTAAAGGTTCTTGGTCAAAAACATCCAAGGTAGCAGCGCGTAAGCTATCGTTATTTAATGCATTTAATAAATCTTGCTCAACCACATGAGCACCACGTGCTACATTAATAACAACAGCATGTGAAGGTAGCTTAGCGAGCATTGAGTGATTAATAATGCCTGTCGTTGCTTGCGTAAGGGGTAATAGACATACAAGATAGTCAACATCAGAAAGCATACTATTGAGGCCTTCCTCGCCATAAAAAATTTCGACATTAGCCGCGCTTTTATTACTTTGCGCCCAGGCACTTACTTTAAAACCATTAGTTACAAGTTTTTGCGCACATGCTTTACCTAATTCGCCAAATCCAAGTATACCAACATGTTTATTACTAAAAGCTCGTTTTGGCTTCCATGTTTGCTGTGTTTGTTTAGTGTAATACTCTTTTAAGCGTAATTTTTGAGCTAAGACATGTGTAAGTACATATTCCGCCATATCTTCAGCAAGTTGCATGTCAACAATACGTACTACTTCGACATGTTCAGGTAATAATGTTAAATCGATACTGTCTACGCCTGCACCAAATGACGACACAGCTTTTAAGTTAGGCAGCTGCGGCCACAGAGACTCAGGAGCATTCCACGCAAGTACAAAATCCACATTATTTGCGTTTTTGCAATCAGGCCATTGCTCTATCAATGTATTTGGTAATCGCTCTTGTAACTTCGTTATTAGCTTTTCGTTGTTGCGCCCCGTTATAGCCACCAATACCGACATAAATTCTCCTAGCAATTCACAGTTTATAATTTAGTACTTTAAAAAGTCACACTACTGCAAAGTAACTGTCACACCCTTTTTTTAATCTTACATGTATAGCGAATAGACCAAACGGAATATGAGGTTAATATGATAAGTGTTGATAAAGTAATTGCAGCAAACTTACCACAACTAGAGAACTCTCCAAAAGTAAAAGGTTTAGTAAAAAAGGGCTTAGGTTACTTATTACATGAACAAGAGTTTATCACCTTTGGTAATACCTACCCTCACCTACAAGGATTAGAATTTGTTGAGCAAGTACTTGATGAACTCAATTTTGATACGCGCTATAAACCTAAGCAGATAGAACATATTCCTAGCGAGGGTAAACTTGTTATTGTTGCTAACCACCCTATTGGTTCACTAGATGCTTTAGCACTTATCAAAGTACTCTCTACAGTAAGGCAGAATTTAAAAGTAGTCGCAAACCGCATGTTAATGTCGGTCAGCGCAATGCATTCTCTTTTACTCCCTGTTGATAACTTATCTGGTATGAGTAAAAAGCAAGAGCTTAGTAATATACAAAACCATTTAAAAGGTGGAGGTGCCTTACTTATATTTCCAGCAGGGGAAGTGTCGCGCCTAGGACCAACCGGTATTAAGGATTGCAAATGGAATAGCGGTTTTTTACGTATGGCAAAAAAAGCCAACTGCCCCATTTTACCTATTTTTATTAAAGCCAAAAATAGTCCGCTTTTTTATGGTACATCAATGATTTATAAACCTTTGGCAAGTTTATTATTAGTGACAGAAATGTTTAAGCAGCGCAAAAAATCTTTAGAGTTTGAAATTGGTGCTTCTATCCCTCCTGAGTCCTACTTGATAGAAAACCTTAAAGATAAAGAAATTGTAAACCTCATCCGTAAGCAGCTTTATAGGCTTACAACTAAAAAAACACTGCCGCTAAAAACACAAACACCTATTGCTGTGCCCGAGTGTAGAAAAGAACTAAAAAGAGCAATTGAGCAATGTCAGCTTCTGGGTAAGACACACGATGGCATGCACATTCATTTATATCAATATGTAGGTAGTTCACCTATTTTTAGAGAGCTAGGACGCCTCAGAGAAATTGCATTTAGAGCAGTAGGTGAAGGAAGTGGTAAGCGTCGTGATATAGATAAATATGATATGGATTACCAACACCTTGTACTGTGGGACCCTATGCAACTAGAGCTAGTAGGTGCTTATCGATTAGCCTGCGCACAACAGATAATACAAAAGCATGGACGTGAAGGTTTATATACCGATAGTTTATTTTCTTACACCGACGCTATGACGCCCTATCTGCACCGAGGTATTGAGCTTGGTAGAAGTTTTGTACAACCTAAGTATTGGGGACGTAAGAGTCTCGACTATTTATGGTACGGTATTGGTGCTTTTATAAAAAACTACCCACAGTATAGATATTTATTTGGGGCTGTAAGCGTGTCCAACGCTCTACCTGAGCAAGCCAAAGCCATGCTCGTTTATTACTATCAACATTATTATAAAAGCAGTATAGAACTAGCTACGCCTAATAATGAGCTTAAATTAACTGAGCAACAGCTAACTCAATGCAATATTCTTTTTAATGGAAACGATGTTAAAGAAGATTTTGTAGAGTTAAAACATGTGTTAGCTAATATGGGCGCTCAAGTCCCTACTTTATTTAAACAATATACTGAGCTTTGCAACCCTGGCGGTGTACAATTTTTAAGCTTTAGCATTGATCCCGATTTTAATAATTGTATTGATGGATTGGTATTAGTCGATCTTAAAAGTGTGAAAGAAAACAAAGCTAAACGTTATTTAGAATAACTATTGATAAGTAAAGTCAGTGCACCGAGTATTTTATGTATTATAAAATACTCGGTTTATATTTCATTATACAAACCGACTCAATCGCATTTAAGTCTTCCAATACTTTTTTAAGTGTCGGCTGTTTTAATTATTTTTTGAACCCTGCTAAAAACATATTTTCTTGTTTATTAAGGCCCTTGGTTAAACACGAGATTATGGCAAGGCAGTGCCTGCCTTAATATATTCATGTGACTGTTAATTAAATAAATATGTCAATCTTTACAAAAGCATAACGACACTAAAATTAATCTAAATCAATAAAATATTTTATAAGCTTCAAATGCTTTTTAAACTTTGATCTAGAACAGGTTTTCATATTTATTGCTCGGTAATAATAGCGCCAATCAAACAGTAGTTCTTGGAGAACAACATGAAAACTCAAATTAGCATCGCATTATTAACCTCTTTATTAGCACTCTCTCCAGCTGCACACGCTAACTTTAGCGTAAATGTTGGCGCTATTAACGTAAACCCTGATAACAGTAGCTCAGCGATTAATGAAGCACCTACGCTAGGCCTTAAAGGTGATTCAGATACTCAACTAGGTATCACCGTAGATTATGCATTTAACGATCAATGGGTGTTAGAGCTGATAGCAGCAACACCGTTTTCACACGATGTAAATGGCGCAGACGGCTTAGCAGGCAACAAAATTGCAGATATAAAACAACTTCCACCGTCATTGGTTGCACAATACCACTTTTTAGATACAAGCTATGCGCTAAGACCTTTTATAGGCGTAGGCATAAACTACACTACATTTTTTGATGAGCAACCCTCTCAAGCACTTAAAGCAACACTAGGAACAGACGATGTAGAAGTAAAGTTAGATGATTCGTTTGGCTTTGTGGCTCAGGTAGGTGCTAACTATAAAATTGATAAAAACTGGGGTTTACACGCTATGGTATCAATTATGGATATTGATACCGATGCCACTGTTTATGCTAATGGTGCAAAATCGCTTACATCAACTGTTGAGCTTGACCCTGTTGTGGCTATGTTTGGTGTTAGGTACAGCTTTTAAAGCATATATGAAGTAGTACATAGTTACCCAATTACAATGTGTGTTAAAAGGCCGAAAGGCCTTTTTTCTCATTTGTAGGGTATTAGCGATTTGGCAGGTTACTTAACTTTTTCTGCTCTAACATTTCTTTCCAGTGCATTACTTCACTTGGCAATATAGGTGTTTGCCCATCAAAACCAGCAACTTCAAGCATTTCTTCAATACTTATAATACCCTTTTTACTTTTAAATACACCGCGTACATAAGCAATAGCATGTAAGCCTCGCTCTGAGTGAAACTTTTGCTCAATATAAAAGTATTTATGATCCCAACCAACTAACTTAGTACTTATTGTATATCGCTGCATAGGTTTAATATCGCGGATATAAGTAATAGCAGTTGCGTTAACAATCGGAAACCAACGACGCTTCATTATTTGCTTTAGTAAGCCAACACGCTCCGTCATCCACGTGCGAGATAAATCCATCATCGCAAGGTAGCGTGAGTTTGTTAAATGTAAATTAATATCACAATCAGTCGGCAAAGCTTTGTAATCAATATCTACTGTATCAAGTAGATTTTGATATTGCTTATTGCGTTTAATTTTGAAAAATAATAATAAAAGTCGAATATATAAGTTCACAAAAAAGGTCTTACCAGTTAAATTTATTCGAGTGTAGCATAGCCCCTTGCGAAGACGAATATTCTACTTTAATCTTAAATCATTATTACAATAAAAAAGATAACTAATGAAATCAAAACTAAAAATTATCGCTGCACTGGCCCTATTAGTCCCTAGCTACAATGCTTTTGCCGATTTTTCGTTACCAGGTAAAGGCTCAGTAACTTACCCTACCGGTGTAGTTAAAGAATTTAAATTTGGTTTTGAATGGCAGCAAAAAGCTGAGAAATTCACTATTGGATCTAAAAGTTACAATATGGAGCAAATTCCTAGCTCTTATTCTGTCGCTATCACGCTTTCAAAAGATGACAGCCAAGTATGGGTTCAAGAATTTAATAATGGGTTTATTGAAGAGTTTGAATGGCAAATTGGCGAACATACAGTCACTTTAAAAAAGCAGCAGTTTAGCGATCCCGTAAAAGGTGACTATGTTATTGAGCTAAATGGCCGTAGCTATTTTTTCACTCGTAATAACGCCAGTATCGTAATGAACTTTAACGAAGAAGGTATTGAGACGATTGCAATTGATGGGGTAACAAAAAATATGGGCACTAAAAATTAGTCCCCATATTTTAATTTATTTAGGCCAATTACACTTTTACTGTTTTTCGATTAATCCCGTAATCACGTAACTTATTAGCTACAGCGGTGTGACTTAGGCCCAATCGCTTAGCTAACTGACGTGAGCTTGGGTAAGCAGGGTAGAGTTTGCGAAGTAAAGTCGCTTCAAAACGTTTAACAGCTTGATCTAGTGAGCCTTCAAAATCAGACTCTAAATACCCTAAATCATGAGTAAAAGTTGGTAACTGCAAATGCTCTACGCGAAGCTCGCTATCATCTAGTAACGACACTGCACGGTAAATTGCATTTTCCAGCTGACGTACATTTCCAGGCCAGGGATACTCTTGTAAAAAGCTTAAACACTCTTGTGATAAAACAGGAATTGCATGACCATTTTGTTGCGCATATTTTTGAATAAAATGCTCTGCAAGTGGTCCTACATCTGCTTTTCTATCTCTTAGTGGCGCTATTTCTAAAGTAAGCACGTTTATACGGTAATATAAGTCTTCTCTAAAAACCCCTTCTTGTACCATTGCAGGTAAGTCTTTTTGAGTAGCAGCTACAATACGAACATTTACTTTAACTTCGTTCTCATCGCCTACTTTTCTAAACGTACCATCTTGTAAAAAACGCAGTAACTTAGTTTGTAGTTGAGTCGACATTTCGCCAACTTCATCTAAAAATACAGTTCCACCATCAGCTTGCTCTAATACACCACGCTTTGGCGCTGCGTTTTCTTCGTACCCGGCATAACCAAATAATTCAGACTCAGCAACATCATCAGGAAGTGAAGCACACGATAGCGCAATAAAAGGCTTAACAGAGCGATTAGATGCGTAATGACACGCGCGAGCTAATAACTCTTTACCAGTGCCAGTTTCGCCAGTAATCAAAATAGGGGCTTCTAGTTGCGCCATTTTGCGTGCTTCGCGCACAACTCGGCGCATTGCCGTACTAAAGTTATGAATAGTAGCAAAGCTTTCTTGCCCGTAGCGTCTAAATGCACTGACCTGCTGCCCTAAGCGGCTTTGCGATTTAATGTTAATAACCGCACCCGCTAAAACATCGCCTTCACTGCCTTGTGGCACGGCAATTGGTAAAATGTCTGCAATAAAATCTTCACCCGCCACTTCAACGCGCGTGGTTTGCCCAAGCACTTCTTTACCTTCTAGCCAACGCGTAAAGTTAAACCCTTTAAGTAAGTTATTAATATTTGCACCAATAACTTCTTTTTCAATTAACTGTAAGTCCTTACATGCTGCATCGTTGCATAAGCGTACCCAACCTTTAGCATCAATAGAGATAACACCATCAGGCAATGCACGTAGCAAAGTATTTAATTCGTTGTGTTCACGCTCAGATGGTAAAAACGCAGTGGTACGCACGTCATGTACGCCGTCGATTAAACGTATCGATGGCATAATCTTTTGAAACTGCTCAAACTCTATTTCTGGAAAGCTCACATACATACGGCAATTGACAGAATCGACCTCAATACCTTTTAAATCAACACTGTAGTTAACTAAAATATTAAGGATTTCTTGGGCTATACCGATCCTATCAGCACAGTGAATATCTAGACGCATACATCCTCAAAGCAGGAAAAACTAAATTAGCCGAATAATACGCTAAGTCGCTTTGATAAGGTAGCTTATTGTAAACATTTTTGGACAAGTCTGCGTTTTAATTAACACATAAGAATAACAACATAAACACGCTACACAGCAGAGCTAGCCTGCTGCGTAGCTAAATTACTTTTAACCTTGAGGGTAAGCAGACCATTCTTCGCCATCAAGTTGTATGTAAGGTCGTTTATTAACATACATCATGATTGTGCCGGCATTTTCAGCAACTTTTGGTGCTTTTGGCAAGTTTTCAACTAAATTGGCAATGCTGTTATTACCCCCAAAAACATTTGTCTCAAGTGTTTTTGCAACAATTTCAGATAAGGCAAAGTAACTAGTCGATTCGTTAATCATAATTTGCGAATAACTTTTAACGTCTGGGCCAATAAATTTTATAGCAGCTGGTACAGATACAATAGTAGGGCTTGGTATTTCACGAAGGCCAGCAAACTGTACCTTGTCACCTTTTAATGCTGCACCATGTTCGGGTACTACCATTAACATGACATTACGGCCGCGCTTTTCAAGGTTTTGAATAAAACGATTAATATCAGATAATAAATTAGCGTGCCTGATTGGGTAACTTTCAAGGCTGTTCATGCGTTTTTTATTGGCCAGCTGGTTACCATCGTGAAGGCTTGTTGTGTTGTAATACATTGCACACGGCTCACAATCTTGCGCTTCATTTTTAAGCCAACTATCTAGCACTGCACCGTCAGAATAAATAGGACTGTCGTCAAAACCGTATTGCGCTACTGGAAGCGAATCAATATTAAGTGGTTTATCGTTTAGGCCACCAAAGCGATTAACCAAACCTTTAAAGTCATCGAAGTGGCCATCGTGGTTCATCACAACGCTGCTTTGATACCCTAATTTTTCTAAGTTTTTAAATAGATAACATTGCTCTGGTGCATCACTAAATAAAGCCGTTTGGCTTGTTTGCCCACAACTTGCGCGTAAAAGCCTTATAGCTGCAGGCCCACTGTATGATGTTGCTGAGTTAAAATCTGAAAACACCACATCAAAATCATTAAACATGTCTTCAACACTAACGCCAATAGCGTTCAAATCATCAATCGCCATTGAACAAATATTTAAAACGATGACATCGAACAGTTCGCCATTAACTTGCGAAGGAAAATGGCTAATTAAATGGCTTTGTTGTTGATAAAAGTCTGACAATTTTTGGTCAGGCGTTTGGCTTTCGCGAGTAATGACTTGTGCTTGATTAGTAGGCTCATTTCTAATTGTTGTATTTGTAGATTTGGCATTTACTACTGTGCCTGGTTGTTCACCCTCTCCTTGCCATCCAATCAAAAGCAGCCCAACAATTGTAATTGTTGTAAAACGTAACCACTGAGATGTATACCAAAAACACACGGTAATAACGAATAATGCCAATAGCATATCTACACTGATTACACGTGCTAAAAGTTCAAAAAAATAACCAAAGCTGAAATCTTGAACATTACCAGCTTGCTTTGTCAGCCTATTTATTGGCGGCAACCAAGAGTCTTGGTAAAGTATGATAATCGCAAAAATACCACCAAGTACATGTTTTAACTTTTCAAAAGTCGATTTATTAAATTTGATTGCTAAAAGTGCTGCAAGGGCAGCATTGGTTAATACATTAAAATCAATTGCGCCGTAATAAAACAAGGCAAATTTAGCTAAGAAATAAAGATTCCACGCTCCTAAACCTGATAATTTCACTGCTCATCCTTCTTTTTTTTATTCGGTGTATAAGGTTCAAGTACTTCGTGTTTAAAAGTAAGCTTGTAATAATATGTTTTTACTCTGGCCAATATTTGAGTTGCCGACATACAAAGCACAATACCGACTATAATTGCCAAAATAACGGTAATAAAAAGCTGATTAATACTCATTGGTTAAGCCTTTAATCTCATTACAAATGACACAGCATCGGGGCGCGCATCATTTGTAAACTCAGGTGTGTCTAACGACTCAGTAATCCCTTTTGACACACCGGGTTCAAACTTATAGCTATCATTCTCTGTTAACTGTTTAGAATAATCAGTAACATGTTTACCGCTATAAAGCCGCCTTAATTGCTTACATTCTTGCTGTATATGAAAATGATCTGAAATAACATTTTGCTGCACAAAAAAGTCACTCGTTTGTAGCTTGAATAAATGCTTAATTGCATTATTTACGTCGTTCTCTCTACACGCATGCAAGTACAAATACACGGTGTTATTTGCAAGGCTAAATACATCCCCTTCACGCTTAATATGAAACAAGTGTAAAGGGTGAATGGGCTCTATGCGGGGTAGTAACTCAAGCTTAACCAACACGCCGCTAACACCCAGATTAACAGCCGAGTCACTATGAACCTCTACTTGGCGCGTAAATTCATCAAAAGGTAAATAGCCTTTAGAAAACGTATTTTCAGTATATTTCAGAACGTGCTCGACAGATGGCGGTAACGGTCTAGAAAATTGAAACCCTTGAATAGATTGAATTTGAGATAATAATCGCGAAGGTTCAGAAAAGCTATACAAAATAAGGTTAACGCCTAAAGTTAAAAATAAACATTCATCTTGATGGCGAATAACGCCATCAACATTTTGTACTACCAATTTCAACCAACGACCGCAGCTTTTTCTGAGTTCAAAGCACTGTTTACCAAGCAGTACTAAATCTGTGTAACGCGTAACAGCAAACACCAATGTTGCCGCTTTTAATTTGGGGCCTTTGTCAAACAGCTCATTATTGTCTTTTGCGGTATAATAATGCGTAGGCAATTTTGTACCGATTGGTACCGCGCTTTGCACTAACCAAACATCGTCCTCATCTGGAAAATGCGAGCCATTGAATACTTTTAGATCGTTTACAGTTCCCTCTTGTACCAAAAACTGATTATCTTCAAGCGAAAGTTGAAACTGCATATCAGCAAATACACCCGTAGTGTGATGCCAATAATCGTACTCTAAAACGCGGGTAGCGGAATCATTATCTACAAAAATTAATCCATCAAAAGATTTATTAAGCTGCCTTATTAAAAATCGATAGTGTGTTACTTCTGGACCAGATAACAAAAATAATAAGGTAACCCCTGTTTTTTTTGCAAACTCACTGTAATCGTTCATTATTGCTTTTGTGCTAGCTTCGGTTGCTGCACTAAGTAGCTCTGTATTGAAGTGAATAAACACTAGCGCATTTTTTAATTTTTTATACGCGCCTATCTCTTTAATTATACCTTTGTTTATTCGCTCTATTGAGTAATGCTGTGTCTCAGATGAGAGAGAAAATGGATGAACTTTACTACGTTTGTACGCAGTATTAATTGCTGCAGAAAATGACGACTCAAAAAAAGATTCAACGTCTTGAGAAACAATGTAAATATCGTTTGCGCAATTTTGGTTAATTGCATGTAAAGCAAATTCAACTACAAAATTGTCTAAAGGCGCTAAAACAGCATAACTTGAAGCCGATTTTAACTCTTTTGCAGCCGGCTCTAAACCCGTTATGTTAAAGTTATGCACTTAAAAAGCCCTCAAAAAAATACTTTTTTACTAGTTTTACCCGCTATTCTATATATAATAGCCAAATATTGTCCACTTTTAATAAAAATAAATATTACGCTTACAAAGGTTGTGATGAACAATTTAGCTACAAAAAGCTCACAAATACTCACATCAAGTGACATAGAAAACCTAGCTCGCCGTTTTGGTGGAAAAAGTGACGACTATATAGAAATTATGAATACACAAAAAAATCAAAAAACAATTAACAAGTATGCGCTATTGAAAGAAATTGATGACGCAATAAAAACATCTAAAGAAAAAAAATAAAAAAGGTAAACTCCATTGCAAAGGATTTTTATTAAAGGTATCAAAGGCGGCATAGGTAGCACATCAGTTGTTGCAAACTTAGCGTGCGTTTTGAAAAAATCTGATGTTGATGTGGTTGCAATAGACCTAGATGCTAAAAGTGACCTTGGTTTGCACTTTGGCCTTAAGTGGACAGCCACAAAAGGTTGGAGCAACGAGAGTACTTTTGACGATGCGTTATTGCATTTTCGTAAAGACAGCGATGGCGTTCTTTTTTTACCCCATGGCGATAACGAAGCAACGCTAGATGAAATTATAGTCACAATTAACAATTGCAAAAAACTGGACTATAAAGAATCTGCTTGGATATTATTCGACTGCCCTTCACACATTAATATTTCTCGCTACCCGTTAGAAGAAAACGATATTGTTATTGAGCTAGTCACTTGCGATGCAATTTGTCATAGCCTCATATACAAGCGCCTACAAACCCTTAAGTCAGTAGAGTCAAGCTGGAAACACTTTTTTGTCGTTAATCGTTACAACGCAGCCTCAGTGTTAGAATTTGATCTATTTTCTCTTTGGCAATCTACATTGCCATTTATGGCGCCGTTTTTTATCAACAGTGATGAAGTTATTAAAGAGGCCACAGCTAATCGTAATGTAGCCCTTAATTGCGCACCATACAGTGTAGCGAACGATGACTTTGAAACACTGGCCGGTTGGCTTGTAAGCAAGGCGGCGAACTGACGATGAGCTTTACTCTTTTTTACAAAAGGCCCATACACAGTACATTGTATATTCTATTGAGTATATTATTCACTGATAAGCTTGTGCGTTACATTTTATTTAAATTTCATAGTTACTTTAATCAGCACAAAGTAAATGTAATTGAAGCCTTTTTAATGCCCTTCATAACTTTGTTCGGTTCATTATTTGTGAATATTAAAAAGAACAAAGAAAACTTTGAGTTAGCGTTATATAACTATTATCCACATTTAAGATTGCCATACAGAACTTATATCTATTCCAATATTATACGCTTTGTTATTCAGAGCATATTTTTGCTTTTTGCTGTTCATAAACCCAAAAGAAAATCAGTGTCTATAAAAAAGCATGCTGTAAATTATTTTTATGATGGAGTCAGTTACAGCCTAAGGCAACTTCGTTGGTACGACCTTAAATTAGGCCGATTAATAAGGCGCCTTTTTTCCAAAAACAACAAGCCTAAAAAAAGTGCTTTTAAAACAATGGCCGACGCTCGTATTTGGCAGAACAAACTTATTAAATACATCGTTGTTGCACTGATATTATTCTTGCTTGCCATATTTGTTACTATTCCCTTTAGCCTTGAAGCGCAAGCGGTGTTTATTAGCTTTATTTTACTGGTTGCTTACGCGCTCAAACGCGTAAAAGGCCATATGGCCACGATTGTAATGATCACCTTATCTGTCACTACATCTTCTCGATACTTGTGGTGGCGATACACTGAAACACTTAACTGGGATGACCCTTTAGCACTTACATTAGGTGCAGGCTTGTTACTAGCAGAAACATACGCATGGATGGTACTTATTTTAGGTTTTTTTCAAACTATTAACCCACTTGAAAGAAAACCTGTCATGTTGCCAAAAAATACTAACTTATGGCCAACGGTAGATATTTACATTCCTACTTACAACGAGCCTTTAAGTGTTGTAAGGCCGACTACCCTTGCCGCTTTAAGCATAGATTGGCCAGCAGATAAACTAAAAGTCTATATTTTAGATGATGGTAAACGCCCTGAGTTTGCTGAATTTGCTAAACAAGTTGGTGCAGGTTATTTAACAAGACCAGATAATAACCATGCAAAAGCCGGTAACATGAATAGTGCTATGCGCTACACAGATGGTGATTATATTGCCATTTTTGATTGCGACCACGTACCTGCTCGTTCATTTTTGCAAATGACTATGGGACAGTTTTTAAAAGACAGTAAAGTGTGTTTAGTACAAACACCACATCATTTTTTCTCAGCAGATCCATTTGAGAGAAACTTAAATAACCACAGTCAAATTCCAAATGAAAACATGTTGTTTTACGGGCTTATTCAAGACGGAAACGATATGTGGGATGCTACGTTCTTTTGTGGTTCGTGTGCGGTACTCAAAAGAGAAGCGCTTGATGAAATAGGTGGCTTTGCTTTTGAAACCGTCACCGAGGATGCTCATACTGCACTGCGAATGCAACGCGCAGGTTATAAAACTGCCTATATAAATATTCCTCAAGCTGCTGGCCTTGCCACTGACAGTTTATCGGCTCATATTGGCCAGCGAATTCGTTGGGCACGGGGCATGGCGCAAATATTTAGGCTCGATAACCCGCTGTTAGGCAAAGGCTTGAACATACCTCAGCGACTTTGTTACTTAAATGCTATGCTGCATTTTCTATCAGGTATTCCGCGCATTGTATTTTTAACCGCGCCCCTGGCACTTATATACTTTAATGCATACATTATTTACGCGCCATTTTTAGCTATTTTTATCTACGTTGTACCTACACTTATTCAGATAAAAGCAACTAACTCACGAATACAAGGTAAGTATCGCTATTCGTTTTGGGGCGAAGTTTACGAATCTGTGCTTGCTTGGTACATATTAAAGCCAACAACAGTTGCTTTGTTTAATCCAAACAAAGGTAAATTTAACGTTACCGAAAAAGGTGGCTTAAACGATAAAGAGCATTATGACTGGGGTATTTCTAAGCCATATTTGGTTTTACTCGCCATTAATTTAGTCGGTATGTTAATTGGTATTTTACGCCTGTTTTTTGGCGACCCTACGCAAGTTGGTGTACTGCTGATTAGTATGGGGTGGGCGCTTTATAATATTATCATTTTGGGTGCTGCGGTTGCCGTGGCAGCAGAAGCACGCCAAGTGAGGCATTCACACCGTATTAAAGCAAACTTCCCAGCGGGAGTTCGTTTAGCAAATGGCCACACATTAAAAGTAAAAATTACAGATTACTCCGATAACGGCGTAGGAATAGAAACCGACCATGCACATGCTTGTCGTGTAAACGATAAAATAGAATTATTAATGAGCCGCGGTAATAAGCAATTTTCGTTTACTACCCATGTTTGTAATACTCGGGGTAATCAAATTGGCTTAACCATTAAAGATTTATCTCTTGAAAAACAGCGCGCGTTTATACAATGTACATTTTCACGAGCTGATGCGTGGCTTGACTGGCAAAATAACTTTAGACATGACCGCCCATCTTACAGTTTTAAAGAAGTGCAAAAAACAAGCCTCAGAGGGTTTAGTAACTTGCTCTTCCACGCACCAAGAGTGCTTCAACCTATCATTCAGTTTATGACTAATTTAGTTGTATACGTAAACTCATTTACTCCAAAAAGACCAATAGTGCATAATAATTATGATTAAAAAGTTGCTTAATATATCCCTAACATTGTCGCTTATTTGTTGCGCTTATTTTGCGCATGCAATTGAGCCATTACAAAATAAATCAATGTTCATTAATGGATACCCTGAGAGCGCTCAGGTGTCGAGTTTACGCTTAGATTTTGAAGCGTTAGGCTTTACAGGTTTTAGGCTCAACGGGGTAAATAATAACTCCCGCGTTGACTTTACAAACCGAATAGATAAATTGAGCACCAATTTAAAGCTTAACTTTTCGTATACTAACTCGCCTTCATTAATCGCGAATGTTTCGCACTTAAAAGTATACTTTAATGATAATTTAGTCACTGTTTTACCTATTAACGAACAACTTAGTATTGTAAAAAACACAGTGCAGCATAGCCTCGATCTTAACGCTAAATACATTCAAGATTACAACCAAGTCCGCTTTGAATTGGTTGGTTATTACGACCTTAGATGTCAAGACTACTTCAGCCGTACTATTTGGACAGAAATAAATAAATCAAGCAACATAACGCTCGACCAAAAGCAGCTTGCTATCGATAGCCGTTTAGAATACCTCCCAGAGCCGTTTTTTGATGAAAAGGATTACAACAAGCTTAACCTTCCATTTGTATTTGCTAAAACACCCAATACCCAAGCTATTGAGGCAGCAGCAACGCTATCGAGTTGGTTTGGAGCCCAAGCTGATTGGCGTGGATTTAATTTTCCCGTAACGTTAAATAAATCGCCTGATCAACACAGTGTGGTTTTTATTACTAATGATTCAAAACCTGATTTTTTGAAAGATTACCCAAATGTTGAAAAACCAACGATTGAAATCATTTCAAACCCATTTAATCGTTATTATAAAATGTTACTGATATTGGGCCGTGATGAAGCTGATTTAAAAACAGCGGTGACTGGCCTTGCATTTGGCCACAAAGTAATGACTGGAAGAAGCGCAAGTATTGAAGCCATAAATCAGTTGCCACTTCGAAAAGCGTATGATGCACCACGCTGGCTTAGAAGCGATCGTCCAGTGCATTTTGACGAGCTTATTGACTACCCTACGCAACTGCAGGCGCAAGGTCTTAATAATGGTCCAGTAAAACTAAACATTCGCTTTGCACCTGATCTATTCACGTGGCGTGAAAGAGGAATACCTATTACTCTTCAGTACCGTAGCACGCCAGAATCAGAAGCCATCGACTCTCGTTTAAATATGCTAATAAACCAAGAATTTATAAGTGGTTTTTTACTAGATGAAAACAACGATTTATTACAAACAACACAAGCGTTGTTGCCACTAGTTGCCAATACTGACACCACACAAAGTACAGAAGGCTTTTCTGTCAATGGCATTAATTTAGCTAACAGAAATGAACTTAACTTTGACTTTAGGTTTGGCGTACTCAAAAAAGGCGAATGTGCTGTTGCACCTCCTGGCGGTGAGTTTGGTGTTATTGATGGCGATTCAAGCATTGACGTAAGTGAATTTGATCACTACATCGCATTACCAGATCTGAACGTATTTGCTAATAGTGGCTTTCCTTTTACCAAATATGCTGATTTACAAAAAACACTTGTACTTATTGATGAAAACCCAACACCTAATGCTTTAACCGTTTTATTTAACTTAACGGGGCACTTTGGCGCAATCACCGGCTACCCAACCCACAGAATGAGTGTTGCTCATTTAAATGAGGACGCTGATTTAGATGATAAAGACATACTCGTTATTGCTAAACCTAACAGTATTGCTAATGACTTAGATGAAGATGCACAAACAAATGTTTTGCTTAACAATAATCAGCGCGCAATTAAACAAGCAATTTATAATGGTGCATACGACGAACAAACGACCGATAAAGTAGAGGTTAGTATTAAAAGTAGTGGCGATATGGCTGTTATAACAGGGTTTCAATCACCGTTTGACTCAGACCGCTCTATCGTCTCGTTGAGTGCTACGACGCAAAATGCATTTACTATACTTGACGATGTTCTAATGAACTCAGAAAAATTAGCTCAAGTAAAAGGTAGTGCAGCCATTATCAACTCACAGGGTATTAAAACCATTCAGGTAGATGAGCAATACTTTGTAGGCCATATCCCAGTCCATACATTAGTGTGGTTTCACTTATCTGATCATCCATTTATTTTGGCATTACTGTCTATTTTAACGCTATTGCTGATCTCATTTATCTTATGGCGATTATTACAAGCACTAACTTACAAGCGTTTAGCTGAAGGAGACGAATAATGAAATCACTCGTTAATATGTTTTTTACTGTGATGGCACTATTTGCTTTCAATGCCAACGCACAAGTTGAACAGTGCGAACCTTGGCAGTCGTGGCAAGTGTTTAAAAATCATTTTATAAGCCAAGACGGCCGCGTTATTGACTTGGGCAGTGATCAAAGTATCACAACCTCTGAAGGCCAATCATATGCACTATTTTTTGCGCTTATTGCCAACGATAAAGCCGCTTTTGATTCTGTTTTAAATTGGACCCAAGAGCATTTATCAGAGGGCGATTTAAGTACGCGTTTACCAGCATGGAAATGGGGACTAGATAAAAACCGCGTAGGGGGTATTTTAGATTCAAACCCTGCGTCAGATTCAGACCTATGGATTGCCTACAGTTTATCGCAAGCGGCAATTTTATGGGATGAACGCCGCTATAGTATTTTAGCCGCAGTGCTTGCTCAACGTATAATCAGAGAAGAAACCGCCTACATAACGGGCCTTGGCCTGTCTTTACTCCCCGCACCTGCCGGTTTTGAGTTTGACAATGAGCGCTATAAGCTAAATCCTAGCTACTCGCCGTTATTTATTTACCAGCAATTTAAAAAGCTTTATCCACATTCACCGTGGCACCAACTGCACGAAGGATCAGCTAAGCTAATTTTAGATACCGCACAGCAAGGCGTTAGCCCTGATTGGGTTATGTTTGATTCAAACCGTGGTTTTTACTACAACAGAAAAAATACAGATTTAGGTAGTTATAATGCAATTCGTGTTTACCTTTGGGCAAGTATGATGGCAAAAGATGCACCCTACAAACAAGAGCTTCTTGCTCAGTTTGCACCATTTGTGGATACTATTGAAGAGCGCGGCTATGTTCCTTTAAATACGTACGCTCAATCAGGTAAATCTGAAAAAAGAGGACCTTTGGGCTTTAACGCTGCCCTGTTGCCTTTGTTAGCAGAGCAAGGTAATGATGAGCTAGTAATGGCCATTCAGCAAAAGCTAATGATTGATAAGTCTTTTACGCAAACACGTTATTACGACAGTGTATTGCATTTATTTGGTGAAAGTGCTGTAAACAAGCGCTTTAAAATAACGGCTGATGGAACGCTACAACCTACTTGGAGCACTGAATGTCGTTAAGGTTGGCCTTAGCTTGTACATTGGCACTAAGCACTAATTTAAATGCCGCAACAATAAATGATATTGATACACAATCGGTTGATTGGTTATTAAACCAAATTAGTATTGGTGAAGCACAACAAAACAAAAGACTTGTTGAAGATAGCCTGCAAAAATTGGTTGCAATTGCCCCTACGCGAATAGAAACGCAATGTGCGCTTGCACATTACGACTTTACGAATGGCAATACAGACCAGGCAAACTTGTTATTAAATAAGCTTGATAACCAACTAACACAACAAACACCTTGCGTAAAAAAACTCAAGGTTATGTCTCGTATTCAAGGTAAAGACAAGGCAGTAATTCAAGAAGCAAAGCTGCTTGCTCGTGCCGGCAGATATGAACAAGCACGTCAAATTTACAATAAAATATTTAATGATGTTTATCCTACTTTAAACTTTGAGCTTGAGCATTTAGGCTGGTATGCACAAGACAGCGCTCAATGGCAAGGGGTTAAAAATGGTTACAAGCAATTATTAAAACGCTATGACAACCTAGGCACTATAGAAGTTGCTTATGCCAGACATTTGCTAAGACGTAACCCACGCGATAAAGCAGCAATGCGTATTTTAAGTAAGTATGGATCGACATCGGGTTTTAGTGATGAAGTTGAAGGTATTTGGCTCTCTGCATTAAAAAATATGCCAATAAACAGTAATACTGACAAGCAATTTCAGCAATACTTTATACTTTACCCGTTTAGTAATAAGGGAGAGTTACAGTATCAAGACTTTAAAAAGCAATTAAAAGCACGCCAAAAATTATTAGCCGACCCGGCTTATCAGCTCTGGTTAAAAGGCAATAATCTACTCGAACAAGAAAAGTTAAAAGCAGCAGAACCTCTTCTATTAAAAGCATTAAAAGGCCGCCCTACTGACGGCGAAATCATGAACAGCTTAGGCATACTTTACCTACAACTAGGTGAAAATGGTAAAGCCTATAATTATTTTACACGTGCACAAAAATACACTGCCGACTTTGCAGAGCGAAATACCCTTAAAAGCATGGCTAAAACAGCTAAGTTTTGGCTGTATATTCGCCAAGCAAGAGACGCTATAGATAGCAGTGAATTTAGAGTTGCTAAACTAAAACTCGATTTAGCCGCCGCATTAGAAGAAGAACCTAATACCGTATTGGTAAATCGTGGCACCTTACAATTTGCCCAAGGGCTATATTCACAAGCTGCGCTTACCTACCAAGTGGTGCTTAAAAGCGAGCCTTTAAACGAAGGCGCCGTATTTGGCTTACTTGAAATTGCAAAGCTTGAACAAAGTGAAAAAACGCTCACCTCTTTTTTTAATCGACTTTCATTTTCACAAAAAGAAATATTAAGAGCGTCATATTTAAGCTCATTAAGTAGCGTGTATAGAGCTAAGGCAACAAAGCTAACTGAAGCTGGTGAATTAGAAGAGGCTGAAAAAATATTAAAAGAGGCTATTCAGGCAACACCAGAAGAGCCTTGGTTATATTACGACTTAGCGTTTATATATCAACAAAAAGGACTCACCGACAAAGCTCGCTCATTGTTTAATAATGTATTGTGGCAATTTCCGCTAAATTCACAGCTTAGGTATAGCCATGCACTGTTTTTGCGCGCTTTAGATGATTACCAAGGTGCGCTTGCTACGCTTCAGTATATTCCATTTAAATCTCGCGATGCTGACATTGTATCTCTTGAACAACAGTTACAACTTAATGAGTCTTTAGCACAAAGCGAACGTTTTATTAATTCTCAAAATAAAGCGGCTGCTATTTATCACTTAAGTGCGTTAGAAGCACAAAATTTAACGCCACCAATGAAAGCGGAGCTAGCACGAAGCTGGTTTAGCATAGAAGAACAAAACCACGCTTTAAAACTCATGCGTGACGCATTAGCTGAAGACCCCTCATTATCAGCCTATTGGCATATGTTGTATGGAGAATGGCTTTTAGCACAGGGTAATAAAGCTCAGACTACGGATTGGTTTAATCAATATCGGCTTCCTGAAAATGCCTCTGAGGGTGAAATAGATCAGTTTGTGCAATTACAAAATGCCTATTATTCTAAGTATTTTAGTGGCAGTGATCTTATTGCGAAGCTAAATCAGCTTGATCAAAAATACCCAAGTTCATCAGCAACAACAACTGCGCTAATAAATGCAAACTTAGCACTTGATCAAAACCAATCAGCGATTATTTTATACGAACAAAAACTAAAAAATAATCAGTTAATTGAACCTCAAGCTTTAATGGCAATATCCAAAGCCTATAGAGCACTTGGTGATGATTTCCAATCGAAAGAAGTCACACAGCTCGCCATTGAACAAAGTACAACGCAAGAAAGTTATTTTCAGCGTCAAATTATGGAATCGTTAAACGATTTTAATTACGCAGGTGATGCCCTTTACTTAGCTGAACAGCTTATTCAAAAAGCACCTAATGATTTAGAGCTTCGTTATTTAGGCGCGCAAGTTGCTGCTAATTTTAATGAAACAGAGCAAGCACAAACGTGGTACGCACAAACGCTTTCACCTAATCGTCAACTAAATGAAAAAGAACTCTACGCATCACTTTCGCGCATTAATGAAAACGACGAGTGGTATATAAACGGTGCCAAACGAGAACTACTCAGCCAACAAAACAAAAACCAAGCCTACATTGCTGTTGGTGTAAATTTTAGCGGACAAGTAAGTACTGAAAGTGAGGCTACATTGGGCGCTGGTTTAGTCCCTATTGAAGCGTACTTTCCGCTTTGGCAAGGGCAAGGCTTTGTAAAAATAGATCCTACAAGTATTAGCGCTCAAACAACACGATTTGACGAGCAATTTGCTGGCAGTCGATACGGTCAAGGCGCTTTGTGTATATTTACCTGTGGTATTGACGAAGTAAGTCCTGAGCAAGATGGCGTTGATATTGGTATTGGTTGGCAAAACGAAAACTGGCGCGTAGATATTGGGACAACACCACTGGGCTTTTTAATCGAAGACATTGTGTGGGGTGTTAATTACTCGGACGACTTTGGTGACTTTGGTTATAGCCTTGAATTAGAAAAACGACCAGTAACCAGCTCAGTACTCGCCTATGCAGGTCTTGAAGACGTTAATACAGGTAAAATTTGGGGGGGTGTGCGCTCAACCGGTTTAACCGCTAATGTTTCTCATGATTTAGGCGGCAATTGGGGATTTTGGTCTAGTGCTGACTTTACATTGTATAAAGGTCAAAACGTAAAAGATAACCAGCGCTACCGCTTGATGGGCGGCACCTATTATCGTGTGATAAGTAATCAAGACCGCGAATTTACAGTGGGTGCAAGTTTATTGCATTGGGCCTATAAATTTAATTTAAGTGAAGAAACCTGGGGCCACGGCGGCTACTACAGCCCACAGAACTATATTGGGTTATCGGTTCCTTTAACCTACGATGCACGATGGGGTGATGACTTTGTATACCGCGTAAAAACAGGCGTGTCGTATTCACAAACTAAAACGCAAGCAATCGACTTTTTCCCTAATGATCCTGACCTTCAAGCAGAGGCCTTTGCGCGTCAACTTGAAACCGGTGTAGATCCGGCCTTTGATTCAGATACAAGTGCGGGCGTATCGTACAACTTAGAAGGCAGCTTTGAATACAGAATAACCCCACATTGGTTCTTTGGTGGTTATTTAGCTATTGACCGTTCTGACTTTTACGAACCTAATTTTGGCCAACTGTATATCCGTTACTACTTCAATCCTGTTTACGGGACACTCGAATTTCCGGGTACACCTATTATCCCTTATGCTGAGTTCTAACTTAGCATAAGGTGATACACCGCTCAGTACTTCCCCTCGCCTTGAGGTGTATGTATACTTGTGCTCAATTGTAACTAGGATAAGGGTGTGTCTCTTACCTTCTGGTGTTACTACCATATAGCAAATCATTATCTTAGCTACAAATAATAAACTGATGGTCGAGCATTTTAGTATGACTAAATATTAAGATAGCTAAAGCAAAAAATTATAAGGCCATTACAACAATTCTTAAAGTTAGGAAGTAAATATGAGTTCAGCTCCAGATAGTGGTTGGTTTGGCCACCCTAAAGGACTTTCGACATTGTTCTTCACTGAAATGTGGGAACGAATGAGTTATTACGGTATGCGAGCTATGCTCGTATTATTCATGACAGCAAGCTTACAAGAAGAAGGCCTTGCCTTTACTGTTGCATCAGCTGCTGCAATCTATGGTTTGTACACAGGCGCAGTATACTTTTTAGGCTTACCGGGTGGGTGGCTAGCTGATAGATTGTTTGGTGGTCAAAAAGCAGTTTGGTATGGCGGCATAATTATTATGATTGGCCATATTATTTTGGCTATTCCACATGATTATTCTTTCTTCGTTGGCTTAATATTTGTAGCAACAGGTACTGGTTTACTAAAACCAAATATCAGTGCAATGGTAGGCCAATTATATAGCGATGCTGATGAGCGTCGTGATGGCGGTTACGCTATTTATTACATGGGTATTAACATGGGTTCTTTAATAGGTTACTACGTATGTGGTTACTTTATGGAGAACGTAGGCTGGCACTGGGCATTTGGTGCGGCAGCTGTAGGTATGGCCATTGGTTTAGTACAGTACAAACTCACACTTAATAACTTACCAAAGCACAGTGCTTTACCGGCTAATCCATTAGGCTCTAAAGGTACTTCACGTGCATGGGGCGGTATTGCTGCATTTGTAATTGCAGCTGCTGCAGTTACTACGGCTGCAATGACCGGCGCTATTGTTATTAATCCAACTGTAGTTGCAGGTTACACAGCCATTGTATTTACTATTATCTTTTTTGTTTATTTTGGAGTTATTTACTTTACAGGTAATTTAACAGATGCAGAAAAACAAAGAATGTGGGCACTATTTTTAGTATGTATTGCATCTGCATGTTTTTGGTCTGGCTTTGAACAAGCTGGTTCATCATTAAACTTATTTGCTCGCGACTATACTGACCGTCTTATTGGTACTTTTGAAATCCCTACAACGTGGTTTCAATCATTAAACTCACTGTTTATTATTGCTTTATCGCCATTTTTTGCAGCGCTTTGGATTAACTTATCTAAAAGCTTAGTATCACCTAGCTACAGCGTTAAATGTGCAATTGGCTTAATTATCATGGCATCAGGCTTTTTAGTTATGTTTATGGCGGCTCATTACGCAGCTGAAGGCTTAAAAGTTGCGCCTTACTGGCTTGTTACTACGTACTTTTTACATACAGTGGGTGAGCTTTGTTTAAGCCCTGTAGCATTAAGTGCTGTAAGTAAGTTATCGCCTAAACGTTACACTGGCCAAATGATGGGTGTGTTTGTATTAACTTACTCAATCGGTAACATCATCGCAGGTTTACTTGCTGGTAATTTCGATCCGAATAATGTTGATGAAATTCCTAACTTATACTTACAAATTGCATTATTTAGCATTGGTGTTGGTGTTGTTTTAGTACTAATGACTTTTAAAGCTAAAGTATGGGAAAAACAAGGTTTAGAAGAGAAAGTCTCTTAATTATTGTTTATTTCAAATGTAGCAATATAACCTAAGACAATTCCTCCATAGCTTCTATGGGGGAATTTTTTATTCAACTTTGCCCTTCCCCCGTTAACTGATATTATATCCTGATTGGTTATTGAATAGACTCAGGGACATCCGTAGATGCAATCGTTAACGATATCACGTGTTATTATATTTATATTTCTTAGCTTTATTCTAACTGCCTGTGGTAGCGGTGATGAAGTGACGGTTAATCCAAACGATCCTGTTGAGCCTGAACCTAGCAAATTAACACTATCAAGCGCTAATGGTTTAGAGGCTACATTAGACGAAGGCAATTTTATATTTAATGCACCTTCCAGTGCTATTTCTAGTGATGTAGAGCTTACCTACGAGAAAACATTATTAGATGAGACGAATATACAACAAAATATAATTTCTGATTTACATGCGCTTACGCCCTCCACGCTTACTCTTGAAAAACCTATTACCATTACAATAAAAATCCCTGATGACTATGCATTAGGCGGACAACTGTTTATCGCAAAACTATCAGGCGCTAATTGGGATACTGTTACAAATTCAATAGTTTTAGATGGATTTGTTAGCGCTCAAGTAACAACACTGGGCACATATGCAATACAAATGCAGCGCAATGAAGCTTTCGCAAATATCGGCCCAACTTGCGACGCTAATGCAACAGAGCAATCGGTAAGGTTTGTTCACGTTGCAGATTTACATGCTCGCTTTGGCTATGAAGAGCAATATTTCAGCCGGATCAAAGCCTACTACAACCAAGTAGCAAGCCAAACTCCGCACACCTTATTTACAAACGGTGGTGACGACTATGAAAAAGGCACCGTTGCTGAGCAATTATCACAAGGTACCGCGACAGAAGAAGCTATTAAAGCAATGCAGTTTGACCTACGAGTCGTTGGAAATCATGATTATGCTTGGGGCCCTGAAAAATTACTAAGTTATTCCCAAGACGAGAATGCAATCGTACTTGCTAGTAATACTCGTTATGAAGCAGAGCAACTACAAGATTTTGCAGGCGTAGGATTTGCAAAAGTTCAAGTAGGATGTATTACACTTGGTGTGTTTGGCATGACCTCAGTGCCATGGAATGAGCTAGATGAACCTATTCAAGATGATCCGATCCCTGATTTTATTAAACAGTTTAAAATGAGCTGGCAATGGCAACAAATCGCACAAAGCATCGTAAACCAATACAGTGATGATGTAGATTACATGATTATGTTGAGCCATTTAGGTGTAGGCCAAGATACTGATATGGCAACAAACGTACCCGGTATCGACTTAGTACTTGGCGGCCATACACACGGTGGGGAAAGCTACACAACCCTTGATAACGGCGCTATTGTTTTACAACCGGACTTTTACGCTAAAGGTATTACGGACTTAACGCTTAATTTTAATTTAGCTGATAAATCATCCCCAGTTGTTGATTACAAAACGATTGAAACCGATACAATTGATGAACGCGATGAGGCAACAAAACTAGCTATAGATGAGATAATGGGGCGTTATGCTCCCGATGCAGAAACTGAAATCGCTATTTCTGAAAACTATCCAACTGATGCGCAGCTAGCCGAAATAACCGCCTTAGCCGCAAAACATTCAAGCACAATTAGCGCAGCATTACTTAATCCTGAACTAGTACAAAAGCGCTGGACACCCGGCACACTTACTCAAGAAGACTTCCATAAAGCTTTTTACGTAGAAAGACAGCCATCAAATACGCCAGGGTTTAACTCTATTTATAAAGTAACTGTATCGGGAAGCGACTTAACAACGATGTTTGCAAGTCAACCAGATTGGTTTTTACTTAAACCTGAGGATATACAACCCACTAATAATTACGAAGTTGCACTATTTAAAGGAGCAGCTTTGAATCCTGATTTATTTTTTAATAGTGTTACATTCTCAAACGTAGAACCGATAGCTGAAGCTTGGTGGCTACTTGATAAATATGCACGTGCTAGAACAAGTCAGTGCCTACACCTTGACACTGACACCGAACTTTATTCATGCAACAACTTAGCAAATGTAACCGTATGGAACTTTGACGATACTAACAACCCGTTAGCAGCTGATTTTGGACCTTCGGTACTTAGCTACTTTGATCCAGATGAAACAAACTGGGGCACTGCAGAGACACAATATAGCACCACTACTCAATTAAATATTGATGATTTAAGTGATGGTCCTTCAGGTGTTATGGCGTTTTCTCGCCACGCTCCAACAGAAGGCTTACTTATTGATTTAAACACACCAGCAAATGGTGACTTTGCAAATGAAGGAATAGTGTCTGACTACACCTTGGTTATGGATTTATACTGGCCCGCAGAAGGTAAAGATATTTACCGTGCAATTATGCAAGCCAATACAACTGATTATCTTAATGATGATGCCGATATGTTTATTGACCCAAGCGGCGGCTATGGACAAGCAACTAGTGATAGCGGCTATTTTGGCAATACACAACCTGACTCTTGGCATCGTATAGCTTTTGTATTTTATACAGCACCAACCAACGGGGTGTTTGAAGTCTATATAGATGGAGAACTTGCTGGCGTAAAAGAGGATGGCGAAATCGATAGTCGCTGGGCACTCCATCAATCTGTATTGCTTTTTACAGATAACAATTATGAAACAGTACCAGGGTACTTAAATTCGCTGCTTTATGCAGGACGTGCTATGACCAGAGATGAAATTAAAAGTATGGGCGGCGCACAACAAAAGCTGTCTTTTGAGCAACCGACGCGAGTGCTAAATCAAACCATTGAGCGCCATTACCAAGCAGCTCCAGCAATTAAAACTAACATGTGGATAGAACAACGGAACAAGTTCTTTGGTAACGGCTCTTAAAGTGTAAACAATTACATACAAAAAGGCTTTTACTTATTAATTGTAAGAGGAGGTTTAGCGCAGGTTAAACCTCCTTTTTAGTATTTAAATACAATGACTTAAAAACAAATGCTCCCACTTGAATTTATACCATATAACTTCATTTTACTTAACTGTATTACAAACACGTAACTTTATAATAACCGTCCTATAAAATTTACACATGCACTACATACTAAATAGCGCCCCCCTCTTCCCCAAATTAAAAATCTGGTTGATTATCTACTGCAATATGACAACAACACATAATCGCAGTGCTTAATTGCGGGAGTAATAATAATGAGTGAAGTAAATAACTATTTGGGTTTAGTCGGTATTGAGTTTACCGAGTACGCAACACCTGATGCTGATTATATGGATAAAGTATTTACTGATTTTGGCTTCTCTAAGCTTAAAAAATTCAAAGGTAAAGACATTGTTTATTACAACCAAAACGATATTCACTTTTTACTGAATAACGAGCGTGAAGGTTTTTCTGCAGAATTTGCTAAAAGCCATGGCCCTGCTATTTGTTCAATGGGTTGGCGTGTTGAGAATGCGCAAAAAGCATTTGAAACAGCTGTAGAACGTGGTGCAAAACCAGCGACCGACTCAACGCATAAAAATATGCCTTACCCTGCAATCTATGGTATTGGCGACAGCCTAATTTACTTTATTGAACAATTTGGCGACAAAGGCACTATTTACGAAAGTGATTTTGAAGACTTAGAAACGCAAAATGTTGTAGAAGATAAAGGCTTTATCCGAATCGATCATTTAACCAATAACGTTTATAAAGGCACCATGGAAAAATGGGCTAACTTTTATAAAGACGTATTTGGTTTTACTGAAGTACGCTACTTTGACATTAAAGGTCAAAAAACAGCGCTTATTTCGTATGCACTTAAATCGCCATGCGGCACCTTCTCTATTCCAATAAACGAAGGTAAAGGTAACGATAACAACCAAATTGATGAATACCTTGGTGAGTACAACGGCCCAGGCGTTCAACATTTAGCGTTTTTAACAGATGACTTAGTAAGCTCTCTTGATAAGCTTGATAAATCAACAATTGCCACTTTAGATATTATCCCAGAGTACTACGATACTATTTTTGACCGTGTACCTTGGGTTGCTGAAGATAAAGAAAAAATTCGTGAGCATCAGATACTCGTAGATAGCCAAAGTGAAAATTGTTATTTATTACAAATTTTCTCTAAAAACTTATTTGGTCCAATCTTTATAGAAATGATCCAACGCGTTGATGATGGTGGCTTTGGTGAAGGTAACTTCCAAGCATTATTTGAATCAATCGAACGTGACCAAGAGCGTCGCGGCGTTTTATAGAATATTTGAGTAAATTAAAAGCAGCGAACTTCGCTGCTTTTTGTCGTTTTAATATTTAAAAAGTATGGCGCCAAGTACAAGTATGATTAAATAAACTATACCTTGTCGCCATACAGTAAAATCCAAAGGAAATGTAATGAGCCTAATTAACGAAACCCACGATATTAATTTAACCAGCTGGGTAGAGTCAGCTAATGTTGATAATTGCGACTTCCCGATTCAAAACTTACCGTTTGCAGAGTTTCGCCGTAAAGGGTCTGATGAGGCCTTTCGTGGTGGTGTTGCAATTGGTGACCAAGTAATTGATTTAGCAAAACTGAGTAAATTAAATGTTTTAACAGGTGACGCTAAAACAGCCGCTGATGCAGCAAGTGAAGCAACTCTAAATACATTTATGGGTTTAGGGGGGCAGTATTGGTCAGCACTTCGTTTAGCGCTTTCAAAAGCACTAAGAGCAGGCTCTGAGCACCAACAAGCGCTTAGCGATACATTGGTTGCACAGTCTGATATAGAGTTTTCTTTGCCTTGTCGCATCGGTGATTACACTGACTTTTACACTTCTATTTATCACGCTACAGCTGTGGGTAGTTTATTTCGCCCTGATAACCCATTATTACCTAACTATAAATGGGTACCTATTGGTTATCATGGTCGCTCTTCATCTATTGACGTATCGGGTCAAACATTTCATCGCCCTAAAGGCCAAACTAAAGCGCCAGACGCAGAAGTGCCATCATTCGGTCCTTGTAAACGCCTTGATTACGAACTAGAGCTGGGTATTTACTTAGGTAAAGGCAATGCACTGGGCGATGCAATCGCTATCGAAAATGCTGAAAACCATGTATTTGGCTTTTGTGTATTTAACGATTGGTCAGCACGTGACTTGCAAGCGTGGGAATACCAACCGCTTGGTCCATTTTTAGCTAAGAACTTTGCCTCAACGGTATCGCCTTGGATTGTAACAACCGAAGCATTAGCGCCTTACAGAACAAGCTGGACACGTGATGAAAACGATCCACAGCCTATGGACTATTTAGAATCAAAAGCGAATCGCGACCAAGGTGCTTTTGATATTCAAATGGATGTTAGAATTCAAACGCAAAAAATGCGTAGCGAAGGCCATAACCCAACGCGCGTATCAACATCTAGCTTTAAGCACTCTTACTGGACTGTGGCACAAATGGTTACTCATCACACAGTAAATGGCTGTAACTTTATGCCAGGTGACATGCTAGGTTCGGGCACTCAGTCGGGTCCAACGCACGAAGAAGCAGGTTCATTACTTGAGCTTTCTCGTGGCGGTAAAGAAAAAATCACGCTAAGTAATGGCGAACAACGTAGCTTTTTAGAAGATGGCGATAACGTTATTATGCGTGGCTGGTGTGAAAAAGAAGGCTATGCACGTATAGGTTTTGGCTCTGTAGAGAGTACTGTACTGCCGGCAAAATAATACGCATATTAAAAAATTTATTAAAAGGGCTGCTTACTAAAAGCAGCCCTTTTTTATTAATTTTTGAACAGTTACAATTTTTTTCTAGCTTTTTTAACTCAAATTGCTATCTTAATTCGGTTAATAGCCAGTGTTTATATGCCATGTCAGTATTTATAAAGTCTTTTTATCATAAATTTTTCCCTGCTCGTCAGCTACTTATTCGTCAAAATGGCGAAGTTAAGCATGTTGTTTTAGCCTCTTGGTTTCAACTTCTTGTAGCGTTGCTTATTTTAGTCACTTTTACTTGGCTGAGTATTTCAAGCTTTCGTGTTTATACACAAACAAATAAAATCTCTGACATAAAACAAAATCAAATAACCGAGCAAACGCTGTGGCAACAAAAAGTCAGTGAGCAACAAGCCCTTCAAGCAACGCAATTAGAGCAACTTGCAATTCTTGAGCAAAAGCAGGCGCTACTGCAAAGCATGATAGAATCCCTTCCTGCTTCAATTAGCAAAGACGTTATTAAGCTTGATACAGAACTTGATGTACCTATTAATGAAAATGGCAATGAATTTCATGAACCATTAGTCGATGAAAATCAAAAAGGTAAACAAGCACAGTTAATCGCTCCAATTACATTCGCAACAAGAGTGGCCAACTTAAATAATCATTATGAGCAAAGCTTTACCTATTTAGATAACCAAATTAGTGAACGTCACCAAGCCATTTTAGCTATGGTTAAAGGCGCAGGAATTGAGTCTGCGCTTGAGCAACACCTAATATTAAGCGCCCAAACAACTGCACAAGGTGGGCCACTTGATATATTTAACGAAACAAAAATTCCGAGCCACTTTTTAGCCATCGTTGATAAGTTATTAATATTAAATAATTTAGAAAACTTTTTAACTGAGCTACCAAATACCCTGCCTTTAGCTAAAGCTAAATACTATATTTCGAGTAATTTTGGCCTTAGAAAAGATCCCATGAATAGTAATCACGCCTTTCATAAAGGAATTGATTTAGCCGGTTGGCATAAAACCGAAATATTCGCCCCAGCAGACGCTGTAGTGCTTCGTGCCGGTCGTAATGGTGGTTATGGTAACTTTATTGAGCTTGAACATAAAAATGGCTTAGTGACTCGATTTGGACACTTAAATAAAATTAAAGTAAAGAAAGGTCAATCAATCACTAAACATGATGTGATCGGCCTAATGGGCAGCACCGGCCGAAGCACAGGCACGCATTTACACTACGAAGTATTACTTAATGGTAAACAAGTCAATCCTCTAAAAATAACAAAGGCGCTTTCTCGTGTTTGGTAGAAAAAAACAAAAAACAGTTAGCTCTAATTTAAAAAGAGTGAATCACACACCGTCTATTATTTCTGAAGACGTACGCCTTACAGGCACTTTAGTTAGCCAAGGTGAAGTACAGCTTGATGGCCGTATTGATGGTGACATAAAAGTGGAGCATTTAGTTATTGGCTCAGCGGGAGTTGTTGAAGGTATTGTTGAAGCTAAAAGCGTTATTGTTAAAGGTAAAGTTATTGGGTCAATTAATGCCAGTGAAGTAAAAGTACAAAGTGGCGCTCATGTTCATGGCGATGTATTTCACGATACATTGAGTATTGATGCAGGCGCAGTAATTGAAGGCAGTTTAAAGCAACGCTTTGAAAAAGAAGAGCCGGAACTAATTTCGAAAGAACTAAAACCCGCAAAAGAAGTTAAAGCATTATTAAAAGAAGATGGCAGCGACTTATCATTTGTAAATAAACAAGCCGCTGATAAAAGCTAAGTCAAATCAGCTTTACGTAAATTAATTTTTCTCAGTAATGTACATAGTAATATCTGCAGTGAAAACAAGCTCATTGCGGGTATTATACAGTTTAACCGGTACTACTAAGTCTTCTTTATCAATCCACTTGTGTGGTAAATCAATTTCAGCGACTGCTCGTACATCTGTATCTACTTTAGCCAAATACCTAACTGTCATCCCTTTTGGGATCCAACGATGCGTTTTAACTGGCACTGTTGCATCAACCATTACACCTGCACACAATTCAGCTAAATTACACTGCGCAATAGCATGAATAGTTCCAATATGATTATGAACGCTGCGACGATTTTTAACCACCGCACTACAATGGCCCTCTCTCAAATCGAGTACGTAAGGTTTCATCGAACCAAAATATGGCGCTTTAAAGCAAACAGCTTTAGTAAAAAGCCAATTCCCAAAAGGTAGGCGCTTAAATTTATGCCATGTTTGTACAAGTGCAGATTTATTACTCATTATTATTTTCCATCAACAGTTACTTTTTTAAAATTAACACATCAGACCAGTTTTAAAAAGTGCATTTATGCTGGCTTTTTCGCTTAATCCAATCAAAAAGTAAGAATGACGACCTATGCAGGGGTCATAAGCCCTTTCTTTTTTATGAGTGCCCACCTAAAATACTCGACAAAAGGAGACTCAATGCAAACACAGCCCGCTAAACCTAATATGACTTTGTTACTTATCTTAGCGTTACTCGTTATATTTTGCCCTATGGCAATCGATATTTACCTACCTGCTTTCCCTACTATTGCAGAACAATTTGCAGTTACTGAACAACAAGTACAGCAAACCGTTGCTATTTTTATGCTAACAGTGGGTTTAGGCCAATTAATTGCAGGTCCTTTAGCTGATAAATTTGGCCGAAAGCCAGTGGCTATAGTGGGCATTAGTTTATATGCAAGCTCTGCATTACTCGCATACTACTCGCCTTCTTTTGAGATATTACTAATAGCACGTGCTTTTCAGGGATTTGGAGCGTGTGCCACATTTGTTGTCGCATTTGCGATAGTGCGTGATAAATATGGCAGTGAACGAAGCGGACAAATGATTACCTACCTTAACGGGATTGTGTGCTTTATTCCGGCAATGGCACCTATTTTAGGGGCTTGGCTTACCGTACAGTTTGGCTGGCGTATGAACTTTATGTTTTTAACCGCGTTTGCTATTTTGGGCCTTATTGTTACCCTATTCTTTTTTAGAGAAACTCGACCTGCTGATAGTCATTATCAGGGGCATATTTTAGATTTACGTCGCTTTACACCGATTATTAAAACACCGGTATTTTTGTTTAATAGCCTAATTTGTATGGTCTCAATGTCAGCCATATTAGTGTATGTAACGCTCGCACCAGGCTGGCTTATTACACATTTAGGCGGCACCGTAGCCGACTTTACTTTTTGGTTTACGTTAAATGCCGTAATAAGTATTGTCGCAAGTTTTATTTTACCTACCTACATTAAACGAAATAGCCAACGTGCTTTGCGTGTCGGTGTGAGTGTACTGGTTTTCTCAGGCATTTTAATGCTAGCCTTGAGTCATATAGAAACAGCATTTGCGCTTATGCTACCTATCTTAATTGCTGCATTAGGGTTTGCTTTAAGTTTAGGCTCTGCTGCAGGAATGTCTCTGTCTAGCTTTCCTAAACAAGCAGGCACAGCCTCTGCATTACTCGGTGCTATGCAAATGAGTGGCGCGAGTATACTTGTTGTTTTAACCCAATATTTAGGGCTAAGCACACCGTGGTTGATTGCTTTTCACTTATTATTGCTAGTTCCGCTTTGGCTTATTTTAATGAGCAAAAAAGCACATACTTTACACCCGGCTAAAAGTACTCAATGATCAATCCTGACTTTCTAGTCTCATTTTTATTAGCCAGTTTTTTAATGGCAGTAGCGCCTGGGCCATCAAATGCATTTTTGATGGCGCAAACATTTGCTAATGGTCGAAGTGCTGGTATGCAAAGTGCTTTTGGTTTTGCATTAGGTGGGGTTGTTCATACGCTATTTGCTGTTGTAGGCCTAAGCGCAGTACTGAAAGCTTCCCCTAGTGCCTATGCCGCAGTGCAATATGCAGGCGCAGCATACTTATGCTATTTAGGGTTTATGATGATTAAAGGCACGCTAAAGCAGCCAGAGCCGACATCTGATGACAAGCAAACCGATAAACCGCATATAAGTACCAGTAAAAAAAGTAATGTCATGTTTCAGGCCATGATGACTGAAGTATTAAACCCTAAAGTAGCATTATTCTTTATTGCATTTATTCCACAATTTGTAGATCCAACGCTTTCATCGGCTACTTTTCAGCTCGCATTTTTTGGCTTACTTTACCCTCTTTTTGCTTTTCCGATTGACTGCACGTATATTTATTTTGGCGACAAAATTGCACAGTTTTTTAGACGTAACCCAAATAGCCAACTTTGGATTGATAGGATCACTGGCATTGTATTTATTGCCCTTGCTATCAATCTATTATTTTAACTAACCTGCACTTTGGTTAAGAGATTTATTCTTCCGAGTTTAGGTTCATCAATAAAAAGAATTAGCATGGAACAAAAAACACAATCTCTTCCCGCACAAAAAAATATTGCTTTAGTGGCACACGATGGTAAAAAAGCAGCACTAAAATTATGGTGTGAAAAGCACAAAGAAATACTAAGTAAGCACACTTTATATGGCACAGGTACTACGGGGCATTTAATTCAAAAAACTACGGGGCTTGATGTAGTTCAGCTTTTAAGTGGTCCTATGGGCGGCGATCAACAACTTGGCGCTAAAATAGCAGAACATGAGATACATGTTTTAATATTTTTTTGGGACCCATTAGCATCACAGCCTCATGACCCTGATGTTAAAGCGCTGCTGCGTTTAGCAGCTGTTTGGAATATTCCGGTGGCGTGTAATGAAGTGAGTGCAGATATGTTATTAAGCTCACCGCTTATGGACGTAGAGCTTGAACGCACATTGCCAGATTACGAAAAATACCTCGCAACCCGACAAATAGATCTTTAAACCTCAATTGTAATTTAGGTTATTTATAAAGCATGCTGGCCCATTTAGTCAGGCCAGCGGTTACACTACCAAAGTGATCCCCGTTAACCATCTTTATATCGCCTAAGTGCTCACTTAAAGCCGCTTTAATCAATGGTGACTGTGCACTACCGCCTGTTAAGTAAATAATGTCTGGCGTGGTCGCAGCGTCGCTGATTGCTTGTTTTGCTAAAGTAACTATTTGGCTAATACTACTCTCAACGGCAATAGCTAAATCTCTTACAGATACATTTTTATTCAGCCCACTATCTAAAAAACTTAAATCACAATCAAACACACTAGCAGACGAAAGTGCTATTTTAGCCGCTTCACCTTGTTGCACTAACTGATGGCCTTGCTTGTTTTGCTGTAAATGTATTAAACGTTTATAAAGCTCAGGTGCACTTACATCACGTAATTGTGCGTTTAGCTCTCGGGTATGGCTTTCACTATAAAATTGGCTTTGTAAGTTTACATCGTTAATTTTACACGCTTGCCAAAACGCTTGATTAGGCAAAGGCAAACCCGATTTAAACGTACTACCTAAACCCAATAACGGCATTAAACCATGAAAGCTCAAAGCAATATCTAAATCGTTTCCGCCAACACGTTTACCACTGTGAGATAAAAAATCGCTATCGCGCTGGCTATTTCCTCTAAAGCTTGGGCCCATTTGTACAAATGAGCAGTCACTTGTACCACCACCAATATCAATAACGAGTACTTTTTGATCCTGAGTTAAATCACTCTCGTAATCGATACCCGCAGCAAGTGGCTCATATAAAAACTCTACGTCTTTAAAACCAGCACGTTTAGCAGCACGCTCTAAAATACCGACCGCTTGTTGATTTGATTGCTCACCACCCACAGCTTGAAAGTTTACTGGGCGACCAATCACTGTTTGTGTAAGTGTTTTACCTAAAGAGAGCTCAGCACGTTGCTTAATTTTTAAGATCATCGCGGTTGCGATATCTTCAAAAAAGTTAATTTGACCTTGCTTTAAACCTGTTGCACCAAAAAATGATTTAGGAGACTTAACAAAATAGCCTTCTTCAGGAAACTGCACGTACTCGCTAATCGCTTCACGACCAATAAATAGGGTTTCATCTGAAGGTTGTAAATCAAGGTCTGACTTAATACGAGGTAAGGTATTTAATAATGCTTGGCGCTGCGTTAAAAAGTCATGCTCATGGGCTGTGCCATGTAAATGCTTAGCAACAAAATCAACAACCAACGCGCTGTGATGAGTGTAAAGTGTAGACGGTAAGTAATGTTTTCCTTGCTCTAGCGGTACTAATTGAACATTACCCTCGCTCATTACACCCATAGCACAATTAGAACTACCGTAATCAAAACCTACAAACATACTTCACCACACATTACCAAAAAGGCCGCGCAATTTAGCACACTTTGTAAAATTTATAAATGTTATAAACTATCTCTGACCCGTAAAAAACTGGCAAAACGCGGTAACCCATTTTTTGTTAAGCCATGAAATCGGTACGTTACAGTACTACCAATCTCCGGTGGTATGGAGCGCTGTGCATCATTAAACCCAGTACCAATAGAAAATACCTGCCCCTGCGCTGTTTTTACCCTTAATGCCCCTAACATACCTTGATATTTACCTTTGCCTGGTAAGTGCGCAATTACAACCGCTTCTGCATCTAAATAAGGTTTTAATTTTAGTAATGCATTACTTCTTCCATTGCTGTGCTTCGCGCTGGCCAAATGAAGCATTACGCCCTCGCCGCCCTGCTTAGTTATGTTCTCAAAATACTCTGTAAGTTGCTCATTATTTGTAAAGCTATATTGAACTACAGCACTAATGTGCGGCGAGTTTAGGCTAGTAATAAGCTCATTATAGTTTTTATAGCGAGTGCTAAAAGGCAGATTTTTATCTGGCATATCAAATACTTTATAAGTAATAGTTTGCCAATCATGATTATTAGGTTTTTTAGTTCTGACTATGCCACTAAGCGCAGAAAAGTGCTCACGTTTAGTCCACAGCTCACCATCAAGCCATACATTTGGCAATGGCGCTGTAAACCAACTTGGCGCATTGATAATATTACCCTTACGAGTGACAAACTGCGTGCCGGTCCAGATAGCTCTTACGCCATCATATTTTTCACTGACTAAATATTTACTTACATCATAATGCTTCGTTTCGTCATATACTTTAGCCAGTAAAACAGACGGTTGTGCTGCACTTATGCATTGCGTAAAAAGTACAATAACAATTAAAAGCAGGTGTTTAATAGTAAACATTGGCGCATCCAAGCACGTAAAAGTTGGCTTAAACTATAGTTGAGATTGCGCCCATTGCCAAAACTCATCTAAGTTGCTCATTTGATAGGTAGCTTGGCTAAAGTCGTGATCTTTAGTATGGCTATTGGCAATGGCTACAACACTTAACAAAGCATTATTAGCAGCTGTTACCCCTGTGTAAGTATCCTCAACAGCAATTGCATTGCCAGGTTGTATATTTATCTGCTCAAGTGCCAGTAAATACGGATCCCCTGCAGGTTTAGGATTAGTTACATCATCTTTTGTAACCACCGTATCAAACAGCTCATAAAACCCTAAGCCTTTCAGTATTGGCATAGCTTCACTTTTAGCACTGCCTGTTACTAGCGCCATTTTTAAGCCACTCGCTTTTACAGCTTTCAATGTTTGCTCTGTAAATGGCATCAGTGGCGGTAAATGTGTTACTACATATTCACCAAATAAACGGTATTTTTCATCTGCTAAAAACTGTGCACTTACCGATAAGTTATGCTCTTGCTTAATTTCAATTGCGGCTTCTAAAGTGGGCCGTCCCGAAAAGCGCTGACAAAAATCATTTTCTAAATAACTAACACCGTAGGGTTTAAGTAATTTACTCCAGCATACAAAGTGCATGCTTTCTGAATCAACTAATGTGCCATCCATATCAAATAATATTGCTTTTAAAGTCATCCTCATTCCTTATTTAACTTGTGCTAAATTTTAACAATAAAAAAGGCGCCTTAAGCACCTTTTATATAAATACAGTTATTGCGTTAAGCCTGCTGGCGGCTCACCCGTTGCTTCCTCACCCGTTTCAACATCAACAAGCTCGTAGCCACGCGTTTTACGTACAACTTTAAGTACTGGTTTATCAAATGCAGTTTTTAAACGCTCAGAGTCATCTTTCAACTCATCTAAGGTTGTTCCAAAAGGGGCTGCGCCAGTTTCTGACCAGTTAGTTACTTTACCATTTAGGTTATATTCTACTTCATGTATTTGATATTGCGCTGCTTCGTCTTTCGTTGCTTCACAAAAAATTACACGGTAATTCCAAAATCCAGCCATCTTTTTATCTCTTTAAATTAATTAACGCTACTTTACCAGCTTTATAAAAACATAAAAGCCTGCACAAGGCAGGCTTTTAAAAATTAATATAATTTAAGGTTATCTCTAGAAGAAGTTAACTTTAAATTCAGCACCAACATAACGCTCTTCGTTAACAATACCTGTATTGTTATTGAAATCTACAGCGCCAATAACTTGTTGCTCGTCAAATAAGTTACGAACAAACGCAGCAACTTCGTATTCGTAATCGCCTTCAGACCATGTGTAACCTGTACGAAGACCTGTTTCAATAAGCTCTTTACCTTCAAACTCTACTGATTCGTAAAGGAACATATTGATTTTACTACGATAAGAAATATCACCGCTTGCGAAGAAGTTACCATCGGCAAGTTCTTTAGTGTAGCGAAGCGTAAAGTTAGAGATCCACTCAGGAGCATGCGGTAAGCTATTACCATCAAGTACAGCAAGACCAGAACCATTAATTGGGTCAGTTACAGTACATTGAGCACAAACAGCGACAGCTAAATCGTTATCTTTAATTTCTGTTTTATTGTAGCTTAAGTTAAACGTTGCATTAAACTCATCGCTTAATACCCACTGCGAGTCTAACTCAAAACCATAGCCAGTCGTTTTATCAGCATTAACTAAACGGTTAAAGTTAGCACCACCGCCTACAGCAGTAAGCTGTTGGTCGTCCATCGTGTAGTAAAATACAGTTGCATTTACACGGCCTTGGCCGTCTAGCACGTCTGATTTAATACCTGTCTCGTACGATGTTACCGTTTCTGACTCAGCTGTTGTAACGTCATCACCAAATAAAATACGACCTTGTAAACTAGGTGCGCGGAAGCTGTTTGCTACACGGCCGTACCAGTTAACATCATCGTTTACTTTATAGTTTGCAGATAAATCCCAGCTAACATGGTCGTCACTAACATCACGTTCTACAAGTAATGCACCGCCACCAATTGGGCTAAGTGTACGATCAGCTACAAAATCTTTATCATCATCAGAATAACGAAGGCCCGCTGTTACTTTTAAATCATCTGAAAAAGTATAATCTACAGAACCAAATACAGCCCATGCAGTTGTGTCTTGTTGTTGGCGAACATAACCATTTAAAGCACCAGCATTAGGTGTTGAGAATGTATCGTAGCTGAAGTTTTCAATCGTTAGCTCTTCATCAAAGTAAAATACACCTACTTGATAATTTAAGTCACCATCAAAGTTACTAGATATACGTAGCTCTTGCGTCAACTGGTCGTGATCTGGAATGCCATCAGCACTTTCTGAAGAGAAAGGGATAAAACCGGGTCCCATGAAATCTGGAATATAAGAAGCACCATAACCGCCGTCGATGTCAGCGCGAGAATAAATTTCAGCACTTTCCCATGCAGAAATAGAAGTGATTGTGTGGTTTTTAAGTTCCCACTCAAGCTTTAAGCTTGCACCTTCCGATTCTACTTGTTGAGTAGAGCGAGATGCCGCATCTTGATAAACAACATCATTTTCGTAGTTATCTACTAGCTCATTAGTACCCGCTTTAATTACATTTGCACGAAAGGCAATTGGTGAGCCATCTAAGTCACGTGTGTGATAGTTTAATAAAGCAGTAAAATCATCGCCTTCATATAAAAACTGAACGCGTGCCGCTTTTTCAGTGTAACCACCTTGCTCATCTTTAGCTTCAAAGCCTGGAGCTTGGTTATCAATGTAATCGTCTTTGTCTTGCCATAATAATGAAACACGAGCAGATAAACGGTCAGTTAAAGCACCACCTACAGCACCACTTGTATCTACAGCACCACGGCTACCGTATGAAACAGAGCCATAACCATCAAATTCTTGACTTGGTTTAACAGTATCAAACTTAACAAGGCCAGCTGGCGTGTTACGGCCAAATAGCGTTCCTTGAGGACCACGTAATACTTCTACGCGTTCAACATCAAATACTGGGAAACCTTTTAAAATTGCATTTTCTTGAACTACTTCATCAACAACAAGTGATACTGGCTGTGATGCATTCAAATCGAAATCGGTATTACCTAAACCACGAACGTAAAAGCGTGGGAATGAACGACCAAATGAAGACTCAATAGATAAACTTGGAATTTTCGCATTTAAAAAGCGAATATCCATACCTGCAGAGCTATATGCATCAAGGTTATCACCTTGTAATGCAGATACAGCTACAGGTACTTCTTGTGCATTTTCTACGCGTTTACGGGCGGTAACTTGAATAACTTCTAGTTGATTGCTTTTTTTAGCCGTTTCTTCTTCAGCGGCGAATGCTGAAATAGATGTGCCAGCAGCAGATAGTAGTGCAGCGTTAATAATTGTCGCTATTGCAGATTTCTTTAATGATTTCATGTCGGGTATTAACCTTTAGTATGCACTCTTGTTCAACGGTTTTTTGTGTTGCGCAATGTATTCATTGCGGGCTCGTACAATTTTTCGCGACTTGCTATATGGCGCGCGGACCTCATCACCGAGAGTACAAAACGGAGTAACAAGGCTGAACGAACGATTAAGATTATACCATTGTGTAATAATTTTACTGCATAAATATGAACATAAATGGAAACTTTTTTGCAACATTTAACTACAAGATTACGTGTTTTTATCAATATTTAGATGCAAAAACCTAATAATGAGGACATATGTCCTTTATTGAAGATCGCGAAGTGAAGTAGGAAAAATGGATTACCTTCCATATTAACCCAAAATAGAAACGTTGTGGTTACTCATAAAAAAGTCACCCGCAAGCGACTTTTTTTATTAGAACTACGACCTTTTAAAAGCAATTTCACCATCTATATGAATATCGCGCTGTGGAAACGCAATCACTACATCATGCTCTTCAAATACAGCATAAATACTAAAACGAATATCACTGCGCACTTTTCTAAGCATGGTTTCAGACTCGGCGCATACCCAAAAAATAGCATTAAATACAAGCGAGCTATCTGCAAAGTCATCAAATAACACTGATGACTTTGGATTAACCAATATTGCATCATGATCATCAAGCACTTGCTGGATAAGCTTTTTAACCAGTATAACGTCTGAACCATACGCAACGCCGACACTGACCGATGAGCGTGCATTGCCATCTATCAGCGTCCAGTTTGTTACTGTATTTTCGAGCAATTGAGAATTAGGTATAAGCATATGTACGCCGTCATTTCGGCGAATACGTGTAGAACGCGTATTAATAGTTTCAACTACGCCCTTTGCGTTACCTACCTCTAAAAAGTCACCAATGCGAATTGGACGTTCCCACATCAATATCCAACCGCTGATAAAGTTATTAATAATGTTTTGTGCACCAAAACCTACACCAATAGCAATCGCACCGGATACAAAAGCAAATGCCGTAAGCGGGATGCTGAGCACTTCAAGCGATGTAAAAATTAAAATTGCGATACTTAAAATAAAGTAAATACGAGTAAACAAATGCACTGCATCTTGGCTTATTTTTTTAGCGAGTAATGTTTTTTTAATAAGCTTGCCAATACGTGTGACTACAAACCACATAGCAAACAATATAAGTGGCACTTGAATTACTTTTGCTACCGTAATATTCACATCGTTATAAGTGAATATTACAAAGGCTAAGTATTGATTAATTTGTTCGAGGGTCATAAGTGTTCCCAATATCTTTTTTGATTGTTATTTGTTCACTAAAAATAAGTGTGGTTCAGTTTTCGCTAAGCTTAGCACGTCATAATATAACTAAAACGCCAAGTTAATAAGTTCAATATGAATTTTATAAACAATTTATTAACTCTTTATTGCACCGAGTGCTATATAAATAGTGTACAAGCACTGGAGATCACATATGACACAACTTACTCTAAATCAAAGACTCGCTACTTTGCAGCCGCAGGTAGATTTAAAATTGTTTGAAAGCAGCCTAGATTACCGAAATAAAGTTTTGTGCTTGCTGGCCGAACAAGAGCAAACTCTAGCAACTATTAATAAAGAGTTTGGGCAGCAATCTAATAGCTTTGGCTCAGAGAAAAAATTTGTTTTAGGTTATAACTAACCCCCTCTCAAGCACACAATCGTATAATTAAGTAGCTTTAACGTTTGATTTTAGAGCTACTTTTACCCACCTTAATACTAATTATTAGCTAATTTGCGTTCAAATCCCCCTTAATACCGATAAACTTTATTGTATAAACCCACAAATTTGATAAGTTAACTAGGTTTTTCGACTCGCAAAGCCTATTTCGGCTAATCTTTTTATGGAGTTATTATGCGTAAAACCCTGATCGCCACTACTATTGCTAGTGCCCTAATCCTATCGGCTTGTTCTTCTAACGAACCTCAAGACATGGCAAAAGAGAGCGCAGCACAAGTGCAAGACATGAACGCAAACAATGTTTTATTCAAACCAAGCCCATTACAATACATGGCACCTGAGTTTGATAAGTTTGGTACAAAAGACTACGAAGCCGGCTTTGATGCTGGTATTGCTCAGCATACTGCGCAAATACAAGCTATTGCTAACAACCCAGCTCCTGCAACTTTTAAAAATACATTAGTTGAAATGGAAATGTCTGGCGAGCTACTAAACCGTGTATCAGCTGCTTTTTATAACCTTTCAGGTTTGATTTCTGATGACGAATACCAACGTATAAGTAAAAAAATGGCGCCGGTATTATCTGCTCACTCTGACGACATTTACTTAAATGGTGCATTATTCAAACGCGTACAAACTATTTACGACAACAAAGACTCGCTTAATGCTGAAGATCAACGCCTTGTGGATTTTTACTATAAGCAATTTGTAAAAGCAGGCGCTAAATTAAATGACGCTGAAAAAGCAAAAATGCGTGAAATCAACTCACAACTTGCAGAGCTTTCTACTGCGTTTTCTCAAAACATTTTAAAATCGTTTAAAGAAGATGTCATTGTAGTTACCGATAAATCTAAACTTGCTGGCCTTTCTGAAGGTGAAATTGCAGGTCTTGCGGCCGCTGCTAAAAAAGCAGGTAAAGACGGCTACATGATCACGCTGGTAAATACGACCCAACAGCCAATTTTATCAAGCCTTGAAAACCGCGACCTTCGTGAGCAAATATTTAAAGCCTCTGCTAACCGTGCAGCAAAAACTAATGGCCCAATTATTATTGAAGAAACAAACCTACGCGCTCAAAAAGCAGAGCTACTAGGGTTTAAAGATTGGGCATCGTATGTAATGACTTCGCGTATGGCACAAACAACTGACAACGTGTATGGCATTTTAGATGACTTAGCACCAAAAGCAGTTGAAAAAGCTAAAATTGAAGCCGCTGCTATTCAAAAAGTAATTAACGATTCAGGTGAAAGCTTTGAGCTTAAACCATGGGATTGGGCTTTTTACGCAGAAAAAGTACGTGCTGAAAAGTACGACTTAGATCCTGCCCTTGTTAAGCCTTACTTTGAAATGGATTCTGTAATTCACGATGGTTTATTCTTTGCAATGAACAAGCTATACGGTATTACATTTAAAGAGCGTAAAGACTTACCGGTTTATCATGAAGATGTTACAGCCTACGAAGTATTTAACGCTGACGGCAGCGCCATCGGTTTATTTTACTTAGACCCATACGCACGTGAAGGTAAGCGTGGCGGTGCATGGATGAGCGCTTACGTAAGTCAAAGCGGCTTAAAAGGCACTAAACCAGTTATTTACAATGCGCAGAACATTCCAAAACCTGCTGCAGGCGAGCCAACGTTAATGACGTTTGACGAAGTGTCAACTATGTTCCATGAGTTTGGTCATGCGGCGCACGGTTTATTCTCTGACGTTAAATACCCAAGCTTAGCAGGTACTGCTACAGCGCGTGACTTTGTTGAGTTTCCGTCGCAAGCGAATGAAGATTGGATGATTGAACCTACGGTACTTGCTAATTACGCCAAACACTACAAAACAGGTGAGCCAATTCCACAAGCTTTACTTGATAAAGTACTTGCATCGCAAAAATTCAACCAAGGTTTTGGTACCACTGAATATTTAGCTGCTGCTTTACTTGATATGGAATGGCACTCGTTTGGCTCAGATAAAAAAATTACTGATGTTCAAAAGTTTGAAAGCGATGCGCTAAAAGCACACGGTATTGATTACTACCCTGTACCACCGCGTTATAAATCAAACTACTTTAGCCATACATTTGCCGGTGGTTACTCTGCGGGTTACTACGCATACCTTTGGACTGAAGTATTTGCAGCCGATGCCTTTGCACACATGGAAAACAACGGCGGCTTAACACGTAAAAATGGTGATAAGTTCCGTAAAGAAATCCTATCTAAAGGTAACAGCCGCGACTTAATGCAAAGCTACATTGAGTTTAGAGGTCAAAAACCAACTACCGACGCATTACTTAAGCGCCGTGGTTTAGTTGAGTAAATAACTTAATTTATTAAGCTCACTTTTATAAAAGCCCGCTTGCGGGCTTTTATTGTTTATACCCTCACATATAACAGATAAACTTAGCTCAATATTTATTAAAAGATGATGGTTATGCAGTACTTATTTGCAGTCACTTTGCTTTGGGCGTTTTCGTTTAGTTTAATTGGTGTGTATTTAGCAGGCCAAGTTGACGCTTGGTTTAGCGTATTAATACGCATAGCACTGGCAACACTGATTTTTTTACCTTTTTTAAAGCTTAAACAAACGCCTAAACCTTTAGCCTTAAAGCTTATGCTGATTGGCGCTATACAACTTGGTGTTATGTATAGCTTTTACTACCACTCATTTTTATTTTTAACCGTTCCCGAAGTGCTGCTATTTACTGTAATGACTCCTTTGTACATTACCCTGCTAAATGATGGATTGAACAGACGCTTTAACCCACGCTTTTTTATAGTCGCACTTATTGCTGTAATCGGTGCAATTACTATTCGTTACGAAAACCTAAATAGCGATTTCATAATCGGCTTATTAATCGTTCAAGGGGCGAATATAAGTTTTGCTGTAGGCCAAGTTACCTACAAACGCTTAATGAATAACAATCAGCTTGATGACAAAGCCGTATTTGGATGGTTTTTTATAGGCGCACTTATTATTGCCACAATTTGCTATGCATTATTTGGTAACTCAAACAAATTACCAACCACTTTCACACAGTGGGGCATACTAATTTATTTAGGGTTGGTTGCATCAGGACTTGGTTACTTTATGTGGAATAAAGGCGCAACCCTTGTCAACGTAGGTGCTTTGGCAGTTATGAATAATTTGCTTATCCCAGCTGGGATTATAATTAACGTGCTGATCTGGAACCGAGATGCCGATATAGTCAGGTTAAGTATTGGGGCTGCTATAATGTTAGGTGCATTATTGGTCAATCAAATGCTTAATAAAAAAGTAAATTAATAAGCTTGTAGCAAAGTTGTCATTAATAATCATTAAGGTAGTACAAATTTTACTTTTTTAAGGATAAACAATGAAACGTATTACCTTACTTACAAGCTGTATATTGTTAGCCACACTTGCAGGCTGCGACGACGATGTAGAAATAGTAGAAAAAGAAGTGGTTGTTACCAACACCGAAGTGGAAATTGTTGAAGTACCTACGCCCATTGTTGTAGAGGTTGCTGAAGGAGTAAATATTCAGCTAGGGACTCGCCCTGACTATTTAATTAACGATATGGCTCAAAGCACACTAAAAACAAAATTAGAGTCATGCAGCGAAGGTCCTTTTTACCGCACCGATTTTTCTATTGGTCATCGCGGTGCATCAATGCAATACCCCGAACACACTAAAGAAGCCTACATTGCGGCAGCGAGAATGGGCGCTGGTATTGTTGAATGCGATGTTACATTTACAAACGACAAAGAGCTTGTTTGTCGCCACTCTCAATGCGATTTGCATACCACAACTAATATTTTAGCCATTCCTGAACTTGCAGCTAAATGCAGTGTGCCATTTACACCAGCCGACCCTGCTAATGGTATTGCCGCTTCTGCAAAATGTTGTACCAGCGATATAAGCTTAGCGGAGTTTTTAACCCTTGAAGGTAAAATGGATGGTGCAAACACTAATGCAACGACCGTAGCCGATTACATGGATGGCACACCAAGTTGGCGCACTGATTTATATGCCACCAACGGCACATTGATGACCCATAAACAAAGCATTGCACTGTTTAATGAGCTAGGTGTAAAAATGACACCAGAGCTAAAATCGCCACAAGTAAGTATGCCATTTGATGGAATGACACAAGAACAATATGCGCAAAAAATGCTAGACGAGTACACGCAAATGGGTGTGCCAGCCTCAAAAGTTTATCCGCAATCATTTAACCTTGAAGACGTAAAATACTGGATTAACAATAACCCTGACTTTGCAGATAAAAGCGTATACCTAGATGGACGTGACAGTGAAGCCGGATTTGATCCAAGTAACCCACAAACATGGCAACCGAGTATGGATGAGTTAGTGGCTGATGGGGTGAAGATTTTAGCTCCTCCAATTTGGATGATGCTAACAATAGATAACGAAAGTAATATTGTGCCATCGCAATACGCTATTGACGCAAAAGCAGCTGGTTTAAAGCTTATTGCATGGAGCCTTGAGCGCTCGGGCCCGCTTAATGAAGGTGGAGGTTATTACTATCAATCAATTGCTGATGTTATAGATAACGATGGCGACATGATGACAGTAGTCGACGTACTCGCAAAGGACGTGGGGGTAATGGGTATTTTTTCAGATTGGCCGGCCACGGTAAGTTACTACGCCAGTTGTAATAAAATGCCTGCAAGTATTTAATACCAATCTGCTTATATATGGGGTCTATTTAACGTTAAGAAAATTACGCTAGAACTAGGCAAAAATTTTTTTATCTAGTTGTTCTAAATAAAAAATTTTTGACGACGTTGTAGTGAAATTTAATTCGTTAAATTGATCAAAGATTTATGCAGGTTGGTATAAATACTCAACGACAAAAGTCGTATATTTTATCGCGCTCAGTTACCATATCAGCATATATAATTTTATTTTACTGAGCGCTTTTATGATAATTCAACAACATAATGCAGACTTGCCAACACCTACAGGTTTAATGCGAACAACGGTATATCGCCCTCAAGCGCAAGGACAGTTCCCTGCTATCATTTTTTATTCTGAAATATTTCAGCAAACTGCCCCCATCGCACGCAGCGCAGCTATTTTAGCAAGCCATGGCTTTGTAGTGTTAGTGCCTGAAGTGTTTCATGAGTTAAACCCTATAGGCACTGTGCTTGCTTATGATGATACAGGTAAAGACAAAGGCAATGCCGACAAATGGGCAAAGCCACTTGAGCACCACGACAGTGACACACAAACTATGATCGACTTCATTAGATTACAAAGCTATTGCACAGGCTCCGTCGGCGCAATGGGCGTATGTATTGGCGGTCACTTAGCTTACAGAGCGGCACTAAATCCTGAAATTAATGCGGCTTTTTGTTTATACGCAACTGATATTCACAGCAATACATTACCTGCGCAACCTGGAAATAACTCATTCGAGCGTATGGCTGATATACAAGGCGAAATTCACTTTATATGGGGCAAACAAGACCCGCATGTGCCAAAAGAAGGCCGCGCTAAAATATACCAGCAATGCGTAAGCACAGGCATCAATTACCAGTGGCAGGAAGTTAACGCACAGCATGCCTTTATGCGTGATGAAGGTGAGCGATACGATGCAGCCCTTGCGATAAATATGTATCAACAAGCGGTGGCATTATTTAGCCGAACTTTATAAATGCTGTAAAAACTACTCATTAAGTACTTTTCAGCATACCTAAAGCGGTATGCTGTTTTACAAAGTATGCTTTTAAGTAATCAATAAACAATCGTAGCTTTTTAGAGCCCGCAGCCCCTGGCGGAAATACCCCGTAAAGCTCAATATCTTTGCTTTTATAATCATCTAATATTATTTCAAGCAGTCCAGCTTGCACTTTTGGCCACGCATCGTAAAGCGGAATACGCCCAATGCCATGCCCTGCTTCAACAAAAGCAGTACGAGCAGCGGCATTATTGGTGCTTAAGGCGCCTTGCATTGTAATATCGTGTTTTTTGCCATCTTTTTGAAGTGTTAATGTTTTACTGCCCAATTGATAAACGACCCATTGGTGCTCTGCTAGCTCTAAAGGCGTTTTAGGTTTACCAAAATGTGCAAAGTATTCCGGCGCGCCACAAATACAAGTGCTCATTGTAGTCAGCTTGGTTGCCTGCAAGTTGGAGTCACTCAGTGCCACGCCCCTAATTGCAAAATCAAACCCATTTTTAATAATATCAACCACATCGTCAGTAAGCTGTAAGTCTATTTGAATTTTAGGATATTGGCGCTTAAACGTATTTATTGCAGGCACAATTAACTGCATTCCCACATTTACTGGGCAACTAATTTTAAGTAAACCTTGTGGCTCGCTCTTTATATTTTCTATTTGCTGATTAGCCGCATTAGCTTGTTCGGTAATTATTCTACAACGCTCATAATAAGCAATGCCCGCTTCAGTGAGCGCCATGGTACGGGTTGAGCGATTTAGTAAAGTAACTTCAAGCTGCGTTTCTAATTTTTTTAAATGATAACTTGCAACTGCTCGCGTAAGCCCTAGCTGTTTGGCAGCAGCGGTTAAGCTGCCCTGCTCTACAATTTGTGCAAATACAACCATGCTCTTTAACTGCTCAAACGACACTTTCATAAATGCTCCGTAGTGTGTTTTAAATTCAACCTTTTTATTGTATCAATTATTAAACCAATAAAGTTAAATTTATCATCGTTGTTTAAAGCAGTGTTAGTGCATATAGTAATTGGTAAGCAAGATAAACTAATTCAAATCATCAGAAGGAATATATTCAATGTCTAAAAAAGTACTTATGGTTCTTACATCTCACGCAGAACTTGGTAACACTGGCGAAAAAACAGGTTTTTGGGTAGAAGAATTTGCAGCCCCTTATTACGCCTTCGTTGATGCAGGCGTTGAAGTAACATTAGCGTCTCCAGCTGGCGGCCAACCACCCATTGATCCGACAAGTACACTTGCCGATTTTCAAACAGATGCAACTAAACGTTACGACGCCGATAGCGCAGCACAAACACTTATGGCAAACACTAAAGTGTTGAGTGAAGTAAAATCTAGCGATTTTGACGCTGTATTTTACCCAGGCGGTCACGGTCCATTATGGGACTTGGTTGACAACACAGATTCAATCTCTCTTATCGAAAGCTTTGTAAAAGAGCAAAAACCTGTTGCTGCGGTATGTCATGCAAGTGCTGCATTTTTAAATGTTAAAGATGCCGATGGCAATGCACTAGTAGCGGGTAAAAAAGTAACTGGTTTTACTAACTCTGAAGAAGCTGCAGTGCAACTTACCGATATCGTGCCATTTTTAGTTGAAGACGAGCTAATTAAAAAAGGTGGCGATTATCAAAAAACTGACGACTGGGGTGTATTAGCACTAGAAGACGGTTTAGTAATTACCGGCCAAAACCCAGCAAGCTCTGAACTAGCTGCAAAAAAACTATTAACTAAATTAGGTTAATAGTGAGTAATAATTAAAATTAAGCACAGCATTTAATGCTGTGCTTTTTTAATTGCTTTTCATTAGCAAATACAATTCCTATACTGGCAACTCTTAAAGTCAATTAGGGCGATTATATGGCAACCAAGCCAACCACACTGTCATTACTAACAAGTACCCGTTTCGCAATATTTAGTATTGTTGTTATTTGCTTCGTACTACAGGTGATCAATAGTCTACCTGGCATAAATATTAATGGTTTAGGCATATATCCACGCAGTATCCAAGGATTAATTGGCATACTATGCGCACCTTTTTTACATGGTAGCTGGTGGCACTTTGCCAGTAATATGATCCCATTTGTAGTATTAAGTTGGCTAATTTGCCAGTACAGCGTAAAACGTTTTTATAACGTATTTATTTTTACCGCTCTAATCGGTGGACTTTTAGTTTGGGCATTTGGGCGCAGTAACATACATGTTGGTTTAAGCGGTGTTATATATGGTTTATGGGGCTTTATTCTATGCTACGGCTTAGTAAGACGCTCATTAAAATCAATTATAATTGCAGTTGTAGTGGCTATACTTTATAGCGGTTTTATATGGGGTGTTTTACCTCAGCGCTATCATGTATCGTTTGAAAGCCATTTATTTGGAGCGCTAAGCGGGTTGTTTTTAGGTTATAGATTAGCAAAAGCCGATAAATTAAAAGGTCGGTAAATTAAATATTTAGGGCCTTTAATTAATTTTTTATGGCCACATTTATGAGTAAGTATTAAGCATTTTCATTTAACATTGAGGTTATTTATGAGTGATCAAAACGAATACACGCCACCAAAAGTATGGACGTGGGAAAGTGAAAGTGGCGGTAAATTTGCCAGCATTAACCGCCCAATTGCAGGCGCGACTCATGACAAAACCCTACCTATTGGTGAGCACGCATTTCAGCTTTATTCTCTTGCTACACCAAATGGCCAAAAAGCTACAATCATGTTTGAAGAGCTTTTACAGCTTGGTTGCACCGATGCAGACTATGACGCATATTTAATAAACATAGGTGATGGCGATCAGTTTGGATCTGACTTTGTTGATATTAATCCAAACTCAAAAATCCCAGCGCTAATGGATCATTCAACTACCCCACCTACTCGCGTTTTTGAATCGGGTTCTATTTTACAATATTTGGCTGAAAAATTTGATGTACTCATCCCTAAGGATTTAAAAGCTAAAACGCAGTGTCGTAACTGGCTATTTTGGCAAATGGGATCAGCGCCATACTTAGGTGGTGGGTTTGGTCACTTTTATAGTTACGCACCAAGTAAAATGCAATACCCTATTGATCGTTTTACCATGGAAACTAAACGCCAACTTGACGTGTTAAATCGTCATTTAAGCGAAAATGAATACATGGCGGGTGATGAATACTCAATTGCCGATATTGCAATTTGGCCTTGGTATGGCTCGCTTGTTTTAGGCGACTTATATGATGCAGCTGAATTTTTAGATGTTGCCTCATACACTCATGTTGTTCGTTGGGCAAAACAAGTTGCTGATCGCCCTGCTGTAAAGCGCGGCCGCCGCGTAAATCGCACATGGGGCCCTGAAGAAGATCAAATGGCAGAGCGCCATAACGATAGTGATTTCGAAGGTTAAATCTACTAAACAGCAAGTAAAGTCGTTAACACTTTAACCTGCTTAATAATTTTAAGGCTCATAATGATTATTTATTATGAGCCTTTTTACTGTGCTAGCTTTTTTTTTTGCTTTCATAAACTATATTTATTCTTATACTCAGGATTAGAGCCTAACTAATCGATGTTTAATACGCTTTTGTTCATCTGAAATATTTGCTGTATTTCTTGAACGTTTCTCCATCGCTAGTTGGAGTGACTTTTGTATAAGGTTTTACTTAGTGCCATATAAAAATCTAAATAGTGAAGAACGCAGAGAAACCGTTAAAATTTTATACTCTAATGCCATCTCTGGCATTGCCATTTCGACTGTAGTCAGTTTTATATTAGTGTTTGCTTTTGATTTAAATAACCAGAAAATATCCTACGAAAAAAGTATTTGGCTAAGCATTATGGTTGTCTTATTAGCAGCTCGCGCTATTGATGTAATGTGGTTTTATAAAACCAAAAAGGATAGCCCGTTATTTAATGCTGACACATACTCAAAAAGATTTTCAACCGGGTGTATTTTAACTGCGCTATCGTGGTGTGGGTATGCACTTTGGTTTCATAGCACCTCATCAGCAATAGAGACGACAACCACGATTGCTATTTTATCGGCATTTGCAGGAGGCTCTGCAAATCTGCTTTCAGGAAGTCGAGTAACCGCTGTACTCTATAGCATTATTTTACTGGCGCCCTACTCTTTTTTATTAACCTTTTCTAACGAAAACTACAACTCTGTCCTCGGTATTTTAGGCCTTGCATTTACTGCTATTATGGTAGCTTCATCGTACAAATCAGCCACATTTACACACAGCGCAATCAAGCTCAAAAACCAAAACAGAGAGCTGCTTAATGAAATGGAAAACAAGGTTGAGCAACGCACAGAAGAAATTTACCGTTTATCGAATACCGATCCACTTACAAATCTATTAAACCGAACCGCATTTTTAAAAAATGCAAACAGACAACTAGCAGACAACCCTCAAGAACCCTTTGCTTTATTATTTGTAGATTTAGATGGGTTTAAACAAATAAATGATTCGTTGGGTCATAAAGTAGGCGATAAAGTATTAAAAGAAATAGCACGAAGAATTAGTAATGTATGCAATCAACAGCTATTTAAATGCCGATGGGGCGGGGATGAGTTTTTAATTTTAGCAACGTATCAAAAACAAGCTGAGCTTATCGAGTTTGCAGATAAAGTACTTCAAAGCATTGGTGCCGAGCATGAAACATATAAATATCAAAAATGGGTATCTGCAACTATTGGTATTGCCATGTTTCCTGAGCACGGGAGTGATTTTAATACTTTAATTCGCTCTGCTGATACTGCAATGTATCACCAAAAACGCATCGCGAAAGGTAATATCAATATTTATAACGATTCACTCAAATTAATACAAGAAAGGGAGTATCTTTTGAGTCAACGCCTAGCCAGTGCCATAGAAGAAAATAGTTTAAGGCTAGTATTTCAACCAATTGTTGATAGCAAAACCTCAAAAGTAACCTCTTTTGAATCATTATTACGCTGGCAACTAGATGGTGAAAATATTTTCCCTGATGAATTTATAGCTATTGCCGAGCAATACGGTTTAATAACCGAGTTAGGTATTTGGGTAATAGAACAGGCATGTGTACAAGCAACAAAATTAAGTCACTTACAACCACAAATTGCTATAAGCGTAAACGTATCGGTTATTCAGCTACAAGATCCTGATTTTGTATCTAAGGTATTAAAAATAGTAAATCGCCACCTGGTAGAACCTAAAAACCTACACATAGAAATTACTGAGTCAGTATTTGCCGAGGATAAACTCACATTTTTGACAGCCGTTAAAGCACTACAAAAACAAGGCTTTTGTATTTCAATTGATGATTTTGGTACAGGCTACTCATCACTATCAAGCATGCTTGATATTGGTGTAGATATAGTAAAAATAGACAGAAGCTTTATTCAAAATATGGATAAAAGAGGGTTAAGTATTATTCATGCAATTGTACAAATGGCCTCTACTTTAGATTTTACTGTTGTTGCAGAAGGCGTTGAAACTATTGAGCAAGCAAACACACTCACTAAAATTGGTGTATCTCACCTACAAGGTTATTACTTTTCAAAACCGATGGAAGTAGGTTTTGTAGATGCTTATTTAAATGAGCAAAATAAGCAATGTAGTTAATAGCAAACACCTCTAAAAGCGCTTAGCTAACATATGAGTTATGCGCAACCTTTCTTATTAGGGCCTGTTTATTTTTTGAGGTTGAATTTGCAGTAGACTGTCTGGTATTTAAGCAAGGCAGAGCCTATGAAGTGTGGTTATTAACCATACATAGTTGACAACGTAGTATTAATGCCAAACATGCGCTGCCCAAAGGTTCTGCCTAGGGAGATAGACTCTTTGTTACTAGGTTACAAACCTCGCGCCGCGATTAAATCGTCCTTGGATTGAACAAATTTCAATCCTTAAAGGTCAGCAGGCCCTCCCTAAAACATAATCTTACAATTACTTACACCCAGTACATAGTAATTAGCGTAGGCTAAATATAATCCAACTTACATATGTATATTACGTTTAAACGAAAAAGCCCCAGCGCTGGATAGTAGGTAGAATTATGCGCTGACGCTGCTTAAATAATAAAAACTTTAACGATACAACTAAATATAAAAAAGGAATTTGCATGATAAAACCACTTTGCTATTCACTCATCACTTTACTTACCCCCATAAGCGTTATAGCTCAAACAATGGCAATAAAAACAACGGATGAATTAGTATCAACCGATTCAGAGATTTTATTTGCATATAATAAAGAATTAAAACAATTAGAAGCCATCAATTTACTTACATCACTTAGTAGTGAACTTGCTTTACCAAAAAACGCCATCGGGTTTGATGTGGCAACACTTGCTAACATCACCGATAAACAAGCACTCGTACTAACAAGTGATGGCGTATATAAAGCCCAAGCAGGTAAACCAACATTGTTGTTTAATTATGAGTCGGTTCTTAATCAATTAAAAATAGATAAATTTGAAAAAGTAGACTTTGTTTTCGATGCTAACAACGATGGTCTAAGCGATATTTTCATTCCTGGGTTAGCAAGCAGTACTTTATACATTCAAAATAAAGATGGCAGCTTTAAGCCTAACCAATTTAAGCAAATACCTAAATATGAAGGCCGCTTTTCAGGAAAAGGGCTTTCTTTAGAAGTTAATATTAACAATAAACCTGTGGTTATCGATTTTAACCACGACGGATTAAACGACCTGGTTTTTTCAAATGACTTTGGAGCAGATGTACTACTTGCTAATTCAGAGGGCTTTGAGCAAAAGCTTACCTCAATTGATTTTAGCATTGAGCTAGGCGAGCTAAGCAATGGCGAGACTCGCAAAATAAAGCAAATTATTGATATTAATAACGACGGATTTCTAGATTTTACAACCAGACAGTTTAAGCCTACACAAGGTATGGACTCGCTAGATATAAAAATAGCACATACTTTGTACCTAGGGAGTGCTAAAGGTTTTACTAATACGCCCATTACCTTATTTGAAACACAGGGCCCTAGTGAGTTATTGCTCAAAACTGACTTTAATAATGATGGCTTAATTGATTTACAAAAAATGGACTTAGATATTGGCTTAGGTACTATCGCCTCTATGGCATTAGGCGGTGGCAGTACTGATGTAGATGTAGAAATGAATCTTTATAAGCAGCAACCCGACGGCTCATTTGCCAATAAATCGAGTATTGAACTTGATTTAGAAATGGAAGTGGGGATGAATGGCGATGAATCAGAACCGGCTCTCTATTTAGGTGACATTAACGGCGATAGCTATATTGATGCGGTATACAAATACAGTAAAAAAACGCTGTATATTTATTATGGAGAGCAAGACTCACTGCTAAATGATAAACGCAAAAAATTAAAGCTAACGCTGCCTAAAAATAATAAAGATATTCTTCTGGTAGATATAAACCAAGACGGTAAAAAAGATTTTGTATTTAAATTTACCGAAGAAGATGGCACCAGCAAAATAGAAACACGATTAAATTAAGCCAATAAAAAAGCCCAACAGAATTAACCGTTGGGCTTTGGACTTAAGACTTTCGAGTAACAGTCAGCTTTACTCTAAGTAATAACACCTAAGCAGTTACATTTAGCAGTGAATCGCCTTCACTTAAACCAAACTTCTCTTGCACTGATGCAAGGATTGATTCTTTATCTTCATCAGACAACTGGTTTGAATACTCAGTTAAGAGCTCATCTAAGTAGCTCACCACCTCGTCTGTATCGACTGATTCTAATGAGTTTTGTGGCGGTGGCGGCGGTCTTTGACCTTCTGCTCTTCCTGCATCACCAATGCTTTTAGCATCAAACTCGAGTTCGCCCATTAAATCAGCAAGCTCTTTTGTTGGTTCAATACCTTGTTCTTTAAATGCAGCTTGAATACTTTGCGCATCGTCGCTAGTTAAGTTTTCTGCATCAAACTGTGCAAGCGTTTCTTTAACAAAATCACTTTGCTCTGTTGTTAATTTTGCAGCTTGACTACTTTGTTGCGGCACAAAACTCACAGAGCTGCTGCCAATATTATTAATCATTTTAGTATCCTTTCAACGTTCACGACGAGGTGGTTTATGATCGCTAAGCTCTTGTTCACTAATTTCGCCATTACCATCGGCATCTATAGAATCAAAAATTGTTTGTGCATCACCGTGCGGCGGTTTTTTAGCACTAAACTCTTCAAAGCTGATTACGCCATCACCATCAGTATCAATAGTTGAAAAGTCAGGTTTTTCAGGAGGATTGTCACCGCCTCGAGCAGCTACATTAGCTGAAAAAGCAATAGATAATATTGCCACAGTGGCAAGAGTTGAAAAATGCTTCATAGTAATAACCTCGTATTTAAGAATTAAACTAAGCTTACGCTTTAAAAACGCAAACAATGTGCAAATAATGAGGAAGTAATAAATTATTTTTAATAAAAACTGATGATTCAAAAAAAGTTCTGGTTGATTGCTTTGCAATCAATATATAAGCTAATAAAATAATACGATTAATTACTCTCTGGCAGTAGTGTTACTGCCCTTAATTCTCAAAGCTGATATACTGCTTGAGCCAATTAAACAAACAAATACAGAGCACTTTCATAAATAATGATTAATAACCAACCCTACTTAGCAGGCAGTCTGTGAAAATACCTAAACGCCTACAACCTCTTGTTGATGATGGCCTTATTGACGAAGTAATAAGCCGACTAATGAGCGGTAAAGAAGCCGATGTATTTATTGTGCGTTGTGGTGAACATATTCGCTGTGCGAAAGTGTATAAAGATGCGGTTAAACGTAGTTTTAAAAAAGCGGCACAATATCAAGAAGGCCGAAAAGTACGTGGTGGACGCCAAGCGCGTGCAATGGGTAAACGCTCTAGCTATGGCCGCCAATTAGAAGAAGAAATTTGGCAAAATGCCGAAGTTGATGCGTTATCTCGTTTAGCTAGCGTGGGTGTACGCGTTCCTGATACTTACTTTTGTATTGATGGCGTGCTGCTTATGGAGCTCGTCTCTGATGAAGATGGTAACGTAGCCCCTCAACTAGGACATGTCGTTTTTAGTGAAGAGCAAGCGATTGAGCAGTATAAACTCATGATACATTACATTAAGCTTATGCTTTGCGCTGGTATAATACACGGTGATTTATCTGAGTTTAATGTACTTGTAGATAATAACGGCCCTGTAATTATAGATTTACCGCAAGCCGTTAACGCTTCAGCTAATAACAGTGCACAAGCTATGTTTGCACGCGATGTAAATAACATACGCCGCTACTATGGTGAATTTGCGCCAAGCATACTAAAAACTCAATACGCTAAAGAAATGTGGGCACTATTTGAAGAGGCCAATTTAACGCCTAATTCAACGCTTACAGGTGAATTTGAAGACAGCGACGAACTTGCTGATGTAGATTCTATTCTTGATGAAATTCAAGCTGCCGAATACGAAGAGTTTGACCGTTTAGAGCGAATTAAAAATGCTGACGACGATGAGTAACTCATCGTCATAGCTCATTCCACCTTACTGTGGATGCACAAACCGGTAGCCAACCCCATAAACAGACTGGATAACACTTTCAGTTTGTGTCACTTCATCTAGTTTTTTACGCAACTTTTTAATATGGCTATCAATAGTACGGTGGCTCACAATACGCTGATCGGCGTACATAGTGTCCATTAAGCTATCGCGCGAATAAATACGATTTGGGTTGTTAAACAAAGGTTTAAATAGCTGAAATTCAAAGTTCGTCAATTCTATGCTGTTTGATTTATATTTTACGCTATAGCTGCTTTCGTCAAGCTTCATTGTTGACTCTGTAACGTCACTTGCGTTATTTAATCGCCTTAAAATAGCTTTTACGCGTGCCACCAGCTCAGCATAACTAAACGGCTTACAAATATAATCATCTGCACCTAATTCCAGCCCAAGCAGCCTATCTATTTCTTCTACTTTTGCCGATACCATAATAATAGGCACATTTGAAAAGCGCCTGATTGCTTTACACAGTTCAATACCACTTTGACCTGGTAACATTATGTCTAGCAAGATTACACTCGGCCTGTTAATTTCAAGCCAAGGTAATACTTCATTCCCGTGATGTATTTGATGAGTAATAAAGTGATGGCTGCTTAAAAAGTCACTCATTAAGTTAGCTAGCTTTACTTCATCTTCCACAATTAGTATTTGTTCACTCATAGGCATCTCTGTAAGTAACCTTAACTTTATTTTATAAGCTAAATAGTTGGCAATCTAATAATAATAGCAAGGCCGCCTAAGCTGGCTTTTTCTGCAGCGATTTCACCTTTATGACCTTTAACTATATGCTGGCAAATAGATAAACCTAAGCCAGAACCGCCCTCTTGGCGATTACGCGAACTATCTACTCGGTATAAATACTCAAATAAATGCGATAAATGCGACTGCTCTACACCTACGCCATTATCTTCGATTATAAGCTCTAAATAAGTTTGCCCTTTAATGCTTATATTATTAGCCGTTAAAGAAATAGTTGTACATTGTGCATAGTGTACTGCGTTCATTAGAATATTATCGAGTAGCTGCAAAAGGCGTGTTTTATCTGCTTGTACAGTTATGTGTTTAGCGCTATTTAGTAGGTATATTTTTATATTATGTTGTTCAAGCAAAACCTGATACTTTTGCTCAATAGTATTTAATAATAACGCCATATCAGTAGGTTGCATAGTGTAGTGCATACCTCCTAACTCTGCGCTATTGAGCATATGCAAGTCGTCTATTAAGCGTTTTAAATGTAGGGCTTCATCGTTAGCCGAACTTATATTTTTTGCGTTCGGTTCTCGTATACCAAGTAGCATAGCTTCAAGTTCACCGAGTAAAATACTCATTGGCGTCCTAAGCTCATGAGAAATATTAGCAAGCCAACGCTTACGTACTTGCTCATCTTTAGCGAGTGTAAATGCAAGCGTATTAAAATCTTCGCTCAACTGTCCTAGCTCGTCTTTTCGCTCAAGCGTGAGTTTGGTCTCGTAATTACCTTGCGTTAAGCGATGCATACCGTTAGCAATTTGCTTTACAGGGCTTACTAGGTGACGAGACAATAAAAAAGTAACCATTAATGTTAGCAATACCGCAGCTAAAGCAATAAACCATAAGTAGTTAGTTTGCTGCTGTAAAAAATCAAGCTCATAGCCATCAACCAAGCTATCTCTTTTAGAAACTGCTAAGTAACCCACTATTTTATCGTTAACAATAATTGGGGTTGTTATATATTTTAAATCGCTGAGGTATCTACCCACTACTCGCTGTTTATTTTCGTCAAGCAAAGCGTAGTGAGCAATATTTTCTGGCGGTGGGCGGCGATCTTCCTCTAAACGAATATGATCTGGCGGCGGTGGTCGCATCATTCGCCCACGCGGACCTGGGCCTTCTTGTGGCCTAGGCAAAAACTGGCTATTTTCTAATTGCGATTCAACACGTTTTCTAAAGCTTTCGCCATTGCCGACAACATGCTCCCATGAGGGTGTTTGTTCGTATTGCTTTGCAAATTGCACAACAAGTGGTTCAAGCGCTTTCACCTCTTTTGCATTAACAAAATCAATTACGCCTTGCCCTATGCTCCACTGTATAAGAACCACCAGCCCTGCAATAACACTAAAGGTAAAACTAAATAGTATTAAAAAAAGTTTATTATGAATTTTCATTAATGCGTGTTTTCAACCTTGCTAGGAAAGCTCTCAAATCGGTATGTTATAAACTCTTTGGTTTGGTCGTTAACATACAGCGTAGCAACTATTTTTTTACCTTGAGCGGTCCAATACATATGACCATGATTATTTAAAGTAACCGATACGGTATTTATACCAGTTTTAAATAAGTTAGCAGGTAAATGCAACGCTTGTCCGTAAATTCGCTGTATTTTAACCCCATTAATGTATAAATGAGCATGACCTTGTAAAAAACCGGTGTCTTGGTTTGTTGTCACGCCCATCATTTGTTGCATGTTCATCGTGCCCTCTGGCGGCACAGACAAATCATAACGCTGTGTATCTAAAATTAAGTTATAACCCGACATACTATCTTTTAATAACTTAAGGCTTAATGCCGGGATTGGCGTGTCATTTGGCACAGCTATAGGCATATGGCTATGATCCATCATTTCCTGCTGCGCAAAGAGCTTAAAGCTCAATAGCGCAGCAGTTGTTAGGATCAATGCGTATTTAAAATAACGCATAGTTACTCCTTACATTCCCGGTGGTGGACCCATTGTTTCGCCAGTATCACAGCGACCAATTGAATTAGCGGCTAATTGACCTTTAAAACGAGGCCCTATTTGATAAGGAAAAGAAGGCTGTAATTTACCATCACTGTCTAACGTTAGTGTTATATGGTAGTGATAACCCTTACCATCATTAGTATCGTGGCCGTTATGCTCATCTAATTGAGCACCGGTTACTGTTTTTTGCGCGTAGTAATAATCTTCAAAGTAATAACCATCGTCGGCATTTAATGTATTACCAGAGAGCGTCGTTACTTGTGCACCTATAGCAGGACCTGCATCACTTGTTTGTGTACCTTGGCTAACATCGTATTGATCAACTAAGGTACAGCTTCGCTCACCCTCAGTACCACAACCCCCTTCACTTGTAGGTGCACCGTAATCTCGCATTTCCCAGCCACTTAATGCTAGTTGTCCGTTACTTTCATAAGGACCATAAAGCGGATAGCCATCAGCTGCAAACCCATAGATAGGTGAATGCGCATCGCCATCATCTTCAAGTAAATCAGCTAAGCAACTAGTATAAAAATGGTGATGATATTCACCGTTAGCAGCATGTCCGCCACACACATCAACATCATATTGCTCAGCAATGGGCGCTAATGTATACCAAATATTATTTCCGTAGCTCATACCATCGCCCCAGTTAAATATACTGGTGCCATTAACCATTAAGCCAACTGTACCTAAACCTGTTTCGCAAGTTTCAGCGTCAGATAAATCGGTAGGTGTTAGCGGAAAATATGCTTCAACCGCTTGTTCTGTTGGGCAACCCGGTCCTGGAGGCCAATAACCTGCACCGCCTGTGTCATCACAGTTTTCAGTGCTGCTGTTATAGCCAATATCTTCACCAAAGGAAATGGTTTGCCCTACTGCTGCAGAAGTTACACCGTTATAAAAATCGGTAGCTGCACGCGGGCGGTTATTTAACGCGTCTACTTGGTCTTGTGTAAGCGTTACATCATATTTAGGAATGTCAGTAGTTTGCACATACATGTATTCAACGTCAGCATCTTCCTCAGTAACGTTAACAACCTCAACTGATTGAACATCTTCAACCACTGCACCATTATTTTGTATGTATGTAGAAGTTGTATCGTTGTTAATTAACCAGCTGGTAAGTTTTGCACTATTATCAACTGTATCTGAGTCTGATGAAGCAATAACATTAACTATAACTGTATCTACAACGACATCGTTTGTGCCATCATCTGCACTAATTTCAAATACAAGTGCTTCATCGGTTAAAACTTCAGGTGCAACAAACTCTGTAGACGTTGCAGTACTTGAAGATAAACTAACGGTAGTGCCTGATGTTTGCGACCAACTAACCGATACTTCACCGTCATCTTCAACCATTGAACTTAAATAAACGGTATCGCCCGCATTAACAGTTTGGTCAATACCAGCATCAACCGTTGGAGCACTATTACTGACTGTATCGCCGTCTGTTGCAGTACTTGTTGAATCGCTATTACATGCGCTTAAAGCGATACAAAGCGCACTTAACGCAAATAACTTAGTTGCATTAGCGGCTTTTGTTTTAAGAAGTGTTTTCAATGCTTGAACCTTTACTTTAACGTTTAATAAAACAAAGTTAACAAGTAAAAGTGCAAACAATGTGCACAAACAAAGGAAGATTGTGATCAAAAAAGACAACCTAAGTTGTCTTTTTGCTATTTAACTGGAGTCTGGCTATTTATTTTTTTTCAAATGTTTATCAAAAAAGTCTAAAAATGCCTGAAGAGTTTTAACTCTGTGTTCTTGATAAGATAAGTAATGATCGCCATCCTCAAGCTCAATATAAGTAACATCTTTTGCTTCATCATCAAGTTCATCCTGCATTTCTCTACTATGATAAACAGGTACCACACTGTCGTCAGTTCCATGTACAAGCAATATTGGTCTTGTTATTTTTTTAGCAAAATTCACTGGAGAATTAGCTTCTAGTAAATCATCATCAGTTCCAAACTGCTTTCTAACGATATTTTTGTTTGTAAAGTGTCGTGCTTTACTCACTAAATACTGTAAATCACTTACCCCAGCAAAACTAGCTGCACATTTAAACGTTTCTGGGTGCTTAATTACAGCCATTAACGCTGCATAGCCACCATAGCTAGCACCACCAATACAAATGCTATCTGCTTGTGCTATTCCTTGGTCAATTAACCAGTTTGCACCGTCTTGCAAGTCATCTTGCATAGCCAAACCAAAACCTTGAATTGACTGCATTAAAAAGTCGTGCCCATAGCCACTCGAACCACGGAAATTAGGCTGTAAAACAGCATATCCGTTATAGGCTAATAAAGCTGTCCAGTAATCAAAATTAGCATAATCCCTTGCCATGGGGCCGCCATGTGGAAATATAATTGTTGGTAACTTATCACCTTCTTTATATTCTACTGGTAGAGTTAGATAGCCTTCTATTTTCAAGCCATCTCTTGCCTTGTAGCTAATGCGCTTTTTGCCTCTGTATACAGAGGCATCTATTTGCGGATAAACATCAGCAATTGCACTCACCTGCTTTTTTACTCTATCCCCAAATAAATAACTACCAGACGTTTTGTCTGAGCTGATATAGAGTATATATTTTTGCTGATCTTTACTGGTACTTACAATGTCTAATTTATATTCATCTTTAAGGAGCGATACGCGCAAAGAACGATGTAATTTATCTAAGTCTTTATCCCAATATTTAATACCATCATCTAAATGTGAATCAGTAAAGCCTGCAACTTCGCCAGTTTGTTGTGAATAAAAAATAGACCCATCAAAATCATATTTACTATTACTGTAAATTAGCTCGCGAGCTTTAGTCGTTAAATTGAGTTTAAATAATGCATCGCGCCCTTCATGTAACGCAGTGATGTATAAAAAATTAGAGTCTTTATCAAACCCTAATATAGAAATACTTTGCTTACTAAAAACCTCATAATCAAATAAAGTTTCCCACGACTGTTTATTCTCATCAAAATAATCGTAAGTAAATTGCGTATCGTCCATTTTTTTTGCAATACGAACTTTACCTTGCCTGTCGGCAAACCAAGTAACAACATTACTGCGTGGCCTTTGGATTTGGGTCTTACGTAATGTGGTTAAATCTAACTCATAAACTGCTGGGGTATTTGCTATTTTAAAATCCCCTTGAACTAAAATTTTATTTTCTTTTTCAGGTAAAAAACTAACAATTCGGTCTGAATATTGTGGCTGGATTTCATCTCTTACTGTGTTGGCTTTAAAAGCTAATTTAAGACCTTTATCATTTTTAAAGTTATACGCATACATAAGCGTTGATGTATATTTAACTCCGCCAAACTGATATTTTATATAGCGAGCACCAAGTAACAGTACGTCATCATTTGCCCAGTTATACCAATCAAAAAACACTGTATGGTTATTTGAGTTTATAATTGGTGTAGTAACCCCCGTCTCCAAGTTTTTAACCATTAAGATTAAAGTCCCTTGATGGTTTCTTACAAAAGCGAGGTTCTTACCATTGGGAGATAGCTTCACTTGGCTAAAATCTTTTAAGCCTGCAAAAACTTCTATAGGTAGTTTTTTATCTTGTGTGGCAAAAGAGCCAAAACTTTGCAAAGCAATTAACAAAGTGAAAATGAACTTAAACATTCGTAAATCCTTTTATTATTGTACTCCTAAGTAAACGATTATTTCACAACTGTGGCCTTTTAAGCAAAAACTTATCTTTGGTTGTACTAAAGTAATCGCCGCCCATTTTGCCCACTGCATTTAATAATTCAGGGTCAATATAGCCACCACTCATCACTTCATCGTCTATACAAATACCCACTACATCCAGCAACATCATTTTTCCGCCGCCAGGCTCATTTGAAATACTAATAACTTCGCGTAATTTACATTCAAACCGTACTTTTGAATCGGCAACGCTTGGTGCATTTACTAACTTACTTGGAGCTTGGGCAATGTTAGCTGCATCAAATTCGCTTATATCACTAGGATAATTTGCACAACTTTGATTCATTTTTTCAACTAGCTCTTGGCTGACAATATTAACCACACATTCTTTAGTTGCCATTAGATTACTGAGCGTATCTTTATTCGTTTTATCACTAGGGTTTACTTGCGTAACACTTAAAACAGCTGGCTTGCAACTAGCCACAGTAAAAAATGAATAAGGCGCAATATTTGCAATACCTTCGCTATTTAATGTACTTATCCATGCGATAGGCCGTGGGCTGATACCGCCTACTAAGTAAGAGTAAACATTTTGGTTGGTATTTTCGGTGAGATCTAAAAACATATTTTTTCAACTAAATAAGAATATCAACATGCCTAATATCTTAATCCGATGAAGGTTGGGGTTAAAGAAGATTTACAAATGAGAAAAGTTAAAAAGTAAAACCGAGCCTTCAGGCTCGGTTTTCAATCCATTTAGCAAGGCGCTACATTATTGAATACTCTGACTTTTGTTTTTAAATCAAATGCAGCATAAGCTGCAACAATAATAAAACACCCCGCAGGCACAACATAAGAAAACGCGACACTGTATGTATCAATAAACACAGCTTGGAATACAGGAACTATCGCTCCACCTAAAATAGCCATTACTAAACCAGCAGCACCTAGTTTTGCATCATCGCCTAACCCATGTAGTGAAATCGCGTAAATAGTTGGAAACATTAACGACAAGCAAGCCGATATACTTACCAGCGCCCATACGCCACTTATATTTGGCATTTTCACCATATAAAAACACAGCAGCATTGCAATAATAGAGGTTGCCATTAACAGTTTGGCAGGACGAATAAATCCCATAAGCCAGGTCATTACAAATCGAGAAACTAAAAAGGTGATCATACTGTATTGTAAAATACTTCCCCCGGTAACTTCATTTGTATCGAGTGCCTCCATTACGTACTGGATGGTAAATGTCCATACACAAGTTTGCGCCGCAACATTAAAAAACTGGGCGATAACACCAAAGCGGTAATGGGTATTTTTAAACAAGCGCTTAAACGTTGCACTAAATTCTACATGCTTAGAGACTTTTTTTTGCTTACAAAAATTAGGTGTTTTAGTAAACGCAATTGCCAACCAAATAAAAACCAACACACAAGCCATACCAACATAAGGCACCATAACTGCATCAAGTTCTGCGCTTATAATGCTAGTTAATTGCTCACTATTCATATTTGTGCGCTCACCAGAGGTTGCGGTATTGAGCTTTGGTAAAATAAGGGTAGCGGCTAAAAAAACACCAATGTTAGTACCGACAGGGTTAAATGATTGCGCCAAATTCAACCTGCGAGTTGCACCTTGTTGGGTGCCCATTCCCATTACATAAGGGTTTGCTGATGTCTCTAAAATAGATAAGCCTCCAGCTAACACAAACAAAGCCACTAAAAAAAAACCATAAGTCATTGCTTGGCTGGCGGGATAAAACAAAAATGCTCCGATTGCAGCCATCCCTAAACCGGTTAACACACCTGTTTTATACGAAAAGCGTTTATTGATATATGCCGCCGGAATAGCTAGGCAAAAGTAAGCTCCATAGTAGCTAAATTGTACCAATGCAGACTGCACTGACGACATAGTAAAAATTTTACTAAACACTTTTACTAGCGGATCAGTCATGTTTGCCGCAGCTCCCCATGCAGCAAAGCACAGAACAAGTAAAATAAAGGGAACCACCATCTCCTTGGAGACAAGAGGTGTTTGTGTGTGTGTGTGGTCATTGCCGTGTCTCAGTTGTTAATGTTAAGTAAAGCATTTAACCAGTTAAATATCATTCCGTCAATAAATCAACTATAGTTATTTATCAACCTCCTGTGACTTATTTATACTCTGTCGTAAATTTAATAATAAGAAATGAACCCGGCAATAAAGCTAATATAGTCGCCAATTACACACACTCGGTGTACAATTAATCAGGTTATTCAAGATAATAACAACTAGGTAGGAATAATTATCAAATCTAAAAACCCTCGACTCTCTTTACAAGAAGGCCGAAGCCAATCTGGCCTGCGTGCTCATAATGAACGCCGAATTATGTCATTAATTCGCCAACACGGTAGTGCTCCAAAAGCTGAAATTGCACAAAAAACAGGGCTTTCAGCACAGGCCGTCACAGTAATTATCAATAGTTTAGAAGCCGAATCGTTATTAATACGGAAAGACCCTCAGCGTGGTAAGGTTGGCCAACCAACCATCCCATTTGCGTTAAATCCAGATGGTGCATTTGGAATTGGCTTAAAAGTAGGTCGTCGCAGTTTTGATTTAACCTTGATTGACTTAGTAGGAAATATACGCGCAACTTTGCACGAAAACTGCGCTTACCCCACAGTACAGAGCTTGCTAACCTTTTTAGAGAAAGGGATCAGCGTACTTAAAATGAGCTTAAGTGACGAATTAGCCAAGCGTATCTTAGGTGTGGGTGTTGCAACCCCTTACGAAATTTGGAACTGGACAGAAGAAGCCGGCGCTCCAAAAACAGTATTGAATGAATGGAAGTCTTTTGATTTTAAAGAAAAAATAAATCAAATTGTACATCTTCCCGTGTATGTATGTAATGATGATACCGCTGCTTGTTCAGCTGAATTAAGCTTTGGTAATCCTGCTCGTTTTAGCGATTTTTTATATATTTTTATTGGTACTTTTATTGGTGGTGGAGTTGTTATAAACGAAACCTTATTTACTGGTAAAAAAGGTAATGCCGGCGCTATAGGTTCATTACCTAGGCCTATGCTTAATAGTGAAGGACAACTAACCTCCCAACAACTTATTATGCAATCATCACTGTATATTCTCGAAAAAATGCTCAAAGGTGATGGCTACAATACTGACATACTATGGAGTTCAAAAGAGTATTGGGGAGACTTAGGCCCCGTACTCGATAAGTGGATAGACCAAGTTGCAGATGGCCTCGCCTACGCGGCATTGTGTTCTTTAGCTATTTTTGATTTTGAGGCAATTGTCATTGATGGCGCCATTCCTATCAATGTCAGAGAAAAAATAGTTTTGGCAACAAAGTTAAAATTGAGCCAGGCTGATCATCGCGGTATTAATCGCTGTGAAGTACAAAGTGGCTCTATTGGCGCCAAGGCTCAATCAGTAGGCTGCGCTAACCTTCCGTTACTTATCAACTTTTCTCAAGATCACGCAAGCCTTTCACACCACTAATATACTTTAAAGTTAAAAAGCAGCCATCGGTAACGTTGGCTGCTTATTTATTTTTTATCAGAGGTAAAAAATTCACTTAAACAATTAAAAAGCTGTACAAAAAATAATAAGTAATAATAGTTGATTTATTATTTTAAGTTCTCTACATTCTATTTACAAATTTGATAACACTGACATGTTTGATTAATAAAACCGCAAATTTGTATACACACACAACAAAGAGAGAACAGAAAAATGAAAGTATCAGCAAAAATGACTCTAATTGCAGTCGCTGTAGGTCTATCCATATCCCCTAGCGTCTTGTCACAAGAGCAACAAGTAGCAAAAAGTGATTTAGGGTTTGAGCGCATCATTGTAACGGGAACATCTCGGCCAAAAGAGAAAATCGAATCAACTAATGCAATAACTACCTTTAACGAAGCAAAGTTAGAGCAATTGGCTCCGCACAGTGTTGCTGAATTAGTGCGAAGTATTCCTGGTTTTCATGCCGAAGACACCGGTGGAGAAACCGGTAACAACGTAGCCCCACGAGGCTTTCCGTTATCAACGCAAACAGAGTTTACAGCACTACTTCGTGATGGTATGACCGTGTTTTATAATCAAGATATTTTATTTACTCAAAATGATCGCTTTACCCGTTTGTCTAATTTTGTTGGCAGCGTTGAAGCTATTCGTGGTGGTGCCTCGTCAATTTTTGTTGGTAGCGCGCCAGCTGGGTTTATTAATTTTATTTCTCGTGAAGGCTCCGGTGATACCCAAGGTGATGTGTTTTTTGAAACCAACAGCAACAACCGCCTAGGTGGACAAGGTTGGGTTAGCGGATCAATAGACGATCAGACAACCTATGCTGTTGGCGCTTGGTATCGCAAGGATGACTCCGCACGCGATCCGGGGTATACAGCTAACCAAGGTGGTGAGCTTAATGGCAATATTAAGCACTTTTTTAAAGATGGCAGCGGCTTTACCCGCTTTGAGTTTAATAAACAAAACGATAGATCATTCTTTTTTATTCCTCAGCCATTAATAGGCTCAACCACCAATGCTAAAACAATCCCAGGCGGGATGGATATCAGAGATGGCACCACCGGTAACTCAGCAGGTGCGCGTTTATTAACTCTTAATAACACCCCAAGCGGCGACATTGATTTGGATATTGCAGATGGTAACTACGCTAATGTGACCTACTTTGGCAATACAACCGAAATTGAAATCAACGAAAACTTAGTCTTTTCAAATCAAATGCGTTATACCGATATGCTAACAACCTTTACCGGCATCATTAACGTAGGTAACGCCGAATCGTTAGCTAGTAAAGCACAAGCTATATATGCTGCAAATACTGATGTCCTTGCAGGAGCCATGGTTGATGGTAACCTAAGTTACGATATACGCGATGCAGGAAACGGCTTTGTATTGGCTGATTCAAGCAACGTAAATACCTACAACACCAATGGATACGGAATAAACGCAGGCTTTTGGCATAGACGTTTTGAAGGCGATAACTTCCAAAACGAAACCAGATTCAACTACACCTTTGATGATGTAGGCGAAGGGACTCTTTATGCTAATTTTGGCTTATTCTTCTCTAATATTAATGGCCATGTTACCGACTATCGAATTAATACACTGCAATCAGTAGAGCCCCTGCCGCAGCGCTTAGATGTTGTATTTACAGATGCACAAGGTCTTGACATTGCCAGCGGTACTTACAAAGGTATTCAGGCTGGATCACATGGTTTTGCCGATATTGTTTATAGTGAAAATACCCTTGCGCCCTTTGCTGACTTTGAATACGAGCTTGAAGATGTGTCGTTTAATCTGGGCCTAAGGTACGAAACCCTCAAAGCAGATGGGGAAGCGCAAAACCTAGCTAATTACACAATTGACAGTTTTGCCAGCGATACTGATACCGTCAATGGGAATATTACCCTGCCCTTTGGTGATGGGACTTACCGAAACTTTGATGTTGAATACAACGAAATGGCATGGACAATTGCAGCTAACTACAAATTTAACGACGACTTAGCGGTATTCACTCGATATGCAGATGGTTTTCGTATGCCTGATGTAGATAAATACATGGCGATTACCAACCTAACTAGTCAAGAGGAAATTAATCAATTTAATAACTCTGAGAGACGCGAAACACAACCAGCTTCAACGGTAATGGCCGAGGTGGGCATTAAATATAACGAAGGTGATGTCGCAGCATTTGTAACCGGTTACTTCGCCGCTGCGGATGATTTATTCTTTAATGTACCTACTGTGGAAAATGGTCAAGTAGTGCAACGTCAAGCCTTTAGAAACACAGAAACCCTAGGTGTAGAAGCCGAATTTAACCTGCAAATCACCCAAGACTGGCGCATTGGTGTATCCGCAACGTACCAATCACCCGAATTTGTAAACACACCAGCGGCGCAATACTTGGATGCTAATGGAAGCTCTGCCTCTATTGATATAAACGGCAACTTACCTGTACGTGTGCCTAAGCACTTTGGCCAATTAACTAGTAGCTATCAGTTTGAAGATTTTTCGTGGGGTATGGCAGCTATTCATGGTAGCTACTCTTGGAGCGGTAAACGTTATGCCGACGACGCCAACACAGCAGAACTGCCTATGTATGGCATGTTAAACCTTGGTTTATCCCTTGAAAACGAAGACGGTTATTACCTTCGTGCCGATGTTAAAAACCTAAATAACTCAGAAGGCTTATCAGAGGGGGATCCTCGCGCAGGTGAAACGGTAGCAGGTCAAGCAACTACATTTAATGCGCGCGTTGTCTTGCCTCGTACCTTTAGCCTTACTATTGGTAAGCGTTTTTAATTTTACTCTAATCTAGGGTATCGTCATGCAAAGCGATACCCTCGCAATTTTTAGGAAAATATAATGGAAGTAGTTGCAATTGGTGAAGCTTTAATAGATATACTCTCACATGACTGCATGCACAATAAGGCATCAAATAGCGAACTAGACTTCACACAGTTTGCCGGAGGCGCACCCGCTAATGTTGCTGTAGCCGTAGCAAAGCTTGGTGGTTCAAGTTATTTGCTTGGTAAAGTAGGCAATGATAAATTTGGTCGCTTTTTAATAAATGCACTCAAAATGTATAATGTAAACACATCTTATGTTGGCTTTTCAAAAAAAGGGAAGACGGCACTCGCGTTCGTATCGTTGGATGAAAACGGTGAACGTACATTTGAATTTTACGATAAAGATGCTGCACATTACGATTTACAAATAACCGATTTAGAGCCCTCTTTATTTTCAACACCTAAAATTGTGAGTTTTTGTTCAGGCTCTTTTGCAAAACCTTTAGTATTAAATACAACCTTACATGCGCTAAAACACTTTAAAGAATCAGGCTCGGTTACATGCTTTGACATTAACTTTCGTTCAGCCTTCTGGGATGAACCACTCACAGCTAAATCTGTTATTGAGGATGTTGCTAAAACAGTTGATGTTATTAAAGCGAGTAAAGATGAGCTGATCTCGCTTTATGGAATAGAGCATATTGATACCACTATTAGAAGTTGGGTAGATAGTGGCGTAGCTTTAGTTTTAATGACCGATGGTGGCGAGCCTATTACTTTTTCATCTAGCTCATTTAGTGGTACTTATCCTTGCCCTAAGGCATATGTTGTGGATACCACAGCTGCAGGCGATGCGTTTGTAGGTGGTTTTTTATATCAAATATCTTCGCTAGTGAGTAATAAAACAGAATTTACTGACTGGGCAAATAACTTTACTAACGTTTCAAAGGCTATCGACTTTGCTACTAAATGCGGAGCCAAAACAGTAGCAACGTTTGGAGCCTTTGATGCCCTACCTACATACCATGATATCTCGGCGAGTACCCTTAAATCTTCGTGTCGATGTTAAAAACTTAAATAACTCAGGAAACTTATCAGAGGGAAGTTTCACTCAGGTGAAACGGTAGCAGATCAATCAATTATATTTAATGCGCGCGTTGTCATATCTCATGTCTTTAGCTTTACTATTGGTAAGCGTTTTTAATTTTACCCTAACTGAGGGTATCGTCATACAAAGCGATACCCTCGCAAGTTTTAGGAAAAGATAATGGAAGTAGTTGCAATTGGTGAAGCTTTAATAGGTGTACTCTCACATGACTGCAAGTGCCAAAATTGCTTAACTATCACGGTAATTCTCCCTATTTATAATACTTCTTTTATTGGCGACTCATTTTAGTATCACCTTAACATGAGTTGCCTATATCAAAATCGTTTTTACACTAGTCTTCTTTTACATTTAATACGTATTGGTTTTGTCCTATTATTTATAATGCCACGGTTTTAATATTGCCAGTATGAAAGAAAAAATAAACATCGTGTGGTTTAAACGTGATTTACGTCTTAGCGATCATCAACCATTAAAAAATGCATTTAGTAATGGCTTACCGACCCTGTTATTTTATAACTTTGAACCATTACTGCTCGAAGATGCACACTACAATGAGCGGCACTGGCGCTTTGTGTATCAATCGATAGTTGAGTTAAATAATCAGCTAGCGCGTTTTAACGCCTGTGTTTATATATTTAATTTAAATATGAACGATTTACTTGAGTCGATAAAGACGCAGTTTGAAATAGTTAATATTTTTAGCCATCAAGAAATAGGCTTAAACAACACCTTTGAGCGCGATAAGGCAATAAAAGCATGGTGCCAGCATAACCACATTAATTGGCAAGAGTCGCAAACAGGCGCGGTAATTCGCGGCAAAAAAAATCGTAATAATTGGAACGAACGCTGGCAGCAAACAATGCAAGCACCTATTGCTGTTCCTAATTGGAAGAGTATAAAAACAATTACCCTTAATAACTATCAAGCGCCTGAGCTGCCAAGCGCTTACACTCAAGATCACGACAGCTTTCAACAAGGTGGCCCACTGCATGCGCGAACTGTAATGCAGAGTTTTTTTGCCGAGCGCGGTAAAGGTTATCAAAAGGGAATATCGAGCCCAAGTTTAAGCCAAACCCACTGCTCTCGGCTTTCGCCCTATCTAGCATGGGGGAACATTAGCCTTAGGCAAGTGTATCAAATGACCATTGATGAATATCATTCAAAACACCCTGACAAAAGAGGTTGGAAACGCCCACTAGCAGCGTTTGTATCGCGCTTGCATTGGCACTGCCACTTTATGCAAAAGTTTGAAAGCGAGTGCTCTATGGAGTTTTTAGCTCTTAATCCGGGTTATCACGTATTTCCGTATCGTGATGATGAACGTGTGAAAAACGATATTGAACGCTGGGCGCAAGGTCAAACAGGTATTCCAATTATTGACGCTTGCATGCGCTGCTTAAAAGCCACCGGTTATATAAACTTTAGAATGCGCGCCATGCTTGTAAGCTTTGTAACGCATCATTTAAATATAAGTTGGCAGCAAGCAAGCTTTCCGCTCGCTAATTACTTTTTAGATTTTGAGCCAGGGATTCATTATCCGCAAATTCAAATGCAAGCCTCGGTCACAGGTATTAATACCATTAGGCACTACAACCCAATTAAGCAATCAGAAGATCAAGATCCAACAGGTTCATTTATTAAAAAGTGGTGCCCCGAGCTTGAAAAACTCCCTATTGAATATTTACATCAGCCTTGGGAGCAAACCCCAATGGAAGCACTCTTTAACGACTTTAAGTTAGGGGAGGATTACCCTGAACCCATGCTTGATTTAACAGCGGCCTCAAAAGAAGCACGCGAACGCTTATGGCAATACCGTGAGCGAGCCGATGTTAAACGTGCCATAGGGAAAATTCTTAAAAAGCACGTTGGGGGGACTCAAAAAGTTACTCGAACAAAAAGTAAAACGGATACTAAAAATAACAGTAAGGCTAAGTAAGCATGGCGCACAAAAAACTAAACTTACCTCAAAAAATATGCCCTATTTGTAATAAACCTTTTACGTGGCGTAAAAAATGGCAGCGCGACTGGGATAACGTTATTTACTGTTCAGAGCGCTGTAAGCGAAATAAACAGGGGTAACAATTAACTGGCGCCTATTTTGCAACATCATCAGTAATTAGTGCTTTTAAGGCTTTATATAAGTTTATTTTGTAAATAACGCTTAGATAACCTGAAAAGCTTACACTCTAGCAAGGAGAAGATGATGACGATTAAAAAAACGGCAAGTTCAACATGGTCTGGCGACATTAAAACAGGCAAAGGTAGCATATCAACTCAAAGTGGCGGGCTTAATAAACAACCTTATGGTTTTAATACCCGCTTTGAAGATGAGGCGGGCTCAAACCCTGAAGAATTAGTAGGTGCAGCGCACAGTGCATGTTTTAGTATGGCGCTTTCACTTGCATTAGGTGATGCAGGCTTTACCGCAGATAAAATTGATACTAAAGCCACTGTAAGCCTTGATGAAGTAGATGATGGTTTTTCGGTGACGCATATTGCCCTTGAGGTAAAAGCGCGTATTGATGATATTCAAAACGAGCAGTTTCAAGCTTTATGCGAGCAAACCAAAAAGAGCTGCCCTATTTCAAAACTCTTAAATACCGAAATATCACTAGATGTGACACTTCAATCAGCATTTTAAATATTTAGGTTTAGATTACTGTAAATAAAGCACATTAAATTAAAGCCAAGTAAATTATTACTTGGCTTACTAATCATCAAGATACCTTTTTAGAGCTGCTTATACCTAAGACTTCAGATAATAAAGCGATCCCCATGCCAAGCGCGGGCCAAATCACCCATAAGGTGTTTGGTGATGTAATTAAATTAATTAATCCTAAAAACACTAAAGCAACTGCATACTGTTTAAAACTTTGAAATATTGTTGTTGATGTATTCATGTTTATCCTCCTGTTAATGTATAAATCTATTTTTATATAAAAACGAAATGCAAACTCCTGCCAAATGTCATTAAATAGCATGACATTAGTCATCATATTACTCACATATAAATAATCACTTATTACGTTAAAAAAAATATAAGCTAATACTTTAATCTATTTGTGTTAGGATCTACCCTCAACTAACTTTAAAAATAAACATCAGAGGATGAACTAAGTGATCGAAAAATCAAAAGATTGTGAAAAAGTGACATGTAGTAATTGTGCTGACGCCAACGATCTTGAATTTGATTTTTCTATGGCTTTTCAACCGATTATAAACTGTAAAACTCGCCTAATTTATGGCTATGAAGCATTGGTTAGAGGTTTAAATGGCGAGTCTGCTTATTCAATTATTTCAAAAGTGAATGAAGACAACCGCTATGCATTTGATCAGCTTTGTCGTATTAAAGCTATTCAACTAGCCGCAAAGCTGGGCATAACATCAATGCTAAGTATTAATTTTTTACCTAATGCTATTTATAAACCAGAACGATGTATACGCACCACACTAGAAGCTGCAAAAAAGTATAACTTTCCTATTCAAAATATTATGTTTGAATTTACTGAAGTAGAAAAAATAGAAGACACCGCACACATTAAACGCGTTGTTGATTACTACCAGTCTCTCGGATTTAAAACGGCTACCGATGACTTTGGTGCAGGTTATTCTGGTTTAAATCTACTGGCTGACTTTCAAACAGATATTATCAAGCTTGATATGGCGCTAATACGCGATATCAGCAACGATAAAAAACGCCAATTAATAGTAACTCATTGCTTAAATATGTTTCGCGACTTAAACATTACCGCACTGGCTGAAGGAATTGAAACAGTAGAAGAATATACGTGGCTAAAAAACGCAGGTGTTGAGCTTATGCAAGGGTATTTATTTGCCAAACCAAGCTTCGAAAACTTGCCTGAGGTAACCTACGTTTTTAATTAGGAAAGCCTACAATATGCAAACACTTTATTACAATCATTTAATTGCCTTATAAAACTGCATTAATAGAATACCCATTCTAGTAACAAGTTTACTCAATTATAAGAAGGGATACTTATGCGCTTTTTAATGCCACTCACTTTACTCACACTTAGCTGCACAGCGTCTGTAAACGCTGAGCAGTCACAATCAAAACAATGGTTTAACTCTATAAACTACGCAAAAATTGATTCTGATTATTACAACGATGATGTGTACGGGCTATCAACTCACTATTACTTTGAGAAGCAGCAAAACTCTGGTGTTTGGGATGATTATGGCTACTTGGATACAGATAGTAATATAGGCTTAAATTATTTTAATTCAGATGGTTACAGTGGAAAAGGTATTTTTGGAGAAGGTTTTTACGGCAATGCTTTTGCAACTTTTGAATTACCTAATATTGGTGATGCCGACAACTATTCACTAGGTTTAGGTTACTTATTTGCTGATTCACTAAAAGTATCTGTACGTATGTTAGATTATGAATATAGCGATACAGTTTATTTGTTTAAAGCTCAGTATAATCATGAAATTAACGACACCGACTACATTGGTTTTACTGTTGAAACAGATGATGAAACAGAGTCGTGGGACCTATCATCACGTTACTTTGCCCATCTTTATGATGACAGCTATTTTGCTGTAAATGTTGACTATCTAGATGTTGGCGACGACTCAGTTTTTAATGTGCTCGCAAACTATTACTTCAATAAAAATGTTGCAGTCGGTATTGGCTCAAACGACTCTGATTTAGTTATTGAAGGTAAGTACTTTATTAATGATAGCTACTACTTCACAGCTAATTACACTGATAATGATAACTATGATATATACAATCTTAGCTTTGTAGCCCAGTTTTAATAAACACAAAAAAGCCGCCTTGCTGGGTCTGCTCAGTTAACCAAGGCGGCTTTTACTAAACAACTATAACTACATATTACCAAGCTCTATCATCATTGCTGTGTACATACGTAAATTCAGTTCAAGTTGCTCAAGTGTCATAAATTCATGCTCTGAATGACCTGTGTAGCGCTTACCCGGCATTGAAGGGCCAAACGATACAGCATTATCAAACAGCTTTGCGTTAGTGCCACCACCTATTGATACAAAGTCAGCTTTTTCGTCGCCCGTAAAATGCTTGAAAATATCAAGCAGCTTTTGCGCATGTGGCGCGCCATCAAGTAGCATAGGTGTGCCAATAATTGTTTCTATGTTAGCAAGTGTTACATTGTTAGTAGCTTGCCAATTAGCGAGTGCATCATCAATTTGCTTTTGTAATACAGCTTCGTCTTTACCCATTGGGCGACGTGCATTTACAGCAAGTGTTAGCGCATTACCATCGCGCTCAATAACGGTTGGTGCCACTGTCATTGGGCCCATAAAGTCGTGCTTGTAAGCTATTTCGCCAAATTGTTTACCGTGAATATCTAAACCAATTAACTGATTCACAAAGTCGATTAGCTCGCCGTCACTGTTATTTTCAAGCTTCACACCTTTAAATAACTCAGCTAAATAAGCAATAGCATTTATACCCGACTCCGGCTCAGATGAATGCGCCGACATACCTTTAACGCTTATTGCTAAACCATTACTTTTTTCACTAAAGTTAAATTCAACTTTATTTAATGTTTTAGCTTTTGCTTTTAATGTATTAATAAGTGCCGCGTCTGCATTGTGAAGCACTAAGCTGGCGTCTTCTGGAATTTGGCTTCTAAACGCACCGCCAGTTACATCCTTTACATATAAACCCGTTTGTGGTGATGTTGCATTAAAAGTAGGTGCAATTAAGCTCCAGCCTTTCTCGGCAACCACTACAGGGTATGATGCATCAATCGTTACTGCATATTTTGGTTGTTCGTACGTTTTCATAAATTGAGTAAGCGGACCCCAATCAGACTCCTCAGCAAGGTAAATCATAAGCTCAATACGGTTATTAAGGGTTATGCCTTTATCTTTAATTGCTTTCATGGCGTAAAGCGCTGTTGCTATTGCACCTTTGTCGTCCTCAGTACCACGACCAACTAATTTACCCGGTTCAGATGTATCAATAATAAAAGGGCTTTGTTTCCATTTGCTTGCATTAGCAGGTTGCACGTCGCCGTGGGTTACTACCGTTACTTTTTCGCTTTGCTCGCCCATACCAATTAATACGGTGTAGCCTAAATCTTGGTAGTCAAAACCAAGCTCTGCGGCTTTCATTTTTAAAAGTGCTTTAAAGCCAATAAAATCGGGATTTTGAGGAGTGCTAATGTCGCTTTTATTAACCGTCGGAAAAGCCACTAAGTTAGTTAGTGTGTGTATTTGAGCATTTTGGTAGGTATTTACTGCGTAATCGGCAACGCTATCAATATTTTTATTTAACTGCGCATGAGCGCCAAATGCAAATAAAGCAATACTGGCTAAAGCTAACTTTTTCAAAACAATTCCCATTTAATTAATAACTAAGAGCGGTAATTATAACGCTATGAAGTGCCTACTTATAGCTCTTTACGCCAAACACACAGGTAACTTAAGGTAAATAACCGGAACTCTGGATAATAAATCTATCTCAAGCAGCTATTTTCAGCGCTAACTGCGTTGAACTTACTTGCAATAGGCCAAGTAAATCTCTTGCCCAGAGTTCATGTTAAATATTTATATAGCAGCTTTTATGAGGATGACTGTATAATGCGCGACTTAAAATTAACAGGGTATTTAATTGTGAACCGTCGTAAAAAAATCGTCACTAAATTTCAAAAAAAAGATAAACGCACTAACGCTAAATTGCATAAAAGCAACAAACCGTCTTATGTATCAAAAGCTGAGCGCGAAAAACTAGCTGAACAAGAAAGTAATGAGCCACAGGCAACCCAAGAGTAGCTTTATGTTACCTGTTGCTTTGATAATTTAAAGTGGCAAAAGTAGCGACCACTTACATAACATACCACTGCCGTGGCAACTATAAGTTCAAACGTGGCTAAGTAATTAACTGTATCTACATATGGCATTGCGAGGTTTATACTTTGCATCCAATCAGCCATTTTAAATAATGCAGTTGCCCCAATAACCATTGGAAATGTAAAAGCAGCGTAGCTCGGCGTAAAAGGTCTGCTTAATAACTTTATAAATAACACATAAACAATCAGTGTTTTTATTATCGCTAATATAAATAATGCCCCCACTATAACAAGTGATGGATTAGCTACAATATGAAAATACCCCGCTAATGTTAAACTGGCAGGCGCAGCTAAAATGGCAAGTGTTGGCTGTATTTCGTAGTCACTTTTTAATGCTAATAAAAAACGATAAAACATAATTGGCAGCATTATCGCGTACGTTGATATACCAATAACTAATGCACTATAAGCTAACCACGCTAATGTCGGATTTCCCGAAAAAGTAACATCTGCAATAATTATCCCCACTGGTGGCACAAACCAGCTAGGCGCCATATCTTCAAAATTAAACTTTTTTGCTCGCTGGTATAAAAAACTCACCAAAAAGGTTAGATGCAACACAAAAGCTAAAACCCACATAATGTCGCCAGCTAATTGGTTAAATTGCCCAACTGAGTTTGAAATAACAAGATTAGCCATTGCAAATGTAGGGATCACACTTCCTGCAACTGGGTGTGCTAAATCGGCTTTTAATAAATGAGGGTGTAGTAAAAACTTAGCAGCCAAAAGTAAAACTAATACGCCAGCTAATACCGCTCCCAAAAATTGCCCTTGGGAGTTTAAATTAAAAACGTTTTCCCATGTCCATCCCATACTAGCAATACCCAAAGCTAAACCGGCCATAGCTGTTGGCGCACCCATCACTTTATTTTTAAATTGCTTAAACACTGTACTTCCTAATCATTGGGTGATGAACAAGTTACTGCTTTTTACTGCATTGCCTTAAAATAACGCTGTAAAATTAGTACAAGCGTGCTTAATAGAACGCTTTTTGCGTACAAATATTTCATAAAAATAAGTTTACGGCTTACATATTAAAGCGTATGAAAAAAGCCATAACACAGTTATGGCTTTTACTTTATTTTAAAATTTAATTTAGTTAAAACGCGTAACTAATGCTTACATTAAATGAACGACCCTGCCCAGCAAGTTGTTCAAACCCGTTGCTGCTATCTTGTTTAAGTGCTGCAATACTTACGCCGCATAGTGGGAGTTGGTGGTACTCATCAAACACGTTACTCACTTCTGCGCTTAGCGTTAATGAATCCCATGTGGCTTTAGAGCTTAAATTAACCAAGCTGTAGCTGTCTGTTTGGTTTTCAAAACGATTATTATTTACACGGTTTTTAGTATCTACCCACTGCCAAGATAATGCGTTTTCAAACCGACCCATTTGCTGGCTAATACCTAGCTGGGTTTGCAGTGGTTTAATTTGATAAAGCGGCTGGTTAGTATCGTCGCGCTTGCCTCTCGTATTAGTAACATTAGCGTGTAACTGCCAGTTACCTAAATCCTTAGATTCATAAATGTTGGCTGTTAAATCTATTTTTGCACCATATAAAATGGCATCTACATTAGTAAACTGCAAAATATTACGCGCTGTGTTGTCCAAGTCATAACTATTGAAGCTTCTTACAATATCAGCATCAATATAATCATTCACATCTGTATACCAAACATTGGTGCTTAAACGCCAACGGTCATCTTTAGCCGATTTAATATAAGTAGCACTTAAAGTATGCGCTGTTTCAACGTCTAAATCAGGGTTACCAATATAGCCATTACCATCGCCATACCAACCAATCATGGTGGTTGCCATATTACTTACGCCCCAGCTGTATCGCTCGTATAAATTAGGCGCGCGGTTTTTACGGGCAAGACCAAATTGCAGCTCATCATAATTTGTTATTTGGTAGTTAATTAAAAAGTTAGCATCAACTATAGTGTCGGTTTTATCTCTGTCGCCAGCATTAAAGTTCTGTGCAGCAATGCTATTATCTGTAGACGTATCGCTCATGGTCATACTTTCCATACCCCCCATGTCGCTCATATCGCCCATATCCATCATGCTCATACCGTCGTTGTAAGGCTGAACCTCACCTACTTGGGTATTAACACTTTCAATACGTACGCCTGCATTTAACCATAACTTGGTATTTATTTGGCTCTCAAATTCAGCAAATGCCGCTATGCGCTCTCGTTTACCGTTATTTATATTTACGTAATCGTCTGGTCCCATCATGGTTGAGCCTTCAATACCTGGCCACCAATCATCAATGCTGTAATTGTAATATTCTTGAGCGAGTAAAATACTGCTGTTTTTATTAAGCGCAATACGCCATTTAAGCTGCGTACTTATATCTTGTGCATCGGTTTTCATTGGCATCATGCCTGTTTTTTCTTCACTGAAAAAACCCATTTCGTGCTTTACGCTATGCCAGTTAACTTGCCCTTCAAGCTCGCTGTTTTCAAAGGAGCGTTTGTATTGAGCTATTGCACCGTAGCTGGTGTTATCGGTCATATCCATATACTGATTTGCAAATCCCTGATATGGGATTTTTTGATGCGTTAGCTTTATAACTAATTGCTGTTTATCATCGCGCATAGCTGCGGTTAAACTATGATTTTGTGCTCGATACAATGTATCTAATACTACATCGCCGTTACCGTCTTCATAACTATCTGCGTCACTAAACGAACCCTGATAATTAAGGCTAAGCGTGTCACTTGCTAAACGTGCACCAACGCCAAGTTTACGTCCGTTATCAACGCTACTGTACTTTGCTGACACATAACCTGAGTGCCAACCTAATTCATTGCTATCGCTATACTGTGGTGAAATAGAATTAACGCTTATTACACCGGCAATATTATCGCCGCCCGCGCTTACAGGCGATACGCCTGCAACCACATTGTAAGACGTAATTTGATTAGCCGAGATATACGACAGTGGCGGGTTCATGTGATTAGCGCATGCAGCGGTTACATCTGCGCCATCAATTAACACTTTAACTCTGTCGCCCATTAAACCATTTAAAATAGGGAGTTTAGATACGCCGCCCGCAGCTGAAAAGTCGACACCTAAATCACTTAATAACGATTCTGACGAACCAAGTGCTAAATGCTTATTTTGAGCATGTCCGTGTACTTCAATTACTTCTAAAGACGTATCGTCGGCAAATGCAAAAGTAGATAGCACACCGCTAATAAAAAGTGCGACAGGGGAAAGTAAGTAAGTTTTTTGAGTTTTGCTTTTATAAACCATTGTTAATTTATGCCACTGTAATAATTGGCGTAATTATAGTGTGAACTGCAAAAGCAAAAGCGCGACATATTGTCGCACTTTATCAATTTTGAATGTTGTTAGGCGTGTTTAATCTAAAAGGTCATATAATAAATTAAGTATTTAACTCAGCGACTGTTTGAGAAACAATATCAGCCCCTCGCTCAATCTCTTTAATAACCTCAGATACATTCGCAATAAGCTCTCGGCCTTGCTCTGAAGAGTCTGAAACCGACGTAATTTGCCTTGATATATCATTAGTGAGCTCTTGGTTATTTTTAACAACGGTCGCTATTTCATTAGTTGAACTACTCGTACTGGCTGCAAGTTGCCTTACTTCGTCAGCTACTACAGCAAAACCTCGACCGTATTCACCAGCACGTGCAGCTTCAATAGCAGCATTGAGTGCAAGTAAATTAGTTTGATCAGCAATGCTGCTGATTGTAGAAACAATGGAGCCTATTACAGCTGATTGTTCATTAAGATTTTTAATTAAATCAACTGACTTAAGAACTTGGCTTACAATGGCATCTGAGTTTGCAACAGAACTTTGTAGTATCTCAGAACCTTTTTTAGCGGTTTGCGCTGTAGCTACCGCCGATTCATACGCGATTGCAGCGGCTTCAGTCACTGCATTATTATTGTGTATACGATCAGTAATATTTGATGCAAACTTAATTATTTTAATTACATTACCTTTGCTATCTAATATTGGGTTATAAGTAGCTTCTAGCCAAATTTCTGAACCGTCGGCGGCAATACGTTTAAATTTTCCTGACTTAAACTGCCCCTGCGCTAATTCATTCCAAAAGTGTGGGTTTTTCTCATAAAACACTTCAGTACAAAACATTTTATGATGTTTACCTACAATATCTTTTAAGCTGTAGCCTACTGTCGCTAAAAAGTTTTGATTTGCGCTTAAAATATTACCTTGTGGGGTAAACTCTATTGTAGCCAATGCTTTATCGAGTGCACTAGCTATGGCTTCTTGTGCCTTTCGTTGTATATAACTAGTCGTAATATCAGAGGCTATTTTAATCACTTTAGTGACTACGCCATGCTCTTCTACAGGAAAGTAAGTTGCCTCAAGCCAAAGCTTATCGCCATTAGCTTTGTATCTTAAAAACGATCCTGATTTTGAATCTCCGGTTTTTAATGCTTGCCAAAATTGGCTATATTCATCTGACTTTGCATATTCAGGTTCGCAAAACATGCGATGATGTTTGCCAATTATTTGCTCTTTGCTGTAGCCTACAGTAGCTAGAAATAACTGATTTGCGTCTAATATTATTCCTTCAGGTGTAAACTCTATATAAGCCACATGCTTGTTAATTGCCGACAAGATAGACTGTTTTTGAATTAATTGAAGCTCCATTTCTTCAATTTTTGCGTTTCTTTTAGAAATACCAAACATATAAAAACCTTAAGGAGTAAATTAGTAAAAACATTAGCAGAATAACGTTAAACAAATATGTAACTATACTGTAAATATAAGCTCTAAATAACCTTTCGGCGAATATTTAACACCTTATAGATGCATGCTTTATAAATAGTTTTTTTATTTTATAAATTTTAAGTAGTATTTACTTCTAATTAACATTTTAAAAACCTAACAAAAACACTAATTTATGCATGACTCTGTACTTTTTTTAACTTAAAATAGCACTCTCACAGACTACCCTCTCACACCAAAATTTAAGCATACATATAATATTTTCTATTCAGAATTTATTGTGCTGTTTCACTTTTAAAATTAAATCTTAAGGGATCATCTATGACATCAGATGTAACGTCGGCATCTAGTCAACTTAACAGAACCGCTATTTTACTCGTATTAGCACTTGGCACATTTATTTTAGGATTATCTGAGTTTTCGATGATGCCTATGCTGCCACTAATTAGCGAAACATTTGGATCAACGCCCTCACAAAGTGGTTACGCAATTAGTGCTTACGCCATTGGTGTTGTAGTTGGCGCCCCTATTTTAATGCTCACTACTGCTAATATGAGAAAGCGCAAAGCATTGCTCATTTTTATAAGCTTAATGTTTATCTCAAACGGGTTAAGCGCGATGGCAACGTCGCTTGAGCAGCTTGTAATATTTAGATTTTTAAGTGGCTTACCTCATGGTGCATATTTTGGTGCTGCTATTTTATTAGCATCAGATATTGCCCCAAAAGGTAAGCGTGCAAGCTTTATGTCTAAGGTGTTTATGGGTTTAACTGTGGCTACTATTGTTGGCGTGCCTATAGTTACACTTGTAGGTCAAAATTTAAGTTGGCGTTATTGTTTAGCTGGCGCTGCAGTACTGGCCTTTATTGCTTTTGTTTTTGTTTATAAAGTAGTGCCTAGTATCGATAACGCTAAGCCTTCTAACTTACTAAACGAGTTTGGCGTACTTAAAAATAAACTGGTTTGGTCCATTTTGGGTATTGTAATTATTGGCTTTGGCGGAGTGTTTTGTATTTATACTTACATTGCCGACACCATATTAGTGGTAACAAAAACAGCTCCGTATACTATTTCTATCGCAATGGTAATGTTTGGTATCGGTTGTACACTCGGTAACTATGTACTGGGTAAAGCTGCCGATAAATCAGCAATTAAAACGACTGGCCTTGCGCTTGTATGTACTATTGTATTTGCCTTTGCATATGTAACGGCAAGCCATAATATTTGGGCTCTTTACGCGGTGATCTTCTTTATTGGTTGCAGTGTGGGCTTGGCTACGCTGATTCAAACGCTTTTAATGGACGTTTCGCCCGAAGGCCACGCTATGATTGGTGCCTTAGTACAGTGCGCATTTAATACTGCCAATGCTATAGGTCCTTGGGTTGGCGGAATTGCAATAGCGCAAGGTGCTGCACCTAATCAAACAGGTTACGTAGCAGCTGCATTGTTTTTAGGTGGTTTGGGTATGTGGCTATTAAGTTACTTACAACTAAACAAACAGCAACCAACAGCGCAAGCTACTAATTAACTGAGTTCGAGTTAATTTAAAATACAAAAAGAGCCGCTAATTAGCGGCTCTTTTATTTTTAATTTACCTAGTAAATTAAGCGTTTAACGATGCCATATCAATAACAAAGCGGTATCGTACGTCTGACTTTTCCATACGCTCGTATGCCGTGTTAATTTCGTCAATGTTGATCATTTCGCACTCAGGTAGCACGTTATTTTCACCACAAAAGTCGAGCATTTGTTGCGTCTGTGCAATACCACCAATAAGTGAGCCTGCAATACGACGGCGACCCATTAATAATGGCACCGTGCTTAGCTCATCCACTGGACCAACTTGGCCAACAATAACTAATGTACCATCTACATCAAGTAGCGGTGTGTAAATAGATAAATCATGTTTTACAGGGACTGTATCTATAATGACGTCAAAGGCAGATTGCGAGTCTTTCATTTCGTCATCATTAGATGACACTAAATAGTGCTGAGCGCCTAATTTAACCGCATCATCTTTTTTAGACTCACTACGGCCAATTACCGTAACGCTTGCACCCATTGCAACTGCATTTTTAACGGCCATGTGACCAAGACCACCTAGACCAACAACACCAACACGGCTACCTTTTTTTACGCCCCACTTATGAAGTGGCGAATACGTAGTAATACCTGCACAAAGTAGCGGTGCAACGCGTGAAAGGTCTAAATTTTCTGGTACAGAAAGTACAAATTCTTCGCGTACAACAACATGTTTAGAATACCCACCTTGGGTCATTTCACCACTAACGCGGTCTTTGCCTGCGTAAGTACCAACCATGCCTTCGCGGCAAAATTGTTCTTCGTCGTTATCACATTGATCGCAACTTTGGCACGAATCAACCATACAACCCACAGCAACTGTGTCGCCTTGCTTATATTTTTTAACGTCGCTACCTACCGACATAACTTTACCAACAATTTCGTGCCCAGGTACTAGCGGATAGTCACTGCCACCCCAATCATTTCGTACGGCGTGTAAATCTGAATGGCACACACCACAGTATAAAATTTCAATTTCTACATCGTTATTTCGTAAATCGCGGCGCTCAAAAGAAAACTCTGTCAATTCAGAACCTTGGCTTTTTGCTGCATATCCTACTGTTTTCATAATAACTCCATAGTGGTTAAAAATTTAAATCATCAACAGCATAGTCCATAGCCCGTGAATAGAACCTGACAATATAAAATAGGCAGAAAAAAAGCCCAAACAGTGTTTGGGCTCAATCGTTAGTACTAGGGCGCTAAATTTAATTATTTTGCAAGTAAGCTGTTTAGTTCATTAATAATTGAATGAATGCGCTCTGCATTTTTTCCTAAATCACTACGCCCTACTCGCGATTTACTACGAATATCAACAAAACGTTGGCTGCCTTCATCTTTAATACGAATTACCACATCGTCTTTAAAACCAAACCATGTGGTTGTATCAGTAGCTTCTACAATACCTGTAGCCGTGTTTGCACTTACCACTGCAAAACCAAGATTTTTAACTGCTTGTTCGCTTGCTGTCATTAAATCGGCTTTAGATTGTGCAAAGCTTAACGTTGCCAGTTCAGGGTATGCTTTGCGTTGCTGTACTGCCGTTTCTTCACCCGCGTACTCTACTGGATTTGGTGCTTCAGCACGAAGTGGCGCAATTGCTACAAATTTTGGTGGGTTAACTAAATCTGTTGAAATATCATGAATTGCCGGTACGCTTTTAGCTTTGTTCATCATGTTAAGTGGCATAGCAATAGCCACAACCGAAAACACAAGCGCAATAACACCACTGCTTAGCGTTAACGTTTTACGCATAAATAACGCTTGTACTATAAGTAGCACCAATGCAGCGCCACCAGCGTAAACACCAAATTTAAACCCCGTAAACGCAACACCTAATTCTACAATACCAAATTTATACAAAGGCCCTGGCAGTATGACGAGTAAAAAGGCGATTAGACTAACTAAGCTCACTAAAACTTTCATTTTATGATTCCTATATTGTGTGATTTTTTATTATTAAAACAATTAAGCACTATTAAACAGTAGCTTATACTACTAACAAGCGCTTTTAGATTACTATTAGCGACTAATTACACAAAAAAGTCCAATGTTGTGTGATCAAAGTTACTCAAGTTTGGAAAAATATCAACAAGCTCAGAGCTTGGCACACCAAACCACTTAGCCAATGTGGCAAAGTACTGCTCATTAGCAACACTTGGAATTAAACGCCCGCCACCGGTATCTTGTGGGCCATCCAAATGTTGAGTTAATAGCTCACCATATATATTACCGCCTTTTACTGCGCCGCCCATTACTATTTGGTTTCCTGCCCAACCATGGTCAGTACCATCGCCATTTGAGGTCAACGTGCGACCAAAATCAGACATAGTAAACGTAGTCACTTTATCTGCCATATCAAGCTCTTTCATCGCACTATCAAATTCACTTAACCCTTGAGCTAACGTATTTAATAAAGCAGGGTGCGTTGTTAATTGGTTATCGTGGGTATCATACCCCCCCATAGAAACAAAAAACACTTGGCGCTGAGTGCTCAATTTTGCCTGTACGCTAATTGTTTTAGCGACTGCTGCAAATTGCTCACTAAGGCTATTATCGCTAAATGGGGTAATAAGTGCAGGCGCGCTTTCTAACGCGCTGTTCATTGCTTGAGTGTTATTTATCGCACTTGTTAAGCCATTGGCATAAGCTGTACTTAACGGATGGCTCGTATTGCCTAGTAAGCGGTTCATAATAGAAGTTACATGTTCGCTACGAGGTTGATACCCTCCAAACGCGTTAATACTACTAATGCCACTTTTGTTAAGCGCAAATGCATTGCTAGCACTTCCCGTTTGCCATAAATTAGTACCGTCGAGTGATACATTAGCTGCAAACTCATCTTGTAGCTCTAAACGTTCTAAAAGTCGTGCGCCCCACCCGCTATTAAGTGATTGCTTTTCTCGACCATACATCCACGCAGCTTGCTGATCGTTATGCGAGAACAAATGCTTAGGCAAACCTATTGTTTTATTTTTATAGTCACTCAATGTTGTGGGAGCGAGTAAAGTACCTACCCCACCTATAAATGCTAAATTTTGAGATTCAAACACATTTTGTATCGGTTCAAGTGAAGGATGAATACCGACTCCACCAGCAAACTGGCTTTTAATACTTAACTCAAGTGGGCTCTCTACCGCTAGGTTCTGCCTACTTTGCTCGTAAATACTACGTTGCTCGCCTTCAAGCGGAACGAGCATATTTAACGAATCATTCCCTCCGTATAAATACACACACACTAATGCTTTGTAATCACCTAGCTCAACAGCATTAGTCGCTCCAGTTAATGCTTGTAATTGCAGGCTCGTTAACGCGGCAGCCGATACGCTTCCTTTTACACATAACGACAAAAACTCTCTTCTATTAATGCTCATTATGCGTTCCTAATACTGCACGTTAAATTCAGGTGAAATAGCAATCATATATAATAAATACGAAACCCGTTCACGGTATTGATCTTCATTAAAGTAGGCATCTAAATCAAGTAATGCTTGGCGTGTGTCACTGCTCATTGCGCCTGCAAAATATAACGTGTTGTACTGAGTTAATAGCGCGCTAACACCGTTTTTCTCTAAAACATTCATGTCGTCTTGAATATAAACATAAATACCATTTGAATTTAGATCACTGTGTGCTTCAGCGGTACTCCACACTAAACTTGCGTAAAGCGCATTCATGGTGCCAATCAGTGTTGCATCGTTTGCTATTTGTAACTCTGGCGCAACAATACCTTCATTTCGCAAAGCTGCGGTTTGATAATCAGGCCTAAAAAAGTTAAATACCGAAGCCGACTGCATGGGCCCTTGCCCATAGTTATTTATTAAATTCCATGTTTTATAGTAACCAGCCAAAGATTTAGCATCGAGATTTCGCCAAAAATGTACGGTTTTTAAGATAGGCTCTTTAATTTTACCTTGATAGTTAAGCACTGAGCCAAAATGCCGTGCTTCATCATCTAAATATATAGCCTTTACTACAGCCGCTAAATCGCCGCGTACACCGGCGCCATTATCAACAAACACATTAGCTACTCGTTCAACGTATTGGGGGGTTGGATTTGACGTAATTAATCGCTGAATAAGTTGCTTAGTAATAAATGGCGCAACATTTTGATGGTTAAATAAATTATCGAGCGCTATTTGCAATGACTCTTCTGCTGTATAACCTTGTGGTATAACCTCGCCATTTAGTAAGGTTTTTTGTTTACTAGAATGGTACTCGTCAAATGCTTCCATTGGTTTAATATAGTCACGACTTTTACGCTTAAATGTTTCACTATCGGCAAACGTCCAACCAGTAAATACGCGTGCAAAACCCTCTATTTCGACCTGTCCGTAAGTAGCAATAGTATTACCTTGTGCATCAAGCTTGGCGCTGCCATCTAGATTTAGCTCTTCAAGGCCAATAGTAAATAACTGCATTACTTCACGTGCGTAATTTTCATCTGGGCGAATATTAAGTGCATCGTCTGCTTTTTCGTTACCCAAATGGCTTAAGTAAGTTCCCATAATAGGCGAAAGCGTGACATCTTCGAGTAAGTCACGATAATTACCAAAGGCATGCTTTAGTAGCAAATCGTAATAAGTGATCATGCCCTCAGGTTGGCCTCTTAAGGCACTGTTTTCATCCGACACTACTAATATTTCACTTAACGCAAATGCAACACGTTGACGAAGTTGATCGTCACTTTGCATTACTGCCTTCCACCATGCGTCTATGCGGCTTATGTATTTAAAGTCATCATCGTCATTTAACTTTACTAAATAATCACGGTGATAATTAATAGGTAGCGCTATTTGTTTATCAAGCCATTGCTGCTCGCTTAAACCTTGTGCGTTTTGTATTTCACTAAGCTTAGGCCCCATTGTTGCTTGGTGTAGTAACCGTGCGGCGCTAATGTCATCCATATTATTACGTGCAGTAAAGCTTAGCGTTTTTACACTGCTTGCCCCTTCGTTATCGGTTGCTGTTACCGAAAAAGCATAATCAACAGGCTTATAACTTTGCGCATTTAGCAGTGTTACTGAAGTAGTTGTTGCCTCTAAAGTCCCACTAATTAGTTCAGGCCCTTGCGTTTGTTGCCACACAACCGATGTAATAGTGCCGTCTTTATCACTGGCTGTTGCTGTTAGCTCAATTGTTTGGCCTTTACTTAATTCACTAGGAATATCAGCGACTGACAAAATGGGGATTTTATTTCCGTTAACGGTTGGCGTATCATCGGAGCCGGAACCACCGCAAGCGCTTAGTATAAAAACCGAGCTTGCGATAAGAGCAAATTTATAATGCATGTAAAGTCGTCATCATTTGTTAATTAAAGTACGTTAGTGTGTACCGAGTTTAATGCATTTATTGAAACACAAAATTTACAATTTAACTCTTTATTTTTTGTAACCGAATCATGAACGCCCCATTAATAATGCACCAGCTGCAGGGGTAAACAGCCAGAGCTTTATTATTTATGAAAACAGAAATTCGCTATTGTTTTGAATCTTCACAAGTTGCTAACCGATTTTTACACGAGCTCAAAGACTGGCCGGTTAACGATGTAAAAACACGACTTTTTAATGGCGGCGATAGTGTAAAAGTGACATACGAATACGACGAAAGTGGTTTTGATTACACTTGCGCCGAACTTGATGACCTTGCACAGAGCCATGGCGGGAAAGAAGTTTAAATTAAGTGATAACAATAACTAAAGGCAATCTAATGAAAAATAAAGTGTTAAGTTTATTTACAATAATATGTTTAGCTTTTAGCTTATTAAGCCATGCAGAACCGATTAAAACAAAACCTTTTAGTATTGGTGAAACCTTTACCTTTAAATCAACCACGCTTGAGCAGCAACGCACTATAAACGTTTACATGCCTAATAGTTATGAGCAATCAAGCGATAAGCATTACCCTGTTATTTACTTACTCGATGGCTCAAAAGATGAAGACTTTATTCATATTGCAGGACTTGTACAATTTGCTTCTTTTCCGTGGATAAACCATATACCCGAAGCCATTGTTGTGGGTATAGCAAATATCGATCGTAAACACGATTTTACATCACCGAGTAATAATGCCCTCGATTTAAAAGACTTGCCAACGCACGGTGGCTCAAAAAAGTTTATTAGTGTTATAAACGACGAACTACGGCCACTGATCAATAAAACATACCGTACCAACTCAACAAGTACTTTAATTGGTCAATCGTTAGGTGGTTTACTAGCCACCGAAATTTTGTTTAATCACCCTGCAATGTTTAATCATTACGTAATAATTAGCCCAAGCCTATGGTGGGCCGATAATGAATTACTGAATGGCCCTTTTGAGCCAACTGCCTTTCCTCAATCGGTTTATATTGGAGTAGGTAAAGAAGGCGAATTAATGGAAGGTTTAGCAAAGCAATTACATAAAAAAGTAGCGCCTATTCTGAGTAGTAAAAGCCAAGTGCAATTTGGCTATTTTGAAAACCTAGATCACACTGAAACACTACATTTAGCTGTATACGACGCTTTTAAAAAAATGAACTATCATCCCGAATAGTTAAGTATAAATAGTTAAATATAAATAATTTCATATAAAAACGCCAATAATGCACTGCATCATTGGCGTAAAATTATATTGTAACTAACAAAATAAAATTACTCTTCTACAGAAAATTCAACTTTTGATGGAGACGAACTCGCAAGATCCAGTACTTCATAATAATTTAAGCCATCAATTTTTTTACCAATAATAAAGTAATTCACTTCATTCATCATGGTAGGGTCGCCTATTATATCTTCTGCGCTTTGCACGTCAGAAAACTGAATTGCGATTAAAGCGCCTAAAAAGCGCATTGAATCTTGAGTTTTTAATGCCTTTAAAACTTTATTAACTCCTGCCTGAGTTGATTCAGGCGTAGATCCATCAAACCTAAAATCACTTTTTGTACTAGCACATGCACTGAGCATTAATATTGATAGTGCGATAAGTAAACGTTTCATAAATATATCCTTATTTGTTTTATTAGTTATTCGTTTATTCGTTTATTCGTTT
>NZ_JACJDR010000014.1:0-132429 GCF_014163655.1 Pseudoalteromonas sp. SR45-1 | reverse complement strand
AGCCATGATCAAACTCTTCAATTAAAAAGTTTTATGTCTTTCGACAGCTCAATGAATTCTGAATTTTTGTTTTTGTTGCCAAAAACGAATTGACTGTGCGTTATTATTTTCACTTTTAAAAAAGTAAAATCAAAACAGCTCAAGACTGAATCTTTTAATAACATATGGTCACTCAGTTTCAATTGAGACTCTAAATTTGTTTGCCTCGCTACCTAAGTAGGTTGGCTGTTAGAACTCAATCTGTACGAGTGCCCACACAGATGATTGCTTTATATTGTTAAAGAACGTCTTGAGTCGCTTTAGCGTCTCAAGGGATGCGAATAATACACCCTTTATTTTTCGAGTCAACACTTTGTTTTAAACTTTCTTCCGACAATTTAAAACCGAAGTTTTATTTAACTCTGTGAGTAGTTCGTGCCTTGCTATGCGTTGGCGTTTCCCGTCTCAGTGGGGTCGCATTATAGGGAGATCCGAAAACAGATCAACCCTTTTTTGAAGAAAACTTGAAATAATGTGCTGTTCGCACATATTTACATCGAAATGGTTACTTTAAACACTAAAAAGGCCCTGATGGGCCTTTTTAATTAGTTTACTATGAGCTTCCAGCCAAGTTTTCCTTGCTGTTTAGACTCTTGTTGCAGCTCACTGGCCATTAATGGATGATCTTTTAACCAGTTACTTTCAAACTTAAGGTCTAACACTTCATTTTTAGCAGTTAACTCAAACTTAGGCAGTACATCATCTTGTCTGCGCATTGATAAAATGACTGCTATTCGTAGTAATCTCACTATATATTGCGCTAATAGACTATTTACGCCGAGTGAATTAAAACAACCTTTTGGAAAATCAGATCGATGTGCATCTGCTACCGCTACTATTAATTTATGCTCTGACTGTGAAAAACCAGGCATATCGGTATTTTCCAAAATATAAGCGGTATGTTTATGGTACTGCTTATACTCTATTAGTAATCCAATCTCATGAAGCTGCGCTACCGCTTTTAATAGTGGTAACCCATTTAAGCTTTCAATCGGCCAATCTTTATCAATACTCAGCGCTAACTGCATTGCCAAGCTTGAAACTCGACACGCTTGTTTTTGATCAACATGATAACGGCTCATAAACCCATCAACTGTGCGTTTGCGAATGTCGTTATTATGAAACTCCGGAACCATGCTATATAAAACACCTTCACGCAGTGCTCCACCCGCCAATCCCATTTTTTCTATTTCAAGAGATTCAAATAGTGCGATTAAGATTGCAAGTCCTGATACAAATACCAGTCGACGGTCTTCACTTAACCCAGGAAGGTCTAGCGCTGCAATAGTGCTAAATGCAATTGCTTGATCTTTTATGGTGTTGAGCTTTTCAAGTGTAAGTAAGTCGTCAAGATTTTGCGCGACCATAATTTCTTGAATTGCTTGTACTGTACCAGAAGCTCCAGATGCAATTTCCCATCCAGCTGCTTTATACTCTGGAGAAATTTCATCAATGACTGTACGAGCCGCTTTTATTGCTGCGTTAAAGTTACTCTTACTTAGTTGGCAATCTTTAAAATAGCGTTCAAGATAGGTAACACACCCCATATTGAGGCTTTTGTAATGTAGGGCATCAAATGCTTTACCAATTACAACTTCTGTACTTGCACCACCAATATCAATAACAAGCTGTTTGCCAGTACAAGATGAAGTATGGGCAACACCTTTATAAATTGTGCGCGCTTCTAATTCTCCGCTGATAACATTAATGTTATGACCTAGAATTTTTTCGGCATGATTTTTAAATACTTCGGCGTTAGTTGCTAAGCGTAAGGTAGCTGTTGCTACTATGGTGATATTTTTGTCTGGGATATCTTGTAGACGCTCAGCAAAAAGGGCAAGGCATTCCCAGCCTCGCTGCATTGCTTCAGTACTTAATACGTTTCCTTTATCAAGCCCTGCGGCTAATCGGACTTTGCGTTTAACACGTCCAATTGTTTGTAGACCGCCAGCAATTGATTTGGCAATAAGCATATGAAAGCTATTTGAGCCCAAATCAATAACTGCGTACACATTTTTTTGCGGTTTAAGTTGCCCCACCGTTCAAAAACCTCTAGTTACTACTACATATACAAACGGTCGCTTACGACCGTCCTTTTTGGTAACTATTATTTGGGCGACGTCCGCTGTTATTACTACGGTTACGTGGACCTGTTGAATAGTTGCGCTTTCTTTGAATAATAGGCTGAGTTAAATCATCTAGCAATGCTGTTTTATCATAATGTGATAAAGGAATGCTGTGCTCTATATATTCTTCAATTTCATGCAGGTTGTATGCATATTGCTCACATGCAAAACTAATTGCGTGGCCTGATGCACCAGCGCGGCCAGTACGGCCAATACGGTGAACATAATCTTCACAATCGTCAGGTAAATCAAAGTTAAACACATGACTTACTTCTGGAATATGAAGACCACGCGCTGCAACATCGGTCGCAACTAAAAAGTCTAAATCACCTTTGCTAAATTGCGCTAATATAGTTTGGCGTTTTTTCTGGTTAACATCACCAGTAAGCATACCTACACGATGACCGTCTGATTTAAGCCAAGCATATACTGTTTCACAACTATGCTTGGTATTTGCAAACACGATTGCTTTCTCTGGCCATTCTTCTTCAATTAAGGTTAACAACAGCTTAATTTTATCTTCTTGCGAAGGATGAAATAGCTCTTCTTGAATACGTTTACCCGTTTTAACGTCAGGTTCAATTTGAACATGCTCTGGGTTTGTCATGTGCTCAAAAGCTAATTCTTGTACGCGGTACGATAATGTGGCAGAAAATAATAAGTTTAAACGCTTTGATGTATCTGGCATGCGATCGAACATATAGCGAATATCTTTGATAAAACCTAAATCGAACATACGATCGGCTTCGTCCAGCACGACTACCTCAATTTCATTAAGGGTGTAACAGCCTTGCTTATACAGATCAATTAGGCGACCTGTAGTACCAATTAAAATATCAACGCCTTTTTCTAGTTGTGCACGTTGTTTTTCGTAATCTTCGCCACCATATACTAAACCTAAGTTAAGATTACAGTGCGGCGCTAAAATTTTAGCATCTTTGTGTATCTGAATCGCAAGCTCCCGAGTAGGGGCCATGATCAGGGCTCTTGGATGTTTACTAGGTGCTTTGCTAGATTGTAATAACCGATGGCACGTGGCGGTTAAAAACGCCAACGTTTTGCCTGTACCCGTTTGAGCTTGGCCCGCGATATCGCGTCCATCACAAATAAAAGGTAGGCATTTTGCTTGAATAGGTGTGCAATATTCAAACCCATTCTCGGTTAAACCGGCAACCACTTCCGGTGCGATAGCAAAGTCTGAAAACTTTTTATCGGTTAAATGTGTCTTAGTCATAGCGTTTAAGCATAACGTTTAAACTTGCAATAAGAAACAAGAGTGTTTAAATACGCACTAAATATTTCGCCTAACTAAATCGGAGAGCGCAATGAGCGAGAAAATAATCCAAATTACTGACGATAGCTTTGAAGCTGACGTATTACAATCAGACAAACCAGTACTAGTAGATTTCTGGGCTGAATGGTGTGGACCTTGTAAAATGATCGCCCCTATTCTTCACGAAGTTGCTGATGAATACGACAGCCGTGTGACTGTTGCTAAATTAAATATTGACCAAAATGCTGGCACACCGCCAAAGTTTGGTATTCGTGGTATCCCTACTTTACTTCTTTTTAAAGATGGCCAAGTAGCTGCAACGAAAGTAGGTGCTCTTTCAAAAACTCAACTTATCGAGTTTTTAGAAAACAACATCTAACGGTAAGCTAGAACAATAAAAAGGGCTTTTTTGCCCTTTTTTAAATTTATTTTGTATAAAGACTGGACGCTTTGCCAGTGAACTGCTAGTTTATAAAGCCAACTAATCCTTAGTTATATTCAACAAACCTCACTCAACGATCAAAGCGATTTTGAGTATGACAACTGTAATAAAGAACCCACCAATATGCATTTACGCGAATTAAAAGACAAGTCGATTAAAGAGCTTGTAGACTTAGCTGAGTCCATGGGGCTCGAAAACGTAGCCCGCTTAAGAAAGCAAGATATCATTTTTGCCATTCTTAAATCCCATGCCAAAGGCGGAGAGAATATCTTCGGCGGCGGTGTATTAGAGATTTTACAAGATGGTTTCGGCTTCTTAAGATCATCAGAAGCCTCTTACTTAGCTGGGCCAGATGACATTTATGTTTCACCTAGCCAAATTCGCCGTTTCAGCATGCGTACTGGCGATTCAATTTCAGGCCTTATTCGTCCACCTAAAGACGGTGAACGTTACTTTGCTTTACTCAAAGTAAATGAAGTTAACTTTGATAAACCTGAAAACTCTCGAACTAAAATTCTTTTTGAAAACCTTACTCCACTACATGCAAACGAACGTTTTCGCATGGAACGTGGTAACGGCAGTAAAGAAGATATTACAGCCCGTGTACTTGATTTAGCATCTCCTATTGGCCGCGGCCAACGTGGCTTGTTAGTAGCTCCGCCAAAAGCGGGTAAAACAATGCTACTTCAAAACATTGCACAATCAATTACGCATAATCACCCTGATGTAACATTAATGGTTTTACTTATTGATGAACGTCCGGAAGAAGTAACTGAGATGCAACGCCTAGTTAAAGGTGAAGTTATTGCATCAACGTTCGATGAGCCAGCTTCTCGTCACGTACAAGTTGCCGAAATGGTTATCGAAAAAGCAAAACGCCTAGTTGAACATAAAAAAGATGTTGTTATCTTATTGGATTCAATCACTCGTTTAGCACGTGCTTATAACACCGTTATTCCTTCATCAGGTAAAGTACTTACTGGTGGTGTTGACGCTAACGCATTACATAAACCTAAGCGCTTCTTTGGTGCTGCACGTAACGTTGAGGAAGGTGGTAGCTTAACAATTATAGCTACAGCGCTTATCGATACCGGCTCTAAAATGGATGAAGTTATCTACGAAGAGTTTAAAGGTACTGGTAACATGGAACTTCACCTTAACCGTAAAATTGCGGAAAGACGTGTATTCCCTGCTATCGACTTTAATCGTTCAGGCACTCGTCGTGAAGAATTACTAACAAAACCAGATGAGCTTCAAAAGCTTTGGATTTTACGTAAAATTGTTCATGACATGTCAGAAATTGATGCAATGGAATTCTTAATCGATAAACTATCGATGAGCAAAACCAATGATGAATTTTTTGATTCGATGAGACGCCAATAAAAGCGTTTTAATTGAATAAAAAAAGCGCCTAAGGCGCTTTTTTTGTGTCTGGATTAAATACAGTTTAACTTTCGTTATACTTTTTAAGTACACTCTGCAGCGTATCAACGAGCGCTTTAAAGTCATTCGCACTACTTTTTTGGGCCCTGCGTAAAAGGGCTCTATCTAAACTTTGAGCCGATTGCGCAATTTCATCTAAACCAAACATTTGCGCCGCTCCTAAAATGCGATGACTATCTTTTTGTAGCGCGGCTAAATCTTCACTTATGAAATGCTGAGTAATCGTTTCACTCTCCAAAGCAAAGCTTTGCTTAAAACTAATGACAAGATCGCTCATATCAACTTCATTTTGCTTTGTAATTGGCTGATCTTCTGCATTATGTAGGTGGCTGGAAAGCGCTTTATAAAATGACTCTTTATCTATCGGTTTACCTAAGTAACCACTAAACCCTAACTCTAAATAGCCATCCACTTCATGACTCATAGCATTTGCAGTTAAAGCAAAAATAGGCCGCTCAAAACCACACTGTTTTAATAGCTGAAAAGCAGAACGCCCATCCATCACAGGCATTTGAATATCGAGTAGCACTAAATCAGGATACTCTTTTAAGCACTGCTCTACCGCTTGCTCACCGTTTTCAACGGCAATAACCTCGAGCCCCATTGAACGTAAATAGCGGCTTATTAACCTTCGATTATCAGGGTGATCTTCTGCTAGTACAACACGCCCTGCCAATTGCTTATTTACCTTTGGAGCACTTTGAGTTTCAATCAGGCTTTGCGATTTATTTACTTCTGCGCACGGTAAAAAGAACGAAAACTGACTGCCCTTTTTGTATTCGCTTTGTACACTGATATAACCGCCCATCATCGCGGCTAATTGTTGCGATAAGCTAAGGCCTAACCCTGTCCCCCCAAAGCGACGGCTAATACTGTTATCAGCTTGGCTAAAGCATTCAAAAATAAGCTTTAACTGTTTAGAGCTCATACCAATACCGGTATCTTTTACAATAATCACTAGCCCTTGTTCACTCTTATTTAAAGCAATAATGATTTGGCCAGCGTGAGTAAACTTAATAGCATTAGCACATAAATTTATAAGAATTTGTTTTACGCGTATTAAATCCAGCTTAGTGTAAAACTCATTACCCACTTGATTGTCTAAAATGAGGCGTAAATTTTTTGCTTTTGCTTGAGTGATAAACATTGCATGTACGTCATTTACAAGCTCTACAATATCAAAGCACGAAATATTTAACTCTAACCTATTAGCTTCAATTTTACTTAAATCGAGCACGTCGTTTATTAAGCTTTTTAAATGGTCGCTATGGCGCTGAATTACTCTTAATTCATCTTTAAGTGACTCAGGCTCATATAATTCGTTAATTAAAGCATCTGTTTGCCCTAAAATAGCCGTTAGTGGAGTGCGGATTTCGTGGCTAATATTGGCCAAAAACTGGCTTTTAACATCGTTAGCTTGTCTTAGCTCCTGTGCTATTGCTTGTAACTCGGCAGTGCGCTGCGTAACTTGCTCTGTTAACTGCTGCTTAGCGCGTTTTTCTGCGCCACGGCGGTAAAGCGCAATACCAGTTACAACAACCAAAAGTAATAGTAAAAAAGAGAATAAAGTAAGCTGAGAACGCTGCGACATTTTTAACTCTTGCACACGTCGATCTTGTTTAAGTTTTTCTATCTCTTGGTTTAATTGGGTTGCTTTAAATTGATGCTGAAGTACCGCTAATGCATTTATAATTGCTGTACTTCTGAGTTTTCGTAGCTCACTAATGTATTCTTGTTGCAAGGCCATTGCGCTTGAATAATCGCCTTTACTGGCTTCAAGTAGTGCTTTAGTCCCTAAACCCTCCCTAATTATTCGCTCACTGCCATACTCGTGGGCAAGTGAAATAGCTCTATCTAAACTTATTTTCGCCTCTTCTAAGTTGCCTTTAACAAACTGAATTTTACCAAGCGCATGTAGCGCATTAAGCTCTAAATTATGGTTACCTATTTTAAGCGCATAGTACTCACCTAATTTAGCTTGCTCGTACGCTTCATCTACTTTTTTTAACACTAAATTAGTATTTGCCAAGTTGGTATATTGCGTAGATAACTTATTGTAATCATTGGCTGAAATATAATAACGCAGCGCTAGCTGGTAATAATGAAGTGCTAAGTCAAATTGATTACTCTCCATATGAGCAACACCCATATTGTTGTATACCTGCGCAATACCGCTTTTATCATCTAACCGCTGATAAACTTTAAGTACATCTTGATAAAGACTAAATGCACTATCGTAGCGTGATAAGCGTATATAAACGCCTGCTATATTAAGTAATATGTCGGTTTGATCTTGCTCACTACCGTGCGCTTCGTAAATAGCTTTTGCCTTTAAGTAAAACTCTAGGGTATCGCCTAGCTTATTCATATTAAAATAAGCCAAACCAATATTATTTAGTAAATTTGCTTGTTCAAGTAGTTGTTCATTTTTTTCAGCTAATACTAGGGTGCGGGTATATTCACTTATGGCCTTTTGAAATAAGCCTTGATAAAAAAGTGCTACACCTTGCATTTTTATTGCACGAAAGTGCTCGTCAGGAAAGAAAGTATCTGAAGTGTTTTTTTCTAATAATTTAAAATAGTGTAAAGATTCTTTAAAATTATCAGCCGATAACGCACTATTACCTAATGCCGAATAAACAGCGACACGCTCTTTTTTAGAAACGTTTTTATTAGCAAGTAACGTATTTGCTAATTGTAATTTAGGCTCCCACTGCACTTCGTTTTTGAATTGCTCAAATAACGAATCACTATTTTGGGCATAGCTAGGAGCTATTAGTACACAGCATATAGTAAATAAGAGGCATTTAAACTTGCCCAGCATAATTTTAATCCTTCAAACCGTTACTTATATCAGTGTAATCTTTATTGAAGATACACTAACTACTAGGGCCTAAACAATGCTTAACCCACTGATTGATGAGATTTTTGAGCTGATATTAACAAGGCAGGTTTGGCAAGTTCATACTTTAGCAGCAGAACTGACAAACCGCAGCGCAATAACAACACTCGATAAAAGCCCTGAACGTGATTTATTTAAACGTAACTTTTTAATTATGAATGCATTGTACCAACTGCAGGCACAATTACGCCCTCAAAGTTTACTCATTTCAACTCTGCATATCGAGCTTTTAGAAAAAGAAGATAATAGTTTAGTAACAACGAACGAAAATTTGCGAGATTATTATTTAGATTGGCGTAATTACGATACCGATGAAGAGAAAATTGATGAGCTTTTGAATAGTTTTTGGCGTCAGTTTAAAACGACATCACCACAACAAGTATTAAATGACAATGAATTTAAAGCGTTGGCTTTAGAATGGAAGTTACCCGAAAATTTCACTCTTAAAAACGTTCAAAAGCGCTGGAGACAACTTGCATTACAGATGCACCCAGATAAACCAAATGGTTGTGAAGTTAAGTTTAAAAAAATAAAATTACAATACGAGCAGCTAAAGGTAGCTGCTCGCTAATTTGTTAATTTAGCGGTTTAAATTAACGAGTAAGGCGACGAGCGCGTATTTTACGCCCTTTAATGTTGCCTTCGGTTAGTTTGCGAAGTGCTGGTTTTGATGAGTTACGTTCAACAGCAACAAATGCTACGTTATCAAGTACGTTAATTTTACCTACTTGACGACCTGCAACCCCATCCTTACCTGTTAGAGCACCAAGAATATCGCCTGCACGTACTTTTTGCTTTTTACCTGAATCAATCATCAAAGTAACCATTTCAGGTCGGTACGGCGGTTTATCTAATAAATTAAACGGCGGCATTTGTTCTGGAGTAATATCACGCTCGTAATGATCGCCAATTTGTGCAATTTTAAACGCTTCAGCTTCACCATAAATAGAACAAGCAATGCCCTTTTTACCAGCACGCCCAGTTCGGCCAACACGGTGAACATGTGTTTGCGTGTCATGTGCTAAATGGTAGTTAATAACCATATCCATGTCATCAATATCTAAACCTCGTGCAGCAACATCGGTTGCAACAAGTATTGAAGCACTTTTATTTGAAAAGTGAATTAGCGTACGTTCACGATCGCGTTGCTCTAAGTCACCGTGCAATGCAACAGCGCTGAAGCCTTCGTCAGCTAAATCATCACACACTTGTTGAGTTTCTACTTTGGTATTACAAAATACAACACAGCTTTGTGGTGTAAATTTAAGAAGTAATAACTTAAGCGTTGGATAGCGCTGCTTATTGTTATCCATTTTATAGAAGTACTGCTTAATTGTGCTTTTTGCTTGCTCTTCTTCTACTTTAACCATTTCAGGGTTTTTAAGTACACGCTTAGCAATTGCTTCAATAGCTCTTGGGAAAGTAGCACTAAATAACAATGTTTGACGATTTTGTGGAATACGCTCAATAATTGCATCAAGTGTGTCTTGAAAACCCATATCAAGCATTTGATCGGCTTCATCAAGCACCAATGTTTCCACATCATCTAAACGTAGAGTACCTTTACGAATATGGTCATCAACACGCCCTGGCGTGCCAACAATAATATGCGCACCATGTTCAAGTGAACCTATTTGCGGGCCAATTGAAACACCACCACATAACGTCAATATTTTAATGTTATGAATGCCGCGCGCTAATTTACGCATTTCAACTGCAACCTGCTCGGCAAGTTCACGAGTCGGGCACAAGACTAAAGATTGAATACGAAAGCGTTTTACGTTTAATTTAGCTAACACACCCAAGCTAAACGCAGCAGTTTTACCTGAACCGGTTTTTGCCTGAGCAATGATGTCTTTACCAGCAAGTACAGGCGGCAAACTTTGCGCTTGTACAGGTGTCATGTGGGCATAGCCAAGGGTTGATAAGTTATCAACGAGTCCAGCCGGTAAAGCCAAAGATGAAAAAGCAGTTGAAGTCACAGTAAGTTCCATAGCAATAAAATAACATGGGAGAAAGCCCCACTAATATGCAGCTTATAATAGCAGAATTCGTAATTGGCAACCATTAACAAACATATTATAAAACATGTTAATGAAAGGTGTTGAAAATGATAGTAGTTTGCATTAAGATCACGATTGTTTTTTACATACCTGCGCTGGAAGCAATTAATGAAACTGAATTCTATTTACATAGCTCTATTAGCAAGCATTACAACAAGCACATATGCAAACACTACCGACCTTGAACGCATAGAAGTAAAGGGTAGCTACTTTAACGATTACAAAGTAGATAACGCTAATGGCGCAATGAGAACATCAGCTTCATTACTTGAAACTGCACAATCTGTCACTGTAATAACCGACACTATTATTAGCGAACAGCTTGCCACTACACTTGGCGAAGTACTCACAAATGACGCAAGCTTAACTGCAGGCTCACAACAACGAAATCGTGAGGTATTTAACTTACGCGGCTTTGAGCTGAGCTCATCGACAGGTTATTTACGCGACGGTCATCAGCATTGGTCGCACTATCAGCAACCAATCGAAATTTTGCAGCAAGTTGAAGTAATTAAAGGCCCATCAAGTATTTTATATGGTCAGTCAGGCCCGGGTGGCTTGGTTAACATGGTAACTAAAAAACCTACAGCACAAACACTATTTAATGCCAGTGCCGATGTAGATCAGCATGGCTCAACCCGCTTTATGGTTGATGCTGCAGGTGCCTTGACTGAATCGGAAGATTTACGTGCTCGCGGGATTTTAGTAAAGCAAGACGTTGACTATTGGCGTGAGTACCAAAACGGTGAAAATCGTGAACGCGACCGCTTTTTAGGTGCTTTAATTGTAGATTACGATATTAGCGATAACGCATTAGTACGTGTGCATTACGACCGCACAGATGACGAAGCAGGTTTAGATACTGGCGCATGGATAGACGATAATGCTAATGTAATTGGTAGCGATAAAACAATCCGTGATATGTCTTGGGCGTTTACCGATATTACCGTAGAAAACCTAGGTGTAGACCTAGAAGTATTTTTAACCGATAACTGGCAAGTAAAACTTGGCTATAACGAACAAACGTTTGAACGTCAACGCTTTGAGTCAGCACCTCGCATGCCTAGTAGCTTTACTGAAGGTGACAGCTATGAATCTCGTCCTTACGACCGTTTTGACGATTGGCAATTTAAAACTGCATTTATTGATTTTATTGGTGAATTTAAAACAGGTAGTTTACAGCATCAGTTTTTAATTGGCGCAAACTCGCTAGATTACTACTACGGGCAACGCCGTACTTCTGCTGACTACTTTGATTTTTCTGCAGGACAAGCAGAACCATCACGCCCATCTGTAAGTTATAAAACAGATGATACAGTAAGCGAAACTGAATACGACTATTACGGTATTTACGTTCAGGACTTAATTTCGTTCTCACCACAATGGCAATTATCGCTAGGTGGCCGTTACGACAAACAAACACGAGAAGGTGCAGATAACGAGTCATTTGTACCAAAGGTAGGTGTGCTTTATCATCCAAATACTTCGGCAACTATATATGCAAGTTACTCAGAAGGTTTTGAGCCTCAAGGTAGTGAAACTCTGGTTGATGAAACCGATGTAAATAATGGCATGAAGCTAGATGCCATTACCTCAGAGCAAAGAGAGATTGGTATTAAATGGCAATTATTTGATGACCGTTTACTGCTTACAGGTGCAATTTTTGATATTAGTAAAGAAGGCACACTTGTTAGCGAACAGCTTGAGACGCCTATTGGCTCATTCACAAGTGAAACAAACCAAGTGGGTGAACAACGCCATAAAGGTGTTGAAGTAAGCGCACAAGGTGCTGCTACCGACCGCTTATTTGTTATGGCATCAACTATGTATCTAGATGCTAACTTTGAACGCGATGAAGTATTGGAAGGTAAACGCCCTACCGATGCACCAAAATGGTCGGCATCACTTTGGACTCGTTATGAATTAAACGACGCCATTGCCATTAACGCTGGCGCTTTTTACGAAGGCGAGCGCTTTGCAGATAGCGATAATACAATTACTAAAGATGCATATACACGTGTTGATGTTGGCGCCACTTATAAGTTTAACTTAAGCAATACCGATATTAATTTACGTCTTAACATCGAAAACTTATTTGATAAAAGCTATTTAGGTGGTGGCGGCACGAGTAATGTAACTGTTGGCGAGGGCACAAATCTTCGTTTAGCAGCGCAATTTAGCTTTTAAATAAATGCCTTAAATAACAGTGTTAAAAGATAGCCCGCGTACATTTACGCGGGCTTTTTTATATCTAAACTTTTATACCTAACAGCATTAAACCTATTACAAAGCCTATTCATCTCATCTATTTTTTATCATGTTTGTTACATGTTCTAATAGCGCTAATTATTAAAAAGGCTTACCCAAATGAAAAAATTAATTACCGCACTGCTGCTTACTAGCAGTATGGCTGCAAACGCTAACAACGCCGAATTTACCCAAAAGCAATTACAACAAGTCAATGAAGTGCGCACCTCTGCACTAAATAGTGATCTAAGCTATAAATTACTAGAGTCATTAACAACTGAGGTTGGCCCTCGCTTTCCTGGTACTGAAAATGATAAAAAAGCAGTGGCATGGGCTAAAGCTAAATTTAATGAGCTTGGTTTTGATAAAGTATGGCTTGAAGAAGCGACTTTTCCTGAATGGCGCCGTTATAGCGAAAGCGGAAAAATACTAACACCAAGCGAGCAACCTCTACATTTAACTGCATTAGGTAACAGTATAAGCACGCCTAAAGATGGGATCACAGCGCCAGTAGTCTTATTCGAAACACTTGATGAGTTAATTGCAGCACCTGCAAATAGCCTAAAAGGTAAAATTGCGTATATTAATTACCGCATGAACCGCGATATAGATGGGAATGGTTACGGACCTGCTGTAAAAGCACGTGGCACAGGCGCTATAGAAGCGTCTAAAAAAGGCGCTGTTGCCTACATGATGCGCTCGGTAAGTACTGGTCATCATCGTTTTGCACACACTGGCGGTAGTTACTACAAAGAAGGTGTTACAAAAATACCTAATGTAACCATTGCTAACCCAGATGCCGATCAGATTGCACGACTCATTGCTTTAGATAAAGACGTATCGGTAAATATTAATGTGCAAACCGAAAGCCTTGGTGAAGGCACAGGTTATAACGTTATTGGCCAATTTAATGGTACCGAAAACCCTGAGCAGTATGTATTAATTGGCGGGCATTTAGATTCTTGGGACTTAGGGACTGGCGCACTAGATGACGGCGCAGGCGTTGCACTAACAATGGCAGCCGCTAAACATATTAGCGATGTAAAGCGTCCTAAGCGAAGTATTCGTGTGGTACTTTTTGCAGCCGAAGAGCTAGGCCTTTGGGGTGCAAAAGCCTATTTTGCAAAGCATAAAAACGAGCTAAGCAATATTGTTGCAGCTGCTGAGTCTGATTTTGGCGCTGATGTTGTATATGCTTTTGAATCGAACGTAAGCGCAGAGTCACTTCCTGTAGTGCGTGCTATTGCAAAAGAACTTTCGCCGTTAAATATTGAGCATATTGGTAAAAACCAAGCGAATGGTGGCCCCGATCTAATTCCACTTAAAGCAGCAACGTCAGCGCCTATTTTTGAACTTGCTCAAGATGGAACAGATTACTTTGATTACCACCATACAGCTGACGATACGCTTGATAAAGTAACACCTGCTAAGCTGCGTCAAAATACCGCTGCATACGCTGTATTTGCTCTAATGGCTGCTGATGCAAAAACAACAATCAAGCCTAAAGCTCAAAATAAGTAATAACAGACATACTTACTTACAGTTTGTGGCTTTAACTAACACGCTTCTTGTTTTACCTTTAGGTAATTAAACAAGGAGCGTGCTTTATGTTACTTTTCAACACGAGTGAATCATTTCCACATTTTGCACAAACAACACGCTGCCCTCATTGTCAAAGCGACGCCTACCATTTACTAAATAAAAGCCGCTATTTACGATTTAGCATTTTACCTATGCTTGCCTTAAAATTAAGTTATAAACGCGAGTGCTATCAATGCGGAAAAAGCGAACCTGTAAAAATAACGCAACTACCGTTAATAGAAAAACTAAGCCTACCTAAATACTTTATTGGTGTATTTTTATTACTTTGGATTGTTTTATTTTTTTATCAACAGCACCTTAATAGCGAGACTCGAAAGGAAGGCTATTTAAATGCGCCTAAAATATATGATACCTACTTAGTACACGCCGACAAATTTACACACGAGCCCTGGACCCTAACCAATTTAAGAATTGCTCAAGTTTTAAATTTTGACGAACAATTTATTACCTTTCAGATAAGCAACTACAGCTATAAACGTAATAATAGTATTACTTTGGCAATGCGTACTAGCCAGCTAATTCAAGACAATTACTTTTCCACTAAAACAATCACCCTCCCTCGTGATGAAGTAAAGCGTTTGTATAAAGACGAAGCTATTTACGACGTACTGCGCCCTTATGCCAACATCCTTTATGGTGGGTTTGTGATGCATCCTCCCAAACCTAAGCCACTATATAAAGGCTTAAAGCTCGATAAAAACAATCAACAAGGCATTATTTATTTTAAAGATGGTTTGTTTGTTGAAGCATTTAATAGCTTTAAACAAGCTGCTGAAGCGGGCTCTCAATGGGGGCAATTAAATTTAGCGCAAATGTATCGTGATGGTCAGGGAATAGATCAGGATCAACAGCAAGCTATTTATTGGTATAAAAAGGCCATTGAGCAAAAAAATACTAAAGCACAATTTGAATTGGAATCTCTTTGTAAAATAGCTAGCTGTGAATGAGTGAATTTCAATATAGCTGGCGCAACAAGTACGCCAGCTTGGAATTATTTTTTAAATAACTTTGTATAACCTACATGTATAAGCACGACAACTAAGCCAGCAATCACGCCTAGCAAACCATCAAACAATAGAGGAGCTAATACTTCTCCTGTACCGCCAGCAACAGATTGGGCATAGTTTGTTACATCGACTTGAGTATGATGCAGTAACTCAACACCATGTACTAAAATCCCGCCACCTACTAAAAACATCGCGATGGTGCCCGCAAATGCTAAAAACTGCATCAACCTAGGCGCTGCTGCGAGTAAGCCTTTCCCAAGTAATTCTTTAAATTTATTAGCTGTTACCTTTGATTGGTTGAGTAAATAAAGCCCGGCATCATCCAGCTTTACAATACCGGCCACTAAGCCATAAACGCCAATCGTCATTATAATTGCGATAACACAAAGCACTAAAGCTTGGTTAAGTAATGTAGCGCCTGCCACAGTGCCTAAAGTAATAACAATAATTTCGGCAGAAAGAATAAAGTCGGTTCTTATTGCCCCTTTTATTTTTTGTTTTTCATACTCAACTAAATCTAATTTTTCATCTTCATCTACCACTTCATTGTGATGAGGCAAAAACTTAGCAAATACTTTTTCAGCTCCCTCAAAACATAAAAACAAACCACCCATCATTAAAAGCGGTGTTATTAACCAAGGCAGCCATACGCTTATTAATAAAGCAGCGGGTACGAGTATCGCTTTATTTAAAAATGAGCCCTTTGCCACAGCCCAAACAACCGGTAATTCACGCTCTGCAGCTACACCTGTAACCTGCTGTGCATTGAGCGCTAAGTCATCGCCTAATACACCTGCTGTTTTTTTTGTTGCTACCTTACTCATTGTCGCAATGTCATCAAGTAAAGTGGTTATATCATCTAATAACGTTAAAAGGTTAGTGCCTGCCATAAAGCTTCCGAGCTCAAAAAATATTGCTATAAACATAACTTAAAGCGCTACTTTCACCAACGGTTAATTTTGCTTTGTTATTCTTACATTAGATTAAAATTTTGCCCTGTGTTTTAACTAACGTTTAAAGAAGATGGGAGGAAAAATGAAAGTATATTTAGCATTAATCGCTATTTTACTAAGCTTAACCGCATGTAGTGATTTAAAAACCAGTACTGCTTACCAATGCGATGATAAGAGCGTAAAACTCAATATTATTAATAATTCTGAAGCCGAACTTATCTTTAACAATAAAGTGCATGTACTTAATCACGAAAAAAGTGCATCAGGGAATAAATATATAAGTGAAGAGGTACTGTTTTGGGGTAAGGGTAATGAAGCCATGTTAATCATTGCTGGTAAAAAAAGACAGTGCACCAAGGTTTAACATAAAAACAACCAATAAATTACAATAATGCTACAATAATTAAAGACCCATTATTGTGATGAAGTTATGCGTTCAATTGCGATCAAACATAAAATAATTTTAGCCTTTACAGCCATTGGCATATTGGTGCTAACAAGTAGTGTATTTTTTTATTGGTCATTAAACAAAATTAGCGTTAACAATACCCGAACCGAAAAATTAGCGGTTCCGGTACAACAGTTCAGCAAAGATTTAAGGCTATCATTACTGTCTATTACCAAATTTAACGCCTTAGCTTACAGCCAAGCAAACCTTGATTTACTTCAACAAAATAAAAAACAGGCGCAAGTTGAGCAACAACAATTTAGCGATATGCTCAATTTGTTAAGCACTCAACTAAATCAACAAATAACAATGCAAAATTTACTCACCAGTACCAACGCAGGTTTCGAGCAACTGACTGAAGTAAGTGTCGCAATGTTTAGCGCTAAAGAGCGTAAGTTTGTAGCGCAAAATTCCACCATAGAATTATCAGCAACGTTTAACGAGCAACTTTACAATTTAAGTTCTAACTTACTTGATATAGAACTTTTAGAAGTGCCTGTAAAACAGCAGGCGTTACTTAATGCTATGTTTGGAACAGCGACCCGTATAGACGATTTATTGTTTAACTTAAGCAATAATATAAAAAGCATTACTCAAACTACCACTATCAATGATTTAAATAGCCATCAGCAAGATACCCTATTTCTACTAGATAACATCCAACCTAATTTCACCTATTTAGAGCAACAAGCGCTACCTTTTAATAATGCGTTTAATGCTAAAAATTTAACGGCTAAGTTTAATCAATTAAGAGAGTTACTTAACAACGATACAGGAATTTATGCCCAACAAAATAAAGTACTCAAAAGTGCTATTGCTGCGGCTCAAAATTTTGAACACTTTCAACAGCAATTTATAACAACAGAAGATCAGCTTATTGAACTTAATAAATTGGCTGATGAGCGCTTTAATTCCTTACAAACTAATGCAAAGGCCGCCATAAATACAGGGATTAGTTCTGTAGTAATTATTACGATTGTTTTAATTATATTGATTATCGCTATCTCTATTTTTACAACTCGCGCAATGCTAAAACCGCTTAAAAAAGTAAACCGCGATTTAGCCCGAATCGCCTCAGGTGATTTATCAAAGCGAAGCCACCCACGTAGTAAGGATGAATTTGGTACTTTGCTAAATAACATAAATAAACTCAGTGAAGACCTTACTAACCTAATTGGTGCGATTAGTAGTGACGCCCACGAGCTAGACCGCAGCGCTATTAAAACCAGTGAAAAAGGTCAGCAAATGACGGTTGTTGCACAACAGCAGTTAGAGCGAAGCGCGCAGGCAACATCGCTTGCACACAATATGCTAACCAACTCACAAGCGGTTTATGAGCAAGCAGATAAAACGTCAAGTGAAATAACAAACGCATCGCAATTTGCAAATGATGTAAACGAGATTGCTAATCAAAATAGTCTAAGTATAGAAACTTTATTGCAGCGTCTTGATAAAGCAGTAGGCAGCACAGAAGAGCTCGCACAGTACACTCAGCTTATTGAAGCCATTGTTGAAACAATTAGTAGCATTGCCGAGCAGACTAACTTACTTGCACTTAATGCTGCAATTGAAGCAGCGCGAGCGGGTGAAAACGGACGCGGGTTTGCTGTAGTTGCTGATGAGGTTCGATCATTAGCTGCACGTACACAAACCTCGACTAGCGAAATAAACACCATGATCCAAACATTGCAACAACACACTAAAACAACTCAAGAACACATTACTGATGGCCAACACCAAGCCAAGCAATGTGTTAAAAACAGCACTGAACTAAATAAAGCCGTAGAGCGTATTAAAAGCACATTGTTGTCTGTTAATCAGATGAGTGAGCAAATTGCTCATGCATCACATGAGCAATTGACTAACAGTGGCGACATTCAACAAATAATGGCAAAGGTGACAGAGCAAGCAACCTTGAATGCCCAAAACGCGACAACCCTAGCAAGCGAAAGTGAAGACGTAAACCAACTTGCACACTCTTTAACGAGTGCCGTAGAGCGCTTTAAGTTTTAAGTGCAAGTAATGACTTGCCTTGCATGAAATGGGTATAATACTTTAACTCTTTTGCTTAATAGCGGCCCACAATGAAATATAAAGATCTACGTGATTTTATCGATTTGCTTGAAAAAAAAGGCGAACTTAAACGTATCACCCAAGAAATCGACCCGTATCTTGAAATGACCGAAATATCTGATCGCACATTGCGTGCAAAAGGCCCTGCGTTATTATTTGAAAACCCAAAAGGCTACGATATGCCGGTACTTACCAACTTATTTGGTACACCAAAACGCGTAGCAATGGGCATGGGCCAAACAGATGTTAGCGAGCTTCGCGAAGTGGGTAAGCTACTCGCTTTTTTAAAAGAACCTGATCCACCAAAGGGTATTAAAGAAGCTCTAGGCGCTATACCTATTTTTAAGCAAGTGCTTAATATGCCTGCAAAAGAAGTAAAAAAAGCGCCTTGCCAACAAGTAGTTTTAGAAGGTGATGATGTAGATTTAACTAAATTACCTATTCAGCATTGCTGGCCAGGTGATGCAGCGCCATTAATCACATGGGGCCTTACCGTTACTAAAGGGCCTTATAAAAAGCGCCAAAATTTAGGTATTTATCGCCAGCAATTATTAGGCAAAAATAAAATAATTATGCGCTGGTTGTCACATCGTGGTGGCGCGCTTGATTTTCAAGAATGGTGCAAAGAAAACCCAGGGCAACCCTACCCTGTATCGGTAGCATTAGGTGCCGATCCTGCCACTATATTAGGTGCCGTAACGCCTGTACCTGACACTCTAAGCGAATATGCATTCGCTGGCTTATTACGTGGCAGCAGAACCGAAGTTGTAAAATCTATTTCAAATGACCTACAAGTCCCTGCCAGTGCAGAAATAGTACTTGAAGGTTACATAATGCCTGGTGAAATGGCGCCAGAAGGCCCTTATGGTGACCATACCGGTTACTATAATGAAGTCGATGACTTTCCAGTAATGACGGTCACTCATTTAACGCATCGTAAAGAACCTATTTATCACAGCACATTTACTGGCCGTCCGCCTGATGAGCCTGCTATTTTAGGTGTGGCACTTAATGAAGTGTTTGTGCCGATACTACAAAAGCAATTCCCTGAAATTGTCGACTTTTACCTTCCGCCTGAAGGGTGCTCATATCGTATGGCGATTGTAACAATGAAAAAACAATATCCAGGCCATGCAAAGCGCGTGATGATGGGAGTTTGGTCGTTCTTACGTCAGTTTATGTACACCAAATTTGTAATCGTCTGCGATGACGATGTTAACGCCCGCGATTGGGAAGATGTTATTTGGGCTATAACAACCCGAATGGATCCAGCGCGTGATACAACATTAATAGAAAACACACCTATTGATTATCTCGATTTTGCATCACCAGTCTCAGGTCTTGGTTCAAAAATGGGAATGGATGCTACCAATAAATGGCCTGGCGAAACCACCCGCGAATGGGGCGAGCCTATTGTTATGGATAAAGACACCAAAGACCGTGTAGATGATATTTGGGAAAGCCTTAATATTGTTTAAGTGTTTATATGTAAGTACATATCAGGCTATAAAATAACCCTGCAGATATGCTAGAATCGAGCTATTCGATTGCGTATCTGCTGTTACAAGCGCTGCTAAAAGGTAAAAAATGCAAACATTAAAAGCTGAAGTTGTAGCTATCAGCCCACTTACAGAATTTGTTCATAAAGTAATTTTAAAGCCACAACAACCTGTGACCTTTGAAGCTGGCCAATACATGCAACTCGTATTAGGCGAAAAAGACAAACGTGCTTTTTCTATAGCTAGTCGCCCTTCACAGTGCGATGCAATAGAACTGCATATTGGCGCCTCAGGTGCCGATTCGTATGCAATGCAATCGTTAGAGCATTTACGAAACGCCCATACCACAGGGCAGTTAGTAGACATTGAAGCTGGCTTGGGTATTTCACAGTTGCGCCTGCAATGTGAGCGCCCTATTATTTTACTCGCCGGTGGTACTGGTTTTTCATACGCAAAATCAATGGCTGATCATTTAGCTGAAATAAAATGCGACCGTCCTGTGTTGTTTTACTGGGGCGTAAAAGAAGAATCTGCTTTATACGCACACACAGAAATGCAAGCATGGGCAGATAGCCATGAGAACTTTAAGTTTATTCCTGTAGTAGAAAATCCATCTGCTAATTGGCAAGGACACACTGGCTACGTACACAAAGCAGTAATGCAAGATATTGTGTCACTAGAACCATACGATATTTATATGGCAGGTCGTTTTGACATGATAGGTATTGTCCGTGATGACTTTATTACTCATGGTGCAATTCGTGAAAACATGTACGCAGATGCATTCGCATTTATCAAATAATTGAAATTTACTTTCAGTTATAAATAAAGGCACCTAATCGGTGCCTTTATTTTTATAACAATAAATATTTAATAGTTAAAACCTATCAACTCCATCAATATAAACAATTTCCTAAATCCCTATCTATAAACCATACTTTGTATAGAACATCAGCGGGAGAGACCCAAATGCTAAATACAAAAGTAAAAGATTTTATGCAACGCAAGTTGCCAAATATCACACCAGATACAGAAATGACGACAGCCATAGCAGAACTACAAAAATTTAAACTACTTGGCGCACCAGTATTTGATAAAGATAAATGCTTAGTTGGATTTATATCAGAGCAAGAGCTGTTACAACCACTTACGCAAAGCAGTTATTTTTGTGATGGGATGGTTAAAGTATCGCAGCTTATGCAAACAGAGGTAGTGACCGTCAGCGGCGATACCAACATTATTGAGCTTGCACAGCAGATGCAGCCTGGTAAACCAAAAAACTACCCTGTTGTAGAGGGCATTAAAGTAATCGGTATGATCAGCCGAGCAGATGTACTTAAAGCACTTTACGATAATTACATAAGCTGCCAAACACACTAAATTGCAGATACAAAAATGCCGCTTATATAAAGCGGCATTTTTAATGCTCTTACATTAACGTGCGCTAACGAGTGCTAAAAGTTCTTTTTTATCGCCATCGCTTAAAAATGCTATTTCTAACGCATTTTTTTGGGCTTTTTCCATATCAGCTTGAGATAAGCCTGCTTTAGGTGCAGCAACGGTATATTCATACTCAATTTCAATACCTTCAACCGCAGGATCATCAGTATTAATACACGCTAAAATACCATGATCTAAAAACTGTTTAAGTGGGTGCTTAGTTAAATCGTTTACTGTACTGGTTTGAATATTACTTGTTAAGCATGACTCAATACCAATACGGTTATCGCGTAAATAATCCATTAGTTTTGGATCTTCAATTGCTTTAACGCCATGCCCTATTCTGCTCGCACCCAACTCATTAATTGCTTGCCAAATACTTGGAGCACCAAGTGCTTCTCCAGCATGAATAGTCGAAGCTAAATACGCATTTCGTACTTGTTTAAAGTGCTCTACAAACAACTCACCCGGGAAGCCAATTTCGTCACCGGCTAAATCAACAGCGACTAAATCATTTTTAAATGCGAGTAATGCATCAAGCTCTTTTTGACACGTTTTTACGCCATAAGTACGCGATAAAATACCAATCAAGTTAGCTTTTATATTTGCGCCCTTTGTTGCTGATTTAATACCATCAACAACTGCCTCTACAACGCCTTCTGGGTGTAAACCTTGGCTTTGTGCCATGTAGTAAGGGCTAAATCGAAGCTCCACATAATCAAGACCTTGTGCTTGTGCATCTTCAATGTTTTCAATTGCGATACGTCTACACGCATCGTAGTCGCCAAGCACAGTAACTCCCCAATCTAACTTTTGTAAAAAAGCCATGAGGTTTGGTTCAGGATCAATAACTTGAACATGAGGGATTAATGCTTCAACGTTATCTGCAGGTAGCTCTATATTAAACTGTCGACCAAGTTCTAATATGGTTTGCGCACGTACATTACCGTCTAAATGGCGGTGAATATCTAGCAAAGGTAATTTTCTATTGATCATAATAGCAACCCAGTTTAGTTAAATTTGCGCGCATGATACGCAGATACAGTTATTTTTCAAGTCTATATGATTTGCGGTAAGTTTTAGCGGTCATATGTCTGCTTTTTGTGCAAAAAAATGATATAGCCTATTTTCCTGATAAGTGATGCCAAAGAGTTTTAAAAAGCGTATTTGCATCAATAGGTTTGGTAATATAGCCATTCATTCCACAGGCTAGTGCCTTTTTAACGTCCTCGTCATGGGCGTTCGCCGATAGCCCTATTATGGGTAAATCAATTAACTCTAAATCACGACGAATTACTTTTGTTGCTTTGAGTCCATCCATTTTTGGCATTTGAATATCCATAAGAACAATGTCATAGCTATTTTCGGCTAGCTTTTCTATGGCTTCAAAACCATCGTTAGCAATGTCGGCAATACAGCCTTTCGTTTTTAAAATAGCATTAGCAACATGCTGATTAAGTGGATTATCTTCTACTAAAAGTAATTTATAGCCTGTAAATGATAATGTACTTACGTCTATTTCGTTGTATTGCTGCTGAATTTGCTCTGCCTTTGGTAAAGGCGATATTAGCGGCAAACTAAATGTAAATGTAGAGCCTTTACCTTCATAACTAACTAAATCAATTGCACCACCCATTAACTCAACCAGTTTTTTGCAAATACTTAACCCTAAGCCTGTACCACCATATTGGCGTGAGGTTGAGCTATCAGCTTGTGCAAACGGTTTAAACAATTGTTTTTGTGCTTCGCTACTAATACCAATACCCGTATCGTTAATACTAAAATAAGTCATTTTTTTCGATTGCCAAATTTTCAGAGTGATTTCACCTTCCCCTGTAAATTTAACCGCATTATTGAGCAGGTTCAGCAGCACTTGTTTTAAGCGGATTGGATCGGTATTAATGACCAAATTTGATGTTTTATCAAAATCGAGACTTAACTTTATTGATTTAATATCAGCCTCAAATTGAAGTAAATTAAGCATTTCATCAGCTAAACTCGCTACATTAATAGGCTCTTGCATTAAGTCTAGCTTGCCTGCTTCCATTTTTGAAAAGTCGAGCACATCGTTTAATACCCTCAGTAAAACACCAAGTGCCCCATCTGCTTGCTCTATGTAACTTCTAGCTTGTTGCCAATCGTTTTGCTGGAGCGCTAAATAATGCAGCCCTTTTATACCGTTAATAGGGGTGCGGACTTCGTGGCTCATGTTTGCTAAAAACTGCCCCTTTATATGACTCGCTTCATCTGCTTTTTGTTTTTCTTTGCGTAGTGTATGTGTTTGCTTGGCCACTTGTTCGCGAATTTGTATGTTTGTACCAGTAACTGAAATCAAAAATGTAATCAGTAACCACACAAACAACATACCTACTATTTGTGCAAGCCAATATACTAACCAAGACGTTCTAACTATTGGCTCATATAACTCAACCTGCCACATGCGTTTGCCAATCAACAATTGATATTCTTTAAATAGCGCTTGCGAATTAGCGGTATCTGCAATATAAATTGCCTGCTTTTTCCCTGATACCGTTGTATCAAAAAAACTAGCTGAAATTGAGTTGTTGTGATCAAATAATAGTGTTTGCGATAAGCGTTTCAGACTGACTATCGCTGCCACAAAGCCTTGAAAATCATCTTCGGTAGAGGACTCTCTAAAAACAGGATATAAAAAAAGCACACCGTGTTCGGCTGTATTTTGGACCAAGTTAATTGGCTCACTTAGTGCAAGTTCATTAAGCTCTTTCGCTTTGCTAAGCGCTGCACCTCTTACTTTACTAGAAGCTAAATCAAACCCTAAAACATCTTCATTACCTTTTAAGGGATATACGTACTTTACTGGAAAGTAATTACTACGCGTACCTGCTGGTTGCCAAGCTCCATCTAGTGACTTTTCTTTTATATATAGAGGTTTGCCTGTGGCTGGATTTTCATGTGTTTCAAAATCTGCGAGTTTATTTGCTGGTATATAAGGTATCCATTCAAAAGCCAGAATTTCTTGGCTGTAGCCCAACTGCTTTGAAGTAAATTGTTTAAACTCTTTAAAATCCACGTCACTACTACTAGCAAAATATGTAGCTAATAAGCCTAAATGAGCAGTAATACCATCGAGCTTTTGGCTTATAGCATTTTGCACAGAAAGTATTTTGGCTTCTTGCTTTTGAATATCTTTTTCTTTTTTAACACTAGCAGCGCCATAAAAACTAACGCTGATCAGTATGTAAATTAATAGCGAGGGTAAAATTACCAGCATACGGTGGCGTACTTGTGTGTAATTAAAAGCGGCGAGTACTAAAGGTGTAAATATAAGTACGCCAATACTGTCGCCAATCCACCATGCTATAAAGTTATCAAAAATAGCATTGGTCGGAATCACATTATTCAATGCTAATAAACTTGTTCCTACACCTGCAGCAATAACACAACATATTGGCCCCGCTACTATTAAGCTTTGAACACTGTGTTTTAAAGAAGATAAATCCAACGGCGCTTTTATAACATTCACTATAATTTGTCGGCCAATCCAAGCCTGTAAAACAGAGGCTAAAGTAATGCCTATAGCTTGTAAAAGCACAATAAAATGAAAAATATCTACGGTGCGTTCAAGGTGAATTAAGTTAGTACAAAAAGCCCCAATAATAAGGCCAATAAATGACTTACGTCCCCAAATTAAAAAGCTCGCTAAAGCAATTCCTGAGGGCGGCCAGGAGGCGACCGCATAGCCATCTACAGAAAGAAGTGAGTTGCTAAAGTATCCTGTAAAGAAGTAAGCACAAGCCAAGCTAAGGGTTAATATTAAAAACTTTCTCAAAGCTTGTGCTCCTGAACTACAAAAAATGCTAAGTAGTTATAGTGTAGTCATTTATTGATATAAAACGAGCGCCTTTTCTGCCTGTGCACTATTTTTATAACTCAACACAGCTTGTTCAGAGAACTGTTTTTTATTTTCACTATTCAGTGCTTTATCAAAAATTCTAGCTGCTAAGTCATAATCACCCTTAGCATTAGCAAGGCAAGCTAGCGCAAGTAATAGTGAATTATTTGAATCATCCTTCTTAAGCCGTTCTTGAATACTTATTTGCAACTTAGCTGCATCGGCTGCTGTTGCTTTACTTAATATATTGGCAAGCTCTAAGTGTTGCTCATTGTGCTTAACCATTTTAATTAAGTCACTTTCAATAACAGCCAATTGACCTGCTTGCGCCATTTGCATTAAATATGCGGTGTGGGCATGAGCTTGCAGCTTTTTAGGCAGCTGTTTATATTTTTCACTCAGCTTGTCTGCATCTAACGCACTAAAATAAGCACTAAATAACTGCGTCCACTGTGCATCAGTAAGTGCTTTTTTGCGCAGTAAACGCGGCAAAAAGTCTTCCAGCGCACTAAAGTGTTGTTGCTGTACTAATACTTCTGCATAAAGTTTTAACTCAAGTGCGGTGGCTTTTTTAGCTTCTGCGCTAATACGCATTTGTGATTCAATCGCGCTACTATCGCCACTTGCCAACCATAGCTTTGCTACTTTTAATTGATGCTCTGGGCTTATTTCAAATAAACGCTCAAGTGCTTTATCTGTTTGATTATTAGCAAGCGCTGCTTTTGCAAGTAATGCTAAGCGAATATCTTCAAACTTATCTGGTACGCTATTACCCGATAAAGCCTGTTCTACGTGCTCGTAATCATCATTAATAGCACTCCAAAGAGCCTGCTCAATAGCTGCTTGTTTGCGCTCTTGGCTACGTGCAAAAAAGCCATGCTTAGTATTATGATAAATCGATAATAAATAACGAATTAACTTATATGTTAAATATAAAACAACAGCGGTAATGACTGCCATTATACAAAACGATACTATCGTGCCTTCTATCGTCGTATTGTTAAATGAAATAAGTACATAACCTTTTTCATCTAGAACGAATGGAGTAACCGCTAGTACAACAACAATAGCTACAATTAAAATAATTAGCCCCATCATTGCGCCCACTCCTTAACCTTTTGTGTACTGTTTAAGGTTACTTTTGGATTAAAGTTAAGCTGCTCTTTTTCAAGTTTAGACAACGCTTTAAGTACCGTTTTAGTTGTATCATCGTCTTGCTTAAAGTACTCACCAACTAAACGTTTTGCTTCACTTAAGGCGCTAAAGAAAATACTCGCCTGCTTACTCATAAGTGCATCTTGTGCCTGAGTTATATTAAGCTTGATTCGTTGATTTATTAAATGGCGCTCTTGATCCGTCAGTAATGGCTCAATGGAAACACCCTCGTGCTGACGAATAGTAATAAAGCTATCCACAATTTTATTCCAGCTATTACTCAAGTTTTGCTGCCAATCACTCACGTCACCACTTAAAGCATTTTCATCTATTGTAGCCGCTTCTTCTGGTAAATTAACTGCATTAAAAACTAAGTCATCAATACTGCTTAGTACGCTGTTTAGCTGTAAATAAATAGCCTCTGTTGCAACAGGTTTAAGGCTATCAAGTGTTTGTATGTCTTGCATAATCGCTTGGCGAACTTCAACTGTTCCTGGATGCTCACTAAGTAATCCATCTAAGCGCTTTAAAACAGCACTAGTGCCTTGGTAGTCTTTTTCAGCCCATAGTTTAAACTCAGCCATACGCTGTAAGCTGGTTACTTCTTGCGGGTTTAACGATGAGCCTTGTTGCTGCGCCTTTTGCAAAGCCGCTTTTAGTTCTTGCTGATTTTGAACTGCACTTTCATTTAGGGCTGCGGCAACTTTTTCTTCACTATTAAACAGCGCTTGTTGCAAATTAGATTGCGCCGATTTAAGTGCTTGCAGCTCCTGGGTGAGTAACTTATTTTGCTCGCTTAACTCATTAACGGCTAGGTTTTGCGCCTTACCAGCATTTAATTTTTGATAAAACTCGTATCCAACACCAGAGGCCACAATTAACGAAATAAGAAGCGCAAGTACTGCAACCTTACTTATTTTTTGTTTACTTTTGTCTGCCGTATTTTTTGTAGCTGTAGGCTCTTGCTTAGTTGATTTAGCAGAGGTCGTGTTAGCTATTGTTGGTGTGGCTTTTTCTGCCGTTACTGGCTTTGACTGTTCGCTCATGTTGCTACCTTGCTGATTTATGCAGGTAAACATAGCATTATCGCTAGCCCCTGCTGCAATGTGTATATTAGCCGAACTTACCTGTTGCAGCTTTAAATAAGCGGCTATACGCTCGCTAGCAACATAAAATCGGCACTGTTGTAACCATTGTAGTTGGTGTGCAGTAAGGCTTTTAAATATAGCATCAACTGCTGCATTACTTGTTATGACTATACCGTGTACATTCTGGCTTTTCCAGTGGTCTGTCCAGTTAGGGGTGATACTCTCTGTCGGTTCACGTTTGTACACAACACAATTATTTAAAAAAGCACCGCGCTCTTTGAGCGTTTTAGCTAACTCAGGGCGGCCACCTTGGCCCTTAACTAATACTATATTACTGCCATCCACCTCGGCGAGTGATTTAAGGGCAAGTAACCCTTCTGAATCATACTGCTTTGGTACTGCTGCGCGCATACCAAATTGCTCATATATAACATCGGCTGTTTGTTGTCCAACCGCATAAAACTGCGCTTTGGTATTTATATCTGGTTTTAATTGCGAAAGTGCACTGACTGCATCTTGTGATATAAATATTATTTTATCTGCATTTAATAGCGGACTAAGCTCAGTGCTGGAGGGTGTTAAATGCGTTATTTTTAATACCGGAAATAAAGACGCCTGATAACCCGCTTGCTCAAGTTGCTGTGCAAGGGCTGCGCCTTTTCCTTCGGGCCGAGTTATCAGAATATGTGTCATTTATGCGTCTCTATAAACTTCAGCTAATATTTTGTCTGCACCTTGAGCTAGTAATTTTTTAGCAAGCTCAATACCTAGTTTTTCTGCGTCATTTACATGGCCTGTTACTTCGTCACGTAAAATTTCGCTGCCATCAACAGCACCAACTAAACCACGTAAATGCACTTGTTCGCCATCAACCAATGCATAAGCACCAATAGGAACTTGGCAACCACCTTCTAAATAGCGATTCATCGAACGCTCTGCATTTACGCGAATACGTGTTTGTGTATGCTCAAGTGGTGCAAGTAATGCTTTGGTTACTTCATCATCAATACGACATTCAATACCTACAGCGCCTTGACCATTTGCTGGTAATGACACTTCTGGCTCAATGTAGTCAGCAATACGCGACTCCATTTCTAAACGAATAAGCCCTGCAGCCGCTAAAATAATAGCATCATATTGGCCGTCATCTAATTTACCTAAACGCGTATTTACATTGCCGCGTAAATCACGAATATCTAAATCAGGGCGAAGTGCCTTAATTTGGCACTGGCGGCGTAGGCTCGAAGTACCAACAATAGCGCCTTGTGGTAGCTCACTTAAATTAGCAAAATTGTTTGATACAAACGCATCGCGTGGATCCTCACGCTCACAAATAGTATGCAGTGCTAGCCCTTGAGGAAACTCTACTGGCACATCTTTCATAGAATGTACGGCAATGTCAGCTCGGCCATCTAACATTGCTTGCTCTAGTTCTTTAACAAATAAGCCTTTACCGCCAATTTTAGCCAATGGCGTATCTAAAATTATATCCCCTTGCGTCGACATTGGGACTAATTCTACGCGCACATCTGCATGAAAACGCTCAAGCTCTGCTTTTACAAATTCGGCCTGCCAAAGTGCTAGAGCGCTTTTGCGCGTTGCGATGCGTACTAATTTTGTTTTTTCTGTCATAGGGGTATCCAATTAATTACTGCGTTTAGCCAGTTTTAGTCAGCTAAAATTCTAAATTCTTTTTGGGCAATTAAATTACCTTGCTCATCAACTACATCAACACGCCAATGACCTGTTTGTGTGTTCATTATATTTTTTGTTGAGTACGTTCTGTAACGAGGCGAAGTAACATTAAGTGTAATTTCAGCCATCGTTTCACCTTCAAACGACCAAACATGCTTAACTTGCTGGCCTTGAAGGTTTTTAATCTCGCTAAAAAACGATAACCCTTCCTCAAACTGGCTTAACCTAATATCAGCAGCAAACACATTAGTAGGCTCACGCTTACTTACTTTACGAGTAAGTACCGCACGACTAATTTTACCCGTGTCTATTTGCGCGCCCAATGCCACACTTGCCACATGTGCTGTAGAGGAAAAACCTTCAGTGCCACTCAATGCGCCATCATCACTTTCTAACTCTAAAAGTAAGTCACTTTGACTAGCAGGCTCAGTTACGTTTTGGGCTTCTGCGGTTTCTTCTTGCACATCATTATCAAGGTTTGAGTTTAACTCTGTATTAATACTTTCGCTTTGATCAGTAACAATATCGTTGTTAGCCAACAAAGCCGGGGGATTATTTACAAGGTCTACTTCGGCAGGTGTATTACTTGAAATGCTTAGTTGAGTCTCATTTTGCTCAGCTAACAAAGGTTCAATACTCGCTTGAGTTACCTCTGCAGACTCAGCTGGGGTATTGTTTACTGATGATTGAGGCTCAACATCCATTACCTCATAGCTTGTTTGGTTTTCAGCGTTACTGCTGAAACTTAAGAATTGCTCCTGCTCATTTGGGTGCTCACCTTGCTCTGCATTAACAGAGGTGGTTAAGCCATAAACAACTGCTGCAGAGGTCATTAATACCAACATAGCAATACTCACAATACGACGCCAATTCCACTCGTAGCTTACCGTTGGTACGCTCTGTTGTAATTCGCGTTTAACATTTGCTTTTATAACTATTTTTTGACTCATATTGACCTCAGCGGTTCCAAAATTAGCTTAAACGAGCAATTAACCATTGGCGAATAGCTTGCAATTCTTCTGCGCAAACTTGATGAGCCATTGGATATTCTTGCCAGCTTACATCCATGTTATGTGCTGTTAATACTTCAAACGCATTTCTACCCGCACTGTGCGGTACAACGTTATCTTGGCTACCATGAGCCATAAATACGTTTAAATCAGAATGCTTTGCTTCATCAGCAAATTTGTGTGGCACACACATATAAGTAGAAAGCGCCATAACACCCCCAAGCTTTTGCTCAAAGCGCGGCGCTAAATGCAAAGACACAACACCACCTTGAGAAAAACCAGCTAAAATTATTTTATTAGCAGGAATGCCATTAGCAATTTCTTTATTAATTAACTCTTCTACCTTTGCAGCAGAATCTCTTACGCCTTGTTCATCGGCACGCTTATCTAATTCTATAGACTTAATATCGTACCAAGAGCGCATTTCCATGCCACCATTTATGGTGACCGATTGCACTGGCGCATGCGGAAAAATAAACCGTATACCAAGCTCGCTTGGTAAATTTAGCTGTGGGGCTACTGGCGCAAAACCATCCCCAGAGTCACCTAAACCATGTAACCAAATAACCGTTGCTTTGTGTTCACTTTGGGCTGCATATTCTACAAATTCTAAACTCATAGTGATGATTGCCACTTAACTTCTTGGCCTGCTTGGCGAGTAGAGGCTTCATTTATAAACGCCCAAAATTCAGCGCCAGAGCGGTTATCAATCCATAACCCATCACGCATTTCAAAATGATGTCCGTTAAACTTAGTCGCAACCCATACTTGGTGAAGAGGTGCTTGCTTATTGATCACTATTTTACTTTTATCAGGAAAAATAATTTCTAAAATACCTTGTGCCGATTCATAATCTAAATCAGCTTCGCAATCATCAACCTGCTCTTCAATAGTGAACATAAGAGCTTCGGCTAATTGGTGATATTCGTGTTCAGTCATTGTTATTTCCTTTGCAGGCGAGCCGCCTAATATTGGGTACGTTTTAGCTTTAAATTAGCTTTAAAAATGTGCAGCTAGTGTAACAGGAATAAAATCATCCGCGAATAGCTGCATTTTTTAGATATTCTGTTACTCTGCGATTATAAAGCCAGCAACCGTATTAATCTAATGAAAGCGACACATACCTTACAATTAAAAAGACTATTAATAAGCACTGTACTGTTAAGCGCCTTAGCTGGCTGCGGACAAAGCGGTCCGTTATATTTACCAGAGCAACAAACAGAGCAAAACCAACCTCAAAATACAGCTAAACCAGCCACTACCGCTGAGCAAGCTAAAGCATCGCAAAGTCAGGAGCAATAAATGGATTATTTTAACTACAAAAACAACCAATTATTTGCCGAAGACGTCAGCGTAGCAAGCATAGCGCAGCAATACGGCACGCCGTGTTATGTATACTCGCGTGCTACATTTGAGCGCCATTACTTAGCATTTGCTAACGCCACTAAAAATCATAAAAGCTTGGTATGTTACGCTGTAAAAGCAAACTCAAATATTGCCGTACTTAATATATTAGCGCGCTTAGGATCGGGTTTCGATATTGTATCTAAAGGTGAACTAGCGCGTGTAATTAAAGCGGGAGGCGATGCTTCTAAAGTGGTTTTTTCAGGCGTGGCTAAAACGTCTGACGAAATAGCTTACGCATTAAAACTGGGCATTAAATGTTTTAATGTAGAGTCGGCGTCTGAGCTTGAGCGTATTTCTGAAGTGGCTTGCGAGCTTAACCTAGAAGCGCCTATTTCTATTCGCGTAAACCCAGACATAGATGCAAAGACACATCCGTATATTTCTACCGGTTTAAAAGAAAATAAATTTGGTATTGATATTCAAACAGCAGTGAGTGTTTATCAACAAGCAGCGGCTTTACCTGGTTTAAAAGTTATTGGTGTCGATTGCCATATTGGCTCTCAATTAACGCAAGTTAGACCTTTTTTAGAAGCCCTTGATAAATTAATGGCGCTTATTGATGAGCTAAAAACTAACGGTATTGAGCTAACTCATTTAGATATTGGCGGCGGTTTAGGTGTGCCATACGACAACGAGCAACCACCACACCCAAGTGAATATGCAGCGCAAGTTACCGAACGCTTAGCTAACTACAAACATCTTGAACTTATTTTTGAACCAGGGCGCGCTATTGCAGCTAACGCAGGTATTTTGGTTACTCAAGTTGAATTTATCAAACAAAACCAAGACAAGTTTTTTGCAATTGTAGATGCTGGTATGAACGATATGCTTCGCCCTGCGCTTTATCAAGCGTGGCAAAAAATTATTCCGGTATCCGTTCGCGACGACGAAACACCTACTCACAACTTTGATATTGTGGGTCCGGTGTGCGAAACCGGCGACTTCTTAGGAAAAGACCGCGAACTTGCACTCAAACAAGGCGATTTACTTGCACAACGAAGTGCGGGTGCATATGGCTTTACAATGAGCTCAAACTACAACTCGCGCCCGCGTGTTGCAGAAATAATGGTAGATAGTCAGCAGCATCACCTTATTCGCGAACGCGAAACTATTGAAAGCCTTTATCAAGGTGAGAAAGTTTTACCATAAACGTTTTTGTCTACTAGCTGCTCTGTGGCATGATTAGCACAGAGCAAAACCGAATTAGAGCGCTATGTTAGTTAATTTTTCCAAAATGCACGGCTTAGGTAACGACTTTGTTGTGATTGATAACATTACACAAAATGTTTTTTTGTCGCGAGACCAAATCAAAAAACTGGCAGATCGCCACTTTGGCATTGGCTTTGACCAATTGCTGATGGTTGAAGCACCATATTCACCTGATCTCGACTTTCATTATCGAATTTTTAATGCCGATGGTACCGAAGTAGAACAATGCGGTAACGGCGCACGCTGTTTTGCCCGATTTGTACGCATGAAAGGCCTTACTAACAAGCACAAAATTAGTGTATCGACTAAGTCGGGCAACTTAACGCTCTACATAGAAAAAGACGGTCAAGTAACTGTTAACATGGGCCATCCTAATTTTGAGCCAAGTAAAATTCCGTTAAAAGCCAGCAAACGCGAGCTTACTTATATTATTAGAACGCAAGAACACACTGTATTTAGTGGCGCGGTATCTATGGGTAACCCGCATTGCGTGCTAGAAGTTGACGACGTAACCACCGCGCAAGTTGATATATTGGGTCCATTACTTGAAAACCACGAACGCTTTCCGCAAAAAGCGAACATTGGCTTTATGCAGGTTGTATCGCAAGAACACATTAAGCTAAGAGTGTGGGAGCGTGGCGTTAACGAAACCCTAGCCTGTGGCACAGGTGCGTGTGCAGCAATGGTGATTGGTCATATGCAAAATAAATTATCAACAACCGTTCAAGTAGATTTGCCGGGCGGTACTTTGCAAGTGCGCTGGAGTGGTGAAGGTCACCCGGTACGCATGACTGGTCCCGCAGAGCATGTTTTCGACGGACAAGTAGCACTATGAGCGAGCTAAGTACAGAGCAGATTATTAATTACTTACAGCAACATCCTGACTTTTTAGTTCATCACCCCGAGCTACTCGCACAACTTGAGCTGCAACAGCAAGCTCAAGGTGCAACGTCACTAGTACATATTCAGCAACGTCAATTACGCGAGCACAACACGCTTTTAAAAAGCCAAATAGATGCTATGAGCAAGCATGCAACGCAAAACGAGCTCGTATATCGTTTGTTTAGCCAATGTCATCACCAGCTTTGGAATCATGACGATTTTGACACTCTTGCAAATAACCTACGCAATATAATCTGCTCAAGTGAAGATGTTAACGACTGCAAATTAGTAAAATACAATCCCGAGTACGACGAGCTTATTGCGCATCGCCTTACCCATTCTGGGCATTATTTAGGGCGAATTAATAAACAAGAGCGCGAACAATTATTTAGTGAAGATACACAATCCGTCGCTATTTATTTAATTGGCGACACCAAGCACCCTATCGCTATTTTGGCGTTTGGTAGCAATAACGTAAACCATTTTGAGCCCGCGCAAGATAACCTGTTTGTGCTCGACTTTATAAACGCATTACACCTGCGGTTACAAAAACTAGCATGAGTGACGATGCGCCTAATATTACCGCGCTAAGCGACCACTGGCGTTCACCCATAACGCTATTTAGCGATTATTTAAAGTTTGAAAAACAATATTCAGCGCACACAGTTAATCAATACGTAAGCCAACTTGGCTTTGCAGCCCTATATTTTAGCAAACTATGTGATGACTGGTTTGGCGTACAAGGCGAACATATTCGCCGCTACAGCATGGCACTGCGATCAAAGCAATTAAGTGGCCGTACAATTAGCTTAAAGCTCAGTTGTATTCGCAGCTTATATAAGTTTTTAAAAGCAAAAAATATTGCCGAGCAATCGCATTACCATAATCCGGCAATAGGTATAAAAGGCCCTAAGTTTGCAAAGCCCCTACCTAAGAATCTCGATGTAGATCAAATGGCACGCTTGCTCGAAATACCCGACGACGAACCTCTCGCAATTAGAGATAAAGCAATGATGGAGTTAATGTATTCATCAGGGCTGCGTATAAGCGAGTTAGTTGGCGCTAACATGCAAGATATTAGCGCTGCCAATGGTGAAATTTTAGTGCGTGGTAAAGGTAATAAAGAGCGATTAATTCCGGTGGGCAAAAAAGCGTTAGACGCATTAAAAAAATGGCTCACAATACGCCCTCAGTTTGCAAAGCCCGATGAAATAGCAGTATTTTTAAGTAGCCAAAAAAACCGTATTTCGATTCGCCAAGTGCGCCTACGCATGCAAGAGTGGGGAATAAAACAAGGTATTAGCTCGCAGGTTCATCCGCATAAGCTGCGCCACTCGTTTGCGTCACATATTTTAGAATCATCTGGTGATTTACGCGCTGTGCAAGAATTACTAGGGCACAGCAGTTTGTCGGCTACACAAGTGTATACGCATTTAGATTTTCAACATTTAGCCAAGGTGTACGACAACACTCACCCTCGTGCAAAAAAACGAACTGATTAGGTAAATAAATATGATCCGATTTAATCGTGCTATTAAGCCATTTTCTGTCATGAGCTTTGATTTAGACGACACTCTTTACAACAATCACACCATTATAAAAGCAGCGGTTAAAGCGCAGCAAGATTATTTAAACGCGCTCCCTAGCTACTTAGCCCAAGGCCAAAAATACTGGCAACAATGCCGCAATGAAGCCGTATTACAGTTACCTGAACTTGCTGATAACGTCACTAAATGGCGCCAACATACATTGCGCTTAGCCCTTGCTAAACTAGATTTGAACGAGCAAGAGGTAGAGTACCATGCCGATGCTGCCTACAACGCCTTTGCCGATGCGCGCAGTAAAATAGTGGTAACCGACGACGTACTAAAGCTGCTAGATAACTTAGCCCAGCACTTTACGCTGGTTGCTATAACTAATGGTAATGTTGAAATTGAACGCTTTAACTTACACAATAAATTTGAACTCGTGTTACAAGCCGGTATGCACGGTAAAGCAAAACCTCACAGCACCTTATTTGATAAAGCCGCCGAGCACTTAAACGTTGCTAAAAGTGAAATTTTACATATTGGCGATAGCCTAGATACCGACGTACAAGGCGCAAATAATGCCGGTTGCCAATCGGTATGGTTAAACGATCAAGGCGCCAATTATGCTTATAAAGGGCTGGCTGATATTGAAATAGCCAATATTCATGCCTTAACGCACTTTATTAAATAATACCAATTGCATTAAATAAGAGGTCACAATGAGCCACTATACCAAGCTAATTACCTTGCTATTAATTGGCTCACTTAGCCTTAACGCTTATTTATTGTGGCCGCAGCCCGCGCCAACCAAAGTACAAAAAACGCAAGGTGCTGAAAAAAGCATATCGCCTAAGCAACAAAATACGCTATTAAATACGGCAAAGCAGCAGTTTAAAAAACACCAATTTGAAGCCGCACTTAGTAGCTATCAACAACTCAAAAACAGCAATCCAGAAATCGCAAAAAACCTTTATTCATCGTGGCTAGTGCAGCTTAAAACATGGCTAAATAGCAATTTATTACTCAGCGAGACATTTCTCAATGCGCTATTAAATAACAGCCCTTATAACGTAGAGTTACTTAATTTACAGGTTGAGTATTTAATAAATAGCGAGCAAACACAAAATGCCATTATTGCTTTATTTGAGCTTAATTCATTACTGCCTGCTGATCAGCAAAGTAATGTAAATACACGTTTAAATACGCTCACTCAAAACGAATTACACACATTAACTGAGCAACAAAATTGGCAAGCTATTATTGAGCAAACACAAATTTGGCTTGATTATAAAAGCGATAACGCGCAGTTTTTATATCCGCTTGCGTATGCCTACTATCAGCAAGGCGATTTAATTAGCGCACAAGCAACCCTTGATCGAATGCCAAACCAGCACAATCTAAAAAGCCAAGTGCAAACACTGCAAGCGATGATCAATAAAGCACAATCGCAAGACGACTTTGTTGCTTTAACGCCTTACGGCGCGCATTACTTAATAAACACCGAAATAAATAACAATCTATCGACCGAACTAATGATTGATACAGGCGCAAGCGTAACCTCGCTACCTACAAGTATTATTAAGCAAATTTCGCCAAGACCTTTGTATTTAGGCGATGTAACGGTAAATACAGCGAATGGTCAAATTGTTGTAAAGCGTTATCAAATTGAATCGTTTAAAGTGGGCTCGCAAATTATTTATGGTTTTGAAGTGCTAAGCATTGAAAACACCCGTGGGCAAGGTTTGCTAGGAATGAACTTTTTATCGCGATTTAAATTCAATATAAATCAGCAAACAGATGAGCTAGAGTTGAGCGCTAAATAATTAAAAACCCAAAGGTAACACATGACACTAAATAACTATTTAAAAGCACTTGCTGAAAACCCAAAAAGCATTCAATTTACCGATACAATGGCCGTGATAGAAGCAAATTACGACTTTACTGCATGTGGCTTTAATAACCATGGATTACTTAGCGCTGCGAGTGAGAACAACGGCTCGTGTAAAATTTTTGCATTTGCTAAATTAAACGATTTAAGTAAACAAAATACGTTGGATTGTTTTGGTAAGTTTTACCGAGAAGACGTGCTGCAAAACCCTAAAGGGGATGATCATATGAACATTCGCACGTTTATGTTAGCACCAGAGGCAACACCTTTTTTAGGTATTACCTTTGAAGGCGAGCCACTAAAAGCAAAATAGCCAGCAAAAATTAAAGTGGTTTTTCCATAAAGTAACGCGTACCTGAGCGTGGGTAATTATTAAGTTGATACTTAACACTATAACCGCGCTTTTCATAAAAGGGTTTTGCTTGAAAATCAAGTGTATCAAGCTGAGCAGTTGTAGCACCTAGCTCAATAGCTGCTTGTTCAAGTGCCGTTAGCAGTTTATCTGCAAGCCCTTTACCTCGCGCACTATCGCTACACCAAAGCCAACTAATCATCAGCCAGTTTCCAAACACACACCCACTAATACCGGCAATAAGCTCGCCCTGCTCATCAGTAAATTTATAGCCTAATGGCACTCTTTGCGCATCAAAATGCTCGGCGTTAAATTCAACCATTTGTGCGCGAAGCGCTGAGTTTAACGCATCGGTATTATCTACTTTTAATTGATACATTTATCGCCCTTAAAAAGCAGATACTAGCAAATTAGCTCAATCAATAAAGATTATTTTTACCATAAGGTACTTCAAGCATATTGCTGCTGGTTTTATCCGGCTGGCCGCACATTTCGTCGTAAGCGCTTGTTTGCCTTAACATCATCTGTGCGTACGCTATTTTTTCAAAACGTTTTTGTACATGCAGTGGGCTGAGTGCTCTTAAAAACTCACCGCTGTCTTCTGTTACATAATATTCAACGTTATTAATCATCACTGATACTTGATAAAGCACCATATCTAACGAGTGAACAATAACTTTTTGTAGCGGTTCGTGCTTTTTTAACTGTGAAAATTTAATACCCATCATGTTTACCTTTTTATATTTAGCATTATCGATACGCAGCTTTGCTATAATCGCGATCAAATTTTTATTAGCCGCTGGCGTCACACGTTATGATCACAAAAATTCGACTCGCTAAATATATTGCCCATGCAGGTATTTGCTCTCGTAAACAGGCATCGCGTTTAATTGATGAAGGTGTTGTGACTGTAAATAATCGCCCAGCAAATCATATAGATCACGTTGACGAGCAAGATATTGTAATAGTGAACGAAAAAGAAATTAAAGGTGCTGCCGATTTAGTTTATTTTGCGTACCACAAACCAGTAGGTATTGACTGCAAATTAAATATTGATGACCCTGCCAGCCTTATTCACCATTTGCCTACACTTACCCGTGTTTACCCTATTGGTCGATTAGATAAAGACTCTCGTGGTTTGCTTATTTTAACCAACGATGGGGATTTTTGTAATCAACTAATACATCCTGACTTCCACCAGCCTAAACATTATTTAGTCACCGTAAATAAGCCTTTAGACGATGCTTTTTGTAAAAAAATGGCTGCAGGCGTACCCGTTGATAAACACATAACCCTGCCTTGTGAGGTAAATAAAATAGCCAGTAATCAGTTTAGTATTGTTTTAAAACAAGGGCTAAACAGACAAATACGTAAAATGGCACATTACTGCGGATACAAAGTAATTGACTTATTTAGAGTGCAATTTAGTGACCTCACCCTTTCAAAGCTAAACCTACCTGAAAACCAATATATACAAATTAATAAAAACGATATTTCAAAAATCTAATACCAAGTCACTTAACTATATCTCAAAAAGTTAAAAATAAACTTGCAAAAATAGATTACAGGTGTAGTCTTAAATTAAAGATTACACTTGTAGGCGATAAAATGATTGAATTATCAAAAGCAGAGTTTGACGTGCTCGACGCACTTTGGATTAACTACCCCGCCACCGCGAGCCAAATAATTGAGCGCTTAAGCGACGATAAGCAATGGCACGAAAAAACCATTAAAACCCTGCTAGGTCGACTAGTAAAAAAAGGCGCACTTACATTTGAAAAAGAAGGTCGCCAATATATTTATACTCCCTGTATGGAGCGCGCCGACTACACCCTAAAAGAAAGCCAAAACTTTATTGAGCGATTTTTTAGTGGGCGTATTGCGCCACTTGTGAGTGGCTTTGCTAAATCGGAGCAGCTTTCTCAACAAGATATAAACGAGCTTAAAAAAGTTATAGATGACTGGGAAAAAAACCAAAAGTAAGGGATTAACATGGTTATTCAAACTGGTTTTAATTGGTTAATTGAGCAGCAATTACTATTAAGCATTTTGTTTTGTGGTTTTATTTTACTCGAGCGATTTGCTTTAAAAGCCCTTGGCTCGCGGTTTGTATATAAATTAGCATGGCTATTACCTGCGGCATTGGTGATTGCTAATTTACCAAATGCGATTAAACCACTGCAAAACAGTAATATTAGTCACTACTTAATCACCCCCAACCAATCTTTTACAAACGAGGTAGGTATTAGCTGGGCGCTCATGTATGTACTTATTACCGCAGGGTTATTAATAGCTAGCTTTATTACGCACACCCGCTTTGTTAAAAGCCTGCAATTAACTGAGTTAACCCAATTTGAAAGCACTCTTACCGCTGATGTTAAAACTTATACCAGCCAACATGTAGCCACGCCAATGGTGGTCGGTATTTTAAACAGCAAGCTGGTGTTACCGAGTAACTACAATACCCAGTTTGATAAAGCCACATTAGCGCTTATTTTAGAGCACGAAAACGTACACATAAAACGCAAAGACAACCTAACAAACGCACTTATATTACTACCTACTATTTTACTTTGGTTTAACCCACTAGCTTGGTTTTGCTACGCAAGCATGCGCCGACTACAAGAGTTGACTTGTGATGAACGGGTACTTGCCAATAAAACCACACAACAACATATTTTATATAGCAAAGCCTTAATAAACTGCGCGGCAAATGCGCCCACAGGACTTATGGCTTATTCACACTACGGAGATAAAAAAACCATGTTACAACGACTAATTAATATAAAACACAGCGGGGAGCGTTCAAAGTTTGCTAAAGGTGGCTTATTACTTGTAGCCGCAAGCATGCTAAGCGGCTTAGCAATTGCAAAGCAACCAGAAGCAATGACTAAAGAGGATTACATTTCACCGACAATACGTATTGAACCTGCTTACCCAATACAAGCAGCTCAACAAGGGATCAGCGGCTCTGTTGTATTAAAATACGATATTGCAGCAAACGGTAAAACAAAAAACATTAGTGTTATTCAATCTAAACCTAAAGATATTTTTGATAAATCAGCGAAAGAGGCGCTAGCAAAATGGAAATATAAAGCATCAGATTCAGGTTTTGAAGATGTACTTGTGCAACTAGATTTTGCGATTAATAGTGAAGTGGCGCCTACCGATTTAATTGAGCGTATTAAAGTGTCGCATTAACGCCACGAGTTGTTCAAGACTACAAAGCAAGCGCCCTTTTAGGCTGCTTGCTTTGTGGTTTTAAAATATAAACCTACAAACTCACCACAATCATAGCAATGGCTGTACCCAAACCAATAAACCACACTAATGAACGAATTATATCTAGGTTCATATAGTAAAATACGCAATACAAAATACGCGACACAATATGCGTAACAGCTAGCATTTCGGTCACTGCACCTACGGAGTTAGTGCCCAGTACAACTGCAATAGCGACAGCAAAAACAGCAAGCGATTCAAAACAGTTTTGGTGAGCAGCGAGCGCCCGTGCACCAAAGCCGGTTAATTTTGTTTGTTGCGCCCTTGGGTGTTTATTGTCGTATCGACCTAATTTTGCCATTGCTATAGCAACCGGCACTTTTGCAAAGTAAGGCATTAATACCGCAAGTAATGCACATACAACTAATGTTGCCATAATTTATCCTTTTGATGTTTCGGATAATTTAGCATAAGCGTAATAAAAAAGCCGCCAGATACGTTTTATGACAAACTCTGGCGGCTAACAATAACATCAGACCTACTATAGCTAAATTTATCCTAAAACCCATGCGACATAATGTCGCAGATGATGAATATTCAACATCATAGTTAATGCATCGCTTTACTTCACAAAGCTTGTTAACTTTACTGCCTTACATTTTAACGATGACGACCATGACCTGGATATTTTTCACTTTTTTAGCCGCCTTCATGCAAGCATGGCGTAATGCCCTGCAAAGTAAATTAAGTAACGATGTGAGTGTGGCTGGCGTAACACTCTCTCGCTTTATTATCGCAGGCCCTATTGCTGGCGTGTATTTATATGGTTTGTATCAATATCAAGATACAGCCATGCCTGCGTTTAATAATGCCTTTTGGGGATTTATTGTAGGCGCAAGTGTGATGCAAATACTTGCCACTGGTTTAATGGTTAAGTTATTTAAAATGAATAATTACGCCGTAGGTGCTGGTCTTGCCAAAAGCGAGGCGTTAGTAGCAGCCATTTTAGGTGTATTATTTTTTGGCTCGGCACTTTCTTTGCTCGGTTGGCTTGGTGTGTTTTTTGGCGCTATTGCCGTATTGCTACTCAGTGGCATCACAAGCGTTAAACACTTTAATGCTAAAACAGCATTACTAGGACTGGCTTGTGGTACTTGCTTTGCACTTACATCGCTGTGGGTACGAGAAGCGAGCTTAAATTCAGGATTATTATTTCCTCACTCAGCAGCTTGGGTTTTGCTGTTTGTAATTAGCTTACAAACACTAATACTACTGGGCTATTTATTCTTAAAAGAGCCGCAAACACTTAGTAAACTGTGGCAATACAAAGGTACTACAGCCGCAATTAGTGTTTTTAGTTGTGTCGGTTCTATTGGCTGGTTTAGTGCAATGAGCTTACAGCACGTTGCTTACGTTAAAACACTTGGACAGGTTGAAGTGTTTTTTACCATGCTAATTGCCGTTCTTTGGTTAAAGCAGCCACTTAAGAAACAAGATACTGCTGGCTTAATACTCATAGCCATTGCCGCTGTTTTGGTTATGTTGCCGAATTAAGGGCATAAAAAAGCGCAGGCTTTTATACCTGCGCTGTTATAATTTTTATAGCTTTAAGAACTGGTTCTAAGAGCTGATTTTTAGTGTTATCACACCACTAATAATCATTAATACTCCCGCAATACGACCAAATGTAGCGGCATCGTTATAAAACAATATACCCACTAAAAACGTACCGGCGGCGCCAATACCTGTCCATACGGCGTATGAGGTACCCATTGATATTTGCCTTTGTGCAAGCCACAACATAAAACCACTAGCGACTAAAAATACCACCGCTATTGCTATACCTTGCCAGCGAGTATCAGCGTTTTGCGAAATTTTTAAGCCAATCGGCCAGCCAATTTCAAGTAACCCAGCAATAATTAAGTACACCCACGCCATTAAACGTCTCTCTTTTTAACAATCACTTCGTACAAATCTTCACGGCGATCTTTTAAGTTACGCACTGTGCCTTCGCTGTGAAGAATTTTAAGTTTATCCATATCAAGATCACTAAATAGCAGCATTTCGGTGTTTGGTGTGGCTTCGTTAAGTGTTGCATCGTGCGGGAACGAAAAGTCCGATGGCGTTAGTACAGCTGATTGCGAATACTGCACATCAAGGCTTTCTACCTCTGGTAAATTACCCACCGAACCTGCAATAACCACATAACATTCGTTTTCTATTGCACGCGCTTGTGCACAGTGGCGCACACGTAAATAACTGTTTTTAGTATCAGTCCAAAATGGCACAAACAGAATATCTAACCCTTGTTTGGCCAATATGCGTGAAAGCTCTGGAAACTCTACATCGTAACAAATTTGAATACCCACACGACCGGCATCGGTATCAAACACGGCAATTTTATCGCCGCCTTGAATAACCCAATCGTTTTGCTCATGCGGGGTTATGTGTATTTTACGTTGCTCGTCTATCTTACCGCTACGATGGCATAGGTAACTTACGTTATAAATTTTATCATCTTCGGCAAGTGGCATAGAGCCGGTAATAATATTAGCGTTGTATTCTATTGCCATACGCGACATCGCGTTTTTAAACGTTTCAGTGTATTCCGCTAAATAGCGAATCGCTTCTGTTTGATTACTTTGATTCCCTAGCCCCATTAGTGGCGCATTAAAAAACTCAGGGAATAGTATAAAGTCACTTTTGTAGTCAGATACGGTATCTACAAAGTATTCAACCTGCTTTAGCATTTCTTCAACCGATTCAACACAACGCATTTGCCATTGCACAGCACCTACTCGCACTATTGATTTAGTTGACTCAAGTACCGTGTCGGTTGGCTCATACATAATGTTATTCCACTCAAGCAGAGTGGCGTAACCAACGGACTCTTGATCTTCCGGTAAATACTTTTTAAGTAATCGTTTTACCTGAAAATCGTTAGATAACTGAAAACTTAAAATAGGATCGTATAATTCTTTTTGATCTACTTTTGCAATGTATTCCATTGGCGTCATTTCACTGCTGTGATTGTAATAACGCGGAATACGCCCACCTGCTAAAATAGCGCGTAAGTTATATTGGCGGCACAATTCTTTACGGGCATCATAAAGGCGACGACCTAAACGCATGCCTCTGTGACTTTCGCTAATAGCAACATCTAAGCCGTATAGCGCATCGCCGTCGGTATCGCTAAATACACGGTCGTGACCGTCTGCAATATCTTCGTATGTATGCGGGTTTGAAAAACGCGTGTAATCAACCTGCACGCTTAATGCTAAGCCCACCAGCACGCCGTCATCCACAATACCTATTTGCCCTTCAGGAAACTGGTCTATTAATCTAAAAATGGTATGACTTGGCCACGCACCGCCTAAGTCGGGATACGCTTGATCCATCAAGGTTTTAATTTGCGGATATTGCTCTCTGGTTAAGTTACAAATTTCAAGATGGGTTTTTTCTGCCGACATACACAACTCCTTTGGGCATAAGAAAATAAAAGCCGAATGTACGTTAAAGTACACTCAGCTTTGTATCATGTTTTTTACGTTACGCGTACTACTTTAAGCTACGATAAAAAAGTGTGGTTACTTTCTCTTTTGGTAACCAGCCTGCGTATTCAAGATTCAGCTCAGCCAATGGATCGGCTTTAAGTACTTGCTCTAAGCTTGCATTATTTTGCATTGCTTTTAGCATTACGTCTTTCGCGTTTTGAACTAGCTTACCATACGCTATCAGTCCTGAACGGTCACTTACCTTGCCGTGTCCTGGTATTACTTTAGTGTTGTCGTCAATTTGATTAACTACATCGTTTACTGCCGCTAAAATACCATCAACGCTGCCGCCGCTATCTACATCAACAAACGGTAAGCTGCCAAAATTAAAGTAAATGTCGCCCATGTGCACTATGTTGTCGTTACTAAAAAAGATAACCGAATCGCCATCGGTGTGTGCATGTTCGTAATGCACTACATGGGCGTGTTCGTTATTAAAATGTAGTTTTAAGTCATGACCAAAACTAATGCGCGGTAAAAAGTCTGACCCCTCCCCGTGCTGCTCTTCTAAACGTTTGTGTACATTGTCGTGCGCTATAACATGCGCACCCGCTTTAGCAAAGTTCTCGTTGCCACCGGTATGATCGCCATGATGGTGAGTATTAATGACAAACTCTGCACTGCCTGGTTTTAAATCGCTAATGGTTTTTTTAATATCATCTGAGAGCTTGGCAAACTGATCATCAATAATATAAATGCCATCATCACCTACACTTGCTGCAATATTACCGCCTTGCCCAAATAGTACATATACATGCTCACTTAGCTTTTGTGCTGTTACTGGGCCATCATCTGCTTGCGCTGTAGTGCTTAGTAATAAACCTGTTATTAATGCGGGTAGTATTTTTTTCATTTTAGTTCTCTGTTGTTTTATTGGTAATTATATAGAACGTGTTTAGCTATACTTTAGTTCATCGTGTCGGCTTTATTACTATTTGATGTATTAATTCTTGAGGCAATAAAGGTGTATGCTTACCTTCAACGTAATCACTAAACCCCGCTCTGTAAAATTCAGAAAGAGGGTGCCCCGATTGCCCACCCGGAATAGCCATAATTGCATGTTCTAAATGCCCAGGTTGAGCAATAAAACGCTGCGATGCGCCAAAACTACGCCCTTGTACGGCGGGCATATAACTATCACCAAAACCCGCTGCTGTGGGCATATTTAATAACTTAGCAAGTAACGGCATTTGCTTTGCAAACGGATGCTCTATCACTAACTCATTTACCTTGCCCCACTGCCAGTTTTGTACGTTATTACCAAATTGTTCTGTAAGCTTAGTAATAGTTTGGCTAAATGCTCCTTGTAACTGCTCATCCCAGCTTTTAAATTGTGGGTTTATCCATGTGTCGGGCCTGTTGTTTATAAGCTGCCAAACAGCGGGCTCTAAATCTCGTTTTACGTATTTAAGTGTGCCTTGTTGTTTATTTAATTCATCTTCCATACTGCTAAATAAAATATTAATCACTTCATCGCGGTAGCGCTTAACTAAGGTATACCCTATGGAGGTTGAACACGCACATTGCTGCCAGTTTTCAAGCGCTGTTATATATTGCTGATTTTTAGTTGTATCGGCTTTTAATTGCTTTAATAGCAGAGCATGCCAAGGCATTAAAAAGCGAGCTTGGTTATCAAGTTGTAATGCGTAAAAGTCGCTCTCAGCAAATGCTTGTTTTTCAAATAATCTATCGCGAATTTGACTCGAACGTGCGCCGAGTGCATAGCCACCATTACCAAAACGCGCGTCATCCTCAGCCGATACCACGCGAGAATTACCAGTCCATAATCGACCGTTTTGCGGGTTTTTAATAAAAGGGCGTTGTAATTCATTTTGCTGCCAAAGCGCTGAGTAGTCATCGGCATTTACGCCAAGCTCACTTGGCGCTTTACGAGCCGGTATACCGCCCATGTTTTTCCACGCTGCGCTACCTTGGCTGTCTACCACCATAAGATTTTGTACCGGAATACCTACATCGCTTGCTACAGCAAGTGCATCATCTACCGTTTTGGCTTGCTCTAATTTTAATAACTCCATATTAACGGCATAAGGCTGATGGGCAGCCCAGCTCAACGCATAAGGTTTTTCGTTAATATATTTTACAGGGCCGTATTCACTGAGTATTAATGAATAGTTTTCAACCTCCCCATCGGGTAATGCAATAGGTTCATCTACTTGCCATGTTTTACTATCATCGTTTAATACAACCCAATCGGCTGTATCTAAATAACCGTTAGTAAATCCCCATGCAACATTGTTGTTAGTGCCAACAACAATGGCAGGTGCGCCGGGCAGCGATACACCGGTTACCTGAGTCTGCTCACCACTGTGCATGTAATTTAATTGTGCCCTGTACCAAATTACAGGTACTGCCATCGATAAATGCATATCATCCGACACCATACCAGCCCCTGTTTTAGTCAGCGCTCCTGTAACAGCCCCTGTTTTAGTCAGCGCTCCTGTAACAGCCCAGTTATTACTGCCGCGCTCTTGGTTGGCTTCAATGCTTTTAACTATATGCTCTGTTTGATTGGGAAAAGTAGGTATGCCGCCGCTATAAAGCGCTAATTTACTGCCATCAAGCGCGGCTTGGTACTTACTTGGTTGCGTTAAAAAATCAACCATTTGCTTTGTGTACGCTTGCTCAATTTGAATAAGTGCTTGGTCACGCTCAAATGTGGCGCTTTGTAAATCAAGGTACATGCTAAATATCACAAGTAGGCTGTCTTCACTTTGCCATGGCTTTTGCGCTGCACCGGTTAGTAAATATTCAAAGCTTGAATACCCTACTTGCGCTAAACCTTCGTTTACACCTTGAGCGTAACTTTTAAGTAATTGCTTATCTGCTTCAGGCAGGGTTTGTAAAATAATTTGGCTGCGTTTACGTAATTGATGAAAACGCATTTTTTTATCGAGCCCCAACGCTGCTTGGCCAAATAATTCACTTAACTCACCTGCGGCATTACGCCTTAGTAAATCCATTTGAAAAAATCGGTCTTGCCCATGCGCATAACCTAAACCATAGGCAGCGTCGTTTCGGCTATTGGCGTTTATTACTGCTTGCCCTAGTGCATCGCGCGAAATTTTTACAGGCTCTACTACCGCGTTACTGCGTCCGTTTCCATCAAGAGCGGGTAAACTTAAACTAAGTACCCCATAAACAACAGCGGTACTTGCCAGCCCTAATATCACAATTAATAACAACAAGCGTTTGATTACTTTAAACATCACCGTTTCCTTTGCACGTTTTGACCAAGCGTTAAGCACATATAATAACCACAGTTTTATTAAATAATAATGTTCTTGCTCGCAAAGGGTGAAATAAACATCAAAATCCACGATAATGTCAGCTCCACACATCGTGCAGAACTAGTTGAGATCAATATGACTGAAAAAACATTTATCAAAGGTAAAGACCGCGACCTAGAATCGTCAATCTCTACCATGCAAAACAAGCTTAAAGCCCTAAACATTAATGTTGAAGAAGCGCTTTGGCTTAACCCTGTAGCTAACTGTTATTCGGTTCATATAAAAGACAGCGACTGCGGTGTTATGTTTACCAATGGTAAAGGCGCAACCGACAAAGCCTCTATTGCCTCAGCACTCGGTGAATACTTTGAACGTTTAAGCTGTAACTACTTTTTTGCAGACTTTTATCTAGGTGAAGAATTTGCTAATGGCGAGTTTACTCATTACCCAAGCGAAAAATGGTTTAAAGTTGAAGGCGATGAAGTGCCAGAGGGCATTATGGATGAAAGCTTATGGGATTACTTTGACCCAGAGCGCGAACTAAACGCATCACACCTTTTTGATTTTAACTCAGGCAATATCGATCGTGGTATTTGTACCCTGCCATACACACGCCAACGCGATAACCAAGACGTATACATTCCGGTAAACGTTATCGGTAATATTTTTGTATCTAACGGTATGAGCGCAGGTAACACCAAGTTTGAAGCTCGCGTACAAGGTTTATCAGAAGTATTTGAACGTGCTATTAAAAACCGTATCATCGCCGAAGGTATTTGTTTACCAATCGTGCCTGAAGATGTTGTTAAGCAATACCCTAAAATTCACGAAGCGTGTGAAGAGCTTCGCAGCCATGGCTTTCATTTACGTATTGCCGATGCGTCACTTGGGGGTAAATACCCTGTAATGAGCGTAACGCTTATTAACCCAACAGATGGTTCTGTATTTGCTTCTTTTGGTGCTCACCCATCATTTGAAGTTGCGCTTGAACGTACCGTGACTGAGTTACTACAAGGTCGTCGTCTTGATCAGCTAGATGTATTCCAACCTGCTACCTTTGATAACGACGAAGTAGCAACACCAGAGAACATTGAACTGCACTTTATTGATTCAAGCGGTTTGATTTCGCATGATTTTTTCCGTGCAAAACCTGATTTTGAATTTGTACACTGGGACTTTAGCGGAACAACTGAAGAAGAATATAACTTCTGTACTGACCTAATTCATAGCATGGATCATGATATCTACATCATGGATTACACGCACCTAAACGTATACGCGTGTCGTATTTTAGTACCTGGCATGTCTGACATTTACCCTGTTGATGAGCTTATTTGGCGTAACAACAACGAAGGCGCAAAATTTCGCGAAACATTCCTATCGCTTGATCAGTACGATGCAGAGCAATGGATGGAAATTTACGACAGCCTAGAAGAAGCAGGCCACAGCGATATTATCCGCGCCGCAGAATTTATTGGCCTTGCAACCGATGCCGACACACCATGGCACACACTGCGTATAGGTGAGCTTAAAGCACACCTATGTTTAGCTGCAGGCAGCGAAGAAGCCATTGATTGGGTTGACTGGATACTTCATACAGGCCAAGTAAACGAAGAGGCAATGCGCCACTTCCGCTGTTTAAAAGCAGTTCTTGAAATTAAATACGATGACGAGCGCGAATACGCAGATTACCAAGATGCACTAGGCTTAATGTTTGGTGCTAATAATGTAGCGCTGGCTATAGAAATTGCCGAAGGTAAAAAGCAGTTTAACGGTTTAACTTTCCCTGGTTTATCGCTTGAAGGCTTTAAAAAGCATGCGGCGCTACTTGATGGTTACCGCAAGCTACATGTAGCAAAGCAAAATCACTGGGCGCGTGAAGTTAGCGACTCGTAACTCGCTAAACTACTAATTATAAAAAATAAACGGCGCATTTGTTAATGCGCCGTTTTCATTTGTGTAATAAATTAGCTATAGTTAATTTGCCTAAATTAACGCCACGATGTAGCAAATGCCACCATCTACTAACAATAAAAAAACGAACGTTCATAACTTTAAGTTGACCTTTTGGTTATCGCTTACGCTAACTGTACTAGTTGGTATCGTACTTGATCGTATTAACTACAATCGTGTTAAAGATGCCCATCGCCTACAAATTCTTTCTGAAGTAAGTACATATCGAGCTCAATTAGAATCTATTTTAGTTTCTAATATCCAACTAGTTCGAGGCTTAGGTGTTGCCGTAGCAGCGCAGCCTGATTTACAGCAAACACAGTTTGAACAAATTGCCCAACCACTATTTAAAACCTCAAATGAGCTTCGCAATATTGGTGGCGCACCCGATATGGTAATTCGTATGACTTACCCCTTAAAAGGTAATGAAAAAGCACTCGGTTTAAACTTTTTAGAAGAAAAAAACCAACGCGCTGATGCTATTAGAGCTCGTGATACAAATACCATTGTAATGGCTGGCCCATTAAAATTAATCCAAGGTGACATAGCACTTATAGCCCGCGTTCCTGTTTACATACCGCCAGAAAATCGCTTTTGGGGATTACTTTCAGTTGTTCTCAACATTGACAAAGTCTATGAAAATTCAGGTATTTATGAGCTAGAAAAAGAATACAACGTCGCTTTACAAGGCAGGCATGGACTTGGCAGCAAAGGGGAGTTTTTTTACGGTAATCAAAACATAATAGAGCAAGACCCCCTTGAGTTTACGTTAAGCTTTCAAGGTGGCAATTGGCAACTTTACGTAGCACCTAAAATAGGTTGGAGCCCACCAAATTCAGCTGTATGGCCACTTAGGCTATCAATTATTATTATTTGCGGATTATTAATTTGGGCCTTTTTATTCTTTTTGAAAATGCTTAATCGCCAGCAACAAAACGAAAAAATGCTTGAAGCAATGAGTGATCTAGCCCAAATAGGCGCATGGTCATTTAACTTAGAAACGAAACAAGTATATTGGTCTGATATGACCAAAAAACTATTTAAATACCCATTAAATAACCAACCAGAATGGCCTACAGATTTAAATTACTTTAAACAAGGCACTAGCAGAGAAACAATTAAACCTTTAATTGAACGAGCCATAAAATATGGTGAAAGCTACGAAGTTGAATTAGAAGTAATGGATGAAGAAGGTGAATCTGTTTGGGTACTTGTACATGGTGAAGCAGAACGAAAAAATGGACGATGCACACGTATCTTTGGCTCATTACAGAATATTGATACCCGTAAAAAAATTGAATTAGAAAATAATAAAACCGCATTACACAACGAAATTTTAGCCTCCCTGACCGTTAATAAATTAATATTAAATGGGCAACTTAGCCAATCAAAAGACATTATTACTAAAGCAATCTGCCAAGCATTTGATATTAAACGTGCCAGTATTTGGTTTTTTAATGAAGACAAATCCCAACTAAGCCCTTTTGCCATACATAGTAAACATTCGTCTAGTGATAAAATTGACTCTATTTGGCTAAGAAAAAATCTTCCCGGCTTTTTTAATGCAATAGATCACCAGCCTGTATTTAATGTGCCTGACGCCCAAGAACACCCAATACTCGAGCCAATTAAAGAACAGTATTTAATGACTCTCGAGATTAAATCAATGCTGTGCGTAATAATCCCTGCAGGAAGTGGCGCTATAGGAGTCGTCTGCGCAGAGCAATGTCAATCAAAACGCCACTGGTCTAAAAACGAAGAAAGCTTTTTAATTGCCGTTGCAGCGTTAATAGGCAGCTTGCACTCAAGCCAACAGCGAATTGAAACCGAACAAAAACTAGTTTCTGCCAAAGAAACCGCCGAACAAGCTGTTAAAGCTAAAAGTGAATTTTTAGCGAGTATGAGCCACGAAATTCGCACCCCAATGAACGGTGTTTTAGGTATGCTTAACATAATTAAGCAAACTCAATTGGACCTACAGCAAAAACATCATATTGAACTTGCTCAATCATCAGCTCAATCTTTGCTTAATATAATTAATGACATATTAGACTTTTCTAAAATTGAAGCCGGTAAGCTCGATATTGAAAACGTGCAATTTAATTTACCTCGGTTATTAGGCGAAGTGGTGGAATCCTTTGCTTTAAAGGTAGAACAAAACAATACAAAACTTATTCTAGATGCTACTCAAATAACTGTTAGCGAGATAATTAGTGACCCTAACCGCTTGCGCCAAATTTTAAATAACTTAATTGGCAACGCGGTTAAATTTACTATTGATGGCGAAGTAGTCATTACTGCCAGAATAGATGAAACAACGGATGGCTCGTTCCTTCAATGTTCGATTATTGATACTGGTATTGGTATTGACCCTAAAAAACAAGCGTCGTTATTTGACTCATTCACACAAGCCGATGCTTCAACAACACGCCAATTTGGGGGCACAGGGCTTGGCCTTGCCATAGTAAAACAATTGTGCGAACTGATGAACGGTGAAGTGAGTGTAAACAGTATGCAAGGTGAAGGAAGTACATTTTCTTTCACAGTACAAATACAACCGCGCTTAAGTAAAGAACAAGATTTACCGAGTCATTTAATTAAAAACAAACATATTTTAATTATTGATGAGTGCTCGTTAAATGCTAACACCGCTAATAAGCAGCTCACTGTTTGGGGTGCAAAAGTTAATTGTATACATAACTATCTTGAGGTTGATGATTACTTAAGTAATATAACCACCCACCCTGGTGCTATTTTAGTTGATTACTACTTTTTTGAAAAAGCCCCACAAACGCATATCACCGCGCTTAAAAACTTTATAAATATGCATAGTTGCAAGTTAGTTATTATGGCGCCAATGAGTTATTCGTCTGAGGAGTCTAAAGTAGGTATGGAAGTCGACTGTATGATTTTCAAACCTCTCACACCGTCTGATTTGTTTGACTCACTCACAAACGATAAATACATTGAACAACAGCAGCAACAAGCACAGCTTCAAAACAAGCTAACTAAAGCGCCAGTACTGGATTCATCAGAACCACAACTATTGCTTGTTGAAGACAATAAAATAAACCAAGTGGTTGCCTCTGCGCTATTAAAGCAGGCGGGTGTTACTTTTGATATTGCCGAAAATGGCCTTGAGGCAATTGTAAAGCTCAATGCAAAACAAGGTAAACCATATAAGCTAGTTTTAATGGATTGCCAAATGCCCGAAATGGATGGCTACCAAGCCACTAAAGCCATTAGAGAAGGTGATGCAGGTAAAGATAATGAAAATATTACTATTATTGCGCTAACAGCCAATGCCATGCAGGGCGATAAAGAAAAATGTCTAGCCGCAGGCATGAACGACTATTTAAGTAAGCCTCTCGATTTAGCTGCATTACAACCAAAGCTTCAACAATGGCTTGGCATTCAATAAAGGTGTAAGCTAATAAAATACGCTTACTAATTTGAGATTATTTATGCAGTTATCAACAAATCAACAACGTATTCTTGGTTGCCTATTAGAAAAACAAAGCACGACGCCAGAGCATTATCCGCTATCGTTAAACGCTCTCGTGAACGCAAGTAACCAAAAGTCTAATCGCGATCCTGTGTTAAGTCTTACAGTTGAAGACGTGCAAAACGCACTTGATGAACTAATAGAAATGCGTTTGGTTACAATAGATGAAGGTCTTTCGGGTCGCGTAAATAAATACGATCACCGCTTTTGCAACACTGAATTTAGTAATCTGCAATTTTCTGCTCAGCAGCGTGCCATTGTTTGTTTATTACTTTTGCGTGGTGCTCAAACCCCTGGTGAATTAAGAACCCGCAGTGCTAGACTTGCTGATTTTAATAACGTAAATGAAGTAGAGACAGCGCTCAATAAACTGATTGAAAGCGAGTACGTCACAAAGCTAGAGCGTGAAGCTGGAAAACGTGACAGCCGATATATTCATTTATTTGGCGAACAACAAAATAATCCCGCCGATGCCTTTGTTGCTCTACCAAGCGAAGTAATTAAAGACAAAGAATTAAGCGATTTACTTGAAGAAGTAGAAAAATTAAAAGCAGAGCTTCGCCAAATAAAAGCTCATTTAAAACTTTAATTAACTAAAACTAAATCACATAATAAGTTTATTGCGTATCACATATTAAATTTTATAAGGAGCTGGCAATGCGCGCCGAAATTATGGCTGAAATGAAGGTTCAGCCAACGATTGATGTAAATGCTGAGATAACTCGCCGAGTTAATTTTATTAAAACACGTTTGGTAGCAGCTCATTCACGCTCGTTAGTACTGGGTATTAGCGGTGGTGTTGACTCATCAACCTGCGGCCGCTTATGTCAACTTGCTGTAAACGAGCTAAATAAAGAACACGATACTGACAAGTATCAGTTTATTGCAGTGCGCCTACCTTATGGTGTACAAGCTGACGAAGATGAAGCACAAATGGCGGTTGATTTTATTCAGCCAAGTAAACGTATGACCGTAAACGTACAACCTGCGGCTGATGCATTGCATGAGCAAGCGATAGCTGCCGTAGTTGGCTGTGGTGAAGCACTGCCTGAGCAAGCTCAAATAGATTTTATTAAAGGTAATGTTAAAGCGCGTCAACGTATGGTTGCTCAGTACGAAATTGCAGGTTTTTGCCAAGGCTTAGTAGTGGGTACCGATCATAGTGCTGAAAACATTACTGGTTTTTATACTAAATTTGGTGACGGCGCGTGCGATTTAGCCCCTCTGTTTGGTTTATCAAAACGCCAAGTTCGTGCACTTGCTACTGCACTAGGTGCGCCAGCTTTATTGGTAGATAAAGCACCTACAGCTGATTTAGAAAGTGACCGCCCAGGTTTAACAGACGAAGAAGCACTTGGTTTGAGCTATGAGCAAATTGATGACTTTTTAGAAGGTAAACCTGTGTCTAATGATGTTGAACAAAAGCTTGTAAGCATTTACACGCGTACACAACATAAGCGTCAACCAATTCCGACAATTTACGATTAAGGTTTAGTAGCTAAAATAAAGCAATTAATGCCTTTGAGGATTAATTGCTTTTTTGATCGACAGATTAAGAAGCTGCGTATATTTTAATAAATTAACGCTTTGAATTTTATAATACCAATTGCATTAAATTAGTGAGCTATTATAGCCCTATGAAATAGCGATAAAATGATGATATTTTTAATTATATTGGTATAACTACCCGCCAAAGAGAACACTGCCTTATATGACATCGCCCATTTTAATTACCGGCGCAGGCCAACGTATTGGTTTAGCACTCGCTCAGCATTATATAGCCCAAGGGCAGAGTATTATTATCACGTATCGTACTCGTCACGCCGCTGTTGATAAATTAGAGCAACAAGGCGCTGTATGTATTTATGCCGATTTTAGTACCGATGAAGGTATTAGTACATTTATAAATACGCTTAAAGAGCATACAACATCGCTGCGCGCTATTGTTCATAACGCATCAAGCTGGGACTGCGAAGCTAACAACCCTGACTTTGCAGCACTGTTTGATAATATGATGCGAGTACATGCCAAAACACCGTATTTAATTAATTTAATGTGCGCAGAGCTGCTTTTAAACTATCAGCAAAATGAAAAAGTACCTGCCGATATAATACATCTTACTGATTATGTAGTTGAAACAGGCAGCCCTAAACACTTAGCTTATGCAGCAAGTAAAGCAGCACTCGACAACCTAACCAAATCGTTTAGCGCTAAATATGCGCCAAATATAAAAGTGAACTCGGTTGCTCCATCGCTCATTATTTTTAATGAACATGACGATGAACAATATCGAGCTAAGACCCTTAAAAAATCATTAATGGGCATTGAACCCGGATGCCAAGAAATTATCAATAGCATTGATTTACTATTACAAAGCCACTACATCACAGGGCGCTCTTTGCCTATTGATGGCGGTCGTCATTTAAAGTAAATATAAATAAACTGAGATATTTATGCACAATGAATTAAAAGAAAGTTATGAAAAAATCATCACCGCTGTAGGTGAAGATGCTAACCGCGAAGGCTTACTTGATACGCCAAAACGTGCTGCAAAAGCAATGGAATATTTAACGCAAGGGTATCGTCAAACGCTTGATGAAATAACTAATAAAGCAGTATTTACATCTGACGCTGACGACATGGTGTTAGTACAAGACATAGAGCTCTACTCTATGTGTGAGCATCATTTACTGCCTTTTATTGGCCGTTGCCATATTGCTTATATACCAAACGGTAAAGTATTAGGCTTATCTAAATTTGCACGTATTGTTGATATGTTTTCACGCCGTTTTCAAATTCAAGAACAGTTAACGCATCAAATCGCTAAAGCAGTTGAAGAAGTTACTGGCGCTAAGGGCGTAGGCGTTATTGTTGAGGCAAAACACATGTGTATGATGATGCGTGGTGTAGAAAAGCAAAATTCAAGCATGCGTACATCAGTAATGTTAGGTAACTTTAGAAGCGATCCTAAAACACGTAACGAATTTTTGCAGCTTATAAAAGGTTAACCCTATGGCTAATGCAATTATTAACGTTACTAATTTACGCCTGCGTACGTTTATTGGCTTTAACCCCGATGAGCGTGAAAAAAAGCAAGATGTAGTGATCAATCTAGAGATTCACTACCCTGCTGATGATGCGTGTAAAACGGATGAAGTTGACCAAGCACTTAATTATAAAGTGATCACCAAAGAAGTTATTAGCTTAGTAGAGCAAGGGCACTTTTTACTGCTAGAAAAATTAGTTGCTGAAATTCTTGCCGTTTGTCACGCACACCCAAGCGTTCATTACGCTAAAGCACGTGTTGATAAACCACATGCACTGCGTTTTGCCGACTCAGTGTCGTTAACGCTTGATTGGGCTAAATAAGCACTTAAAAACTTATTTAAAAAAGCTTTTCGAATCCTACGGCAAGGGCGATAACCGCTAAATAGCGAGCGCCTTTGCCTAGTGTTACTAACAATAAAAAGGTACTAAATCGTACTTTAAATATGCCTCCAATCACCGTTAATGGGTCCCCCACAACCGGCAACCAAGCAAATAACAAACTATACACTCCATATTTGTTAAATTGCTTTTGTGCGCTATCAAGCCCTTTTTGCGATACAGGAAACCATTTTTTATCTTTAAAACGCAGTACCTGCGTGCCTAACCAGTAATTAACACAGCTCCCTAACACATTTCCAAGTGTTGCTACGCACCACATAAGCCATAAATTAACTTTATCTTGAGTAATCATTCCCACCATTATCACCTCAGAAGAGCTAGGCAGTAATGTCGCAGATATAAATGCGCTAATAAATAACGTGAGATAAAGCATAATGCCCTTATGGCTAAACGTAAAAACCCAGCCTATAGCTGGGTTTATAATACCAATTTTATTAAAAACATGATCATTCTAGCGTATTAAATAACTCACTAACTACGTTAAAAATTATTTATATAGAACAACTATGTATCATAATTTTAGCCTTGTTATTGAGCTATTTTCTTATCGCTATAATAGGTCACTAATTTAATGCAATTGGTATAAAAATAAACTGTGTGTTTATTTTATCAAATTTAAACTAAACGGGTAATTAAACTCTTTACCTTCATTAGCTTTAATACTTGCCATTACAACCATTACAAACCCAAAAATTGCCACTATAGGTAGTAATATTAAGCCGACTGCTACAAACATCAGCACAAAACAAACTACATATGCAATTGCCATCGTTATTTGAAAGTTAAGCGCCTTTTTACCATGCACATCAACAATTGGCATTTCATCTCTTTTAATTAACCACACAATTAATGGCCCAATTATTGAGCCAAACGGCACAACAAACCCAGCAAGCGCACTTAAATGGCATAACATAGCCCACGTACGGTCATCTTTATTAACTGGTTCAACCTGCTGATTTTCTTCCATAACACTCTCCTTTTTGTTTTATGTATGTTGCCTCTTAACTAAACAAATGTCTACAAATCAACCAACGTATTTATGTTTAAAAATCACAGCGTGAAATCTTGTGATAAAAAAGTGATAAGTTTGTGAGAGTTTCTGGAGACGATTATTCAATACTCAACTCGAATCATCACTTACAGGAAATAATAATGAAAACTTCTACATTAACAATCGCAATTCTTTTAGCGGCAGCTAGCCAATCGACTATGGCCGCAGAATTAGACCTAAAAGTAACTAACCTAACCAAAGGTATTCACTTTACTCCACTGTTAATTACAGCACACAACAGCGAAGACACACTGTTTGAAGTAGCAACGCAAGCATCTACAGCACTACAAACAATGGCTGAAGGCGGCAATATTGAAGAGTTAGTTGCACAAGCAACTGCTGCGGGTAGTGATATGGCTGCAAACCCAGCTGAAGGTTTACTTGCACCAGCCGCATCTACAACGGCAACACTGAGCACGACTGACGGTAATGAGTACCTATCTTTAACTGCAATGATGCTACCAACTAATGATGGCTTTGTAGGCTTAAACAGCTGGAAAATCCCAACAGAAGCGGGTACTTACACAATTAATTTAAATGCTTACGATGCAGGCACAGAACAAAACAATGAGCTTGTAGTTGAAGGCTCTGGCGCACCAGGTACTCCGGGTATTCCTGCTGCTCCAGGTGGCGACGCTGGCACTGGCGGTACAGGTGTATTAAGTGGTGATACAAACACTAACATTCATATTCACCCGGGTAGCTTAGGTGATGACGATTTAGAAGCGGGTAATAGCGATTTAAGTAATACAGTACACAGATGGTTAAACCCAGTAGCACAATTAACCGTTACAGTTAAGTAGGAGCATGATTATGTCATCTGCTAACAACCTTAAAAAAAGTCTACTAGTGCTTGCACTTGCAACCACACTTGCAGCGTGTAGCGATAATGATAACGACCCAGTTGTTGAAGAGCCGGTCGTTGTTGAGCCAATTGTTGTAGAACCTGTGATCAGTGAGTTTACTATTACTTTTAGTAACTTAACTGCAGGACAGCCTTTGTCACCACTCTCTGTCATTGCTTTTGAAGATGAAGCACCTTGGACCTTCGGTACAACAGCTTCTGTTGGCTTAGAAATGCTTGCAGAAAGCGGTGCAAATGAAGAATACCTCAGCTACGAAAGTGCACTTGCTGCAGTTTCGGCTGAAGGCGCTATTGGCCCTGGTGAAACCACCACAGTAATCATTACTGTTGAAGAGCAAGAAACGCTTAATTTGTCATTTGCTGCCATGCTTGGGAATACAAATGATGCTTTTACCGGTCTTAGTTCTTTAGATGTATCAACATTAGAAGTTGGCGGTTCGTTATCACGCACTACGACTGCTTATGATGCGGGTACGGAAGCAAATACAGAAACAGCTGAAACTGTGCCAGGTCCTGCCGCTAGCGGTGAAGGGTTTAACGAAATACGTGACGATACAGCCGATATAATAACGATGCATCCAGGCATTGTTTCAAATCAAGATGGATTATCTACATCAGCACTTGGTGTTGAACATAAGTTTGATAACCCAGTATCGAAAATAGTAATTACGCGCACGCAGTAACGTTCCAGCTTGTAATGGGGAAGTAAGGGAGCACGGATGCCCCCCTTTTTACGAGGTAATACATGCGTCACGAAAAAATATTAGTAGTAGAAGATGACAGAGAAATAGGTAAGTTAATTACCACGCAGCTAACGTCGCTTAACTTACATGTTGATCATGTTGTAAGCGCAGAACTTGCCTTAAAAAAAATAGCTAAGCATCCCTACGGACTTATTTTACTCGATATAAACTTACCCCAAATGGATGGTTTGAGCTTATGCCGAAAAATAAAAGAGCATTACCCAACTACCTCCGTAATTTTACTCACCGCGCTTAGTAGCGATATGGACAGAGTTATTGGCCTTGAAATGGGCGCCGATGATTATATTTGTAAACCCTTTTTTGCACGCGAATTACAAGCCAGAGTAAAAACCCAATTACGCCACAGAGCACAACTACTCGCTAGCCAAAATAACGACAACTCCCCCGTTGATAGCGAACAAATACTAAATGTAGGCTCACTCAATATAGAATTTAGTTCGCACCAAGTGTATTTAGGCAAGCAAGCCCTTAACCTTACCGCCACCGAATTTGATTTACTCGTTTACTTTGCACGCCATCCTAATCATGTTTTTAGCCGCCAGCAGTTACTCGATAAAGTATGGGGTTACCAACACAGTGGTTACGAGCACACGGTTAATTCACATATAAACCGCTTACGTGCCAAGCTAGAAGAACACCAACAAGCGCCTATCATCGAAACAGTTTGGGGTGTTGGTTACAAACTAAACCCTAGCCAACTCAATTAAGACACCTATTATGAAATTATCTTTGTATCAAAAATTAGCTATATCGCTAGTTGTCATTTTTTGTTTTATTTGCGCCCTAGTTTACGGCTGGAGCAAGCAACTGGAACTCACCTCAAAACATCATGCTGAGCAAAATTTACATTTGGCGCTTGCCGAGCATTTAGTACAGGATAACCCATTAATAAAAGAAGGTGTTTACGACTATAAAGCGCTTGAAAACCTCTTTCATACCTTGATGCTATTAGGCCCTGCGTTTGAATTTTATTTTGTAGACGAAACCGGAAAAATTCTTACTTACTCAGCAAAGCCGGGGAAAGTTAAACGCACGCATATTAGTTTAACGCCTTTAAAAAGGCTGATTAACGACCCAAGCGCTGCCCCTATTTATGGTGATAATCCTCGTAATAAAGAGCAACAAAAAATATTTTCAGCCGCGCCAGTATTTAATCAAGATAAGTTACAAGGCTATTTATATGTAATTATTGGTGGTGAGGCTTACGACACCTCACTAAGTACTGTAAAAAATAATGATAAGTTATGGCTAGCCGCTTTATGGCTTGGCTCTGCACTCGCATTTTTATTTATTGCGATGCTAATTTTGCTACGCTTTTTTACCAACCCAATTCAGCGCTTAGCCCGCGATGTTAGTAATATTGAAGCAGCTAACTACAGCCTTACCGACACCAAGCTAAGTAATTACTCAACGCAAAAAAGTAACGAAGTTCATAGTTTAGGGCGAAGTATTCAAGCCATGCTAACGCGTATTAACGAGCAGTTTAAAGCACTTGAACAAGGCGATAAACAACGCAAAGAGTTACTAACTCACTTATCGCACGACCTACGTACACCACTTGCTTCACTGCAGGGGTTTTTAGAAGTATTAAATCAGTCAGGCGAGCAGCTAAGTAAAAAAGAGCAGCAAGAATACTTGCAGGTATCGCTTAATAATTGTGGGCAATTAAAGCTACTCATAGAGCAAATATTTGAGCTTGCTCACTTAGAAAATGGCGAAATAAGTATAAATAAAGAAACCTTTAATTTAGGTGAGCTTATTTACGATTGCATGGCAAAATTTAGTTTAGCCGTTGATAAAAAAGGCATTAGTTTGTCGGTAGAACCTGCGATTTGTGATTTTCCTGTGGTTGCCGATATAGCTAAATTAGAGCGCGTGTTAAGTAACTTAATTGATAATGCAATTAGGCATACCCCTCGCGGCGGCAGCATTGCAGTACATGTAAAACGCAGTGACGATAATCAACTATTTGTGCATGTATCAGACACGGGCGTAGGCATAAAAGAAGATGAGCTGAATGCTATTTTTGACCCGCACTACCAAGCAAGTAATTCTAATAAAGAAGGGCGCCAGCAAGGTGGTTTAGGATTGGCCATTTGCAGAGGTTTATTAAAACTGATGGATAGTGAAATTTACGTACAAAGTGAAATTGGTAAAGGCACTATGTTTAGCTTTAATTTACCACAAAATAAGGTGCTTTCTTAAAAAGCACCTTATTGAGTTAAATCTATTTAAATATATAAATTAATTACTTTTTAATACCCGCTAAATCAAGCATAAATGCATAGTTTAGCGCGGTATCTTCTAAGCGTTTAAAGCGACCTGATGCACCACCGTGCCCTGCTTCCATATCTATTTTAAACAATAACTTATTGTCATCAGTTTTATAGTCACGCAGCTTAGCAACCCATTTTGCAGGCTCAAAGTATTGAACTTGTGAATCGTGCAAGCCAGTCGTCACTAGCATATTAGGATATGCTTGCTTAGATACTTGGTCGTATGGCGAATAAGACAGCATATAATCGTAGTACGCTTTTTCGTTCGGATTACCCCACTCGCCGTATTCATTTGTTGTAAGCGGAATACTCGCATCAAGCATCGTGGTTACTACATCTACAAACGGTACCGCTGCAACCATGCCTTTATAAAGTTCAGGCGCTTGGTTTGCTACTGCGCCCATTAATAAGCCACCAGCACTGCCACCTAACGCAAATATTTCATCTTTTGCGCCATACTTTTGAGAAACCAATGCTTTAGTTACATCAACAAAGTCATTAAACGTATTCTTTTTAGTGAGTAGCTTGCCGTCTTCGTACCAAGGACGACCTAGCATTTGCGAGCCACGTACATGGGCAATTGCAAATACAAAGCCACGGTCAAGTAAACTCAAGCGCGTGCTTGAAAAAGTAGGATCCATGGTTGCGCCATAAGAGCCGTAACCATATTGCAGTAGCGGGTTAGTACCATCTTTTTTAAACGCATCTTTACGGTAAACTAAGCTTACCGGTACTTTTATGCCATCACGTGCTGTTACAAAAATACGCTCTGAGGCGTAATTATCAGCATCAAAATCACCTAATACAGCTTGCTGTTTAAGTAGTTTTTTATCGCCAGTCGCTAAATCTACATCGTACGATGAACCAGGTGTAGTCATGCTTGTGTAGTAAACTCGTAACGTGCTGCTATCTATATCGTTATTACCATAAGTACCAATTGTATAAGCGCTATCGTTAAAGCTCAGTGGTAACTCTTTACCTGTTTTTAAATCACGCGCAATCAACTTTGATTGGCCCATTTCACGCTCTTGGTAAACTAAGTAGTCATTAAATAAATCAATGCCTTCGAGTTTAATATCATCGCGCGCTGGGATCACACTTTGCCAATTTGCTTTGTCACCAGCTTTATCAATATCCACTTTCATCAGCTGAAAATTTACAGCATCTAAGTTAGTTACAATGTAGTAAGTATTCCCTAGTTTAGATATTTCATATTCAAGCCCTGCTTCGCGCTCAATTAAGCGTTTAGGCATTGCCTTAGCATCATCAGCACTTAGTACCGATACGCCTGATGCAGCTGTGCTGCTGTGCCAAATATAAATTTCTGACTCATCTTTGCTTTTACTGATACCCATGTAATAACTGGTATCAGTTTCTTCGTAAATTAGCTCATCATCAGCTTGTGGTGTACCTAATGTATGACGATAAACCTGATAACCTAATAAAGTTTGTAAATCTTTTTTAATGTAATAAACCGTTTTATTATCGTTTGCCCAAACTATACCGCCGTTGGTGCCCTCAAGTGCATCTTCGAGTAATTTACCGGTTGTTAAATCTTTTATTTTTATACTATAAATACGACGGCTAACAGTATCTTCGCCATAAGCCATTAAATTGCCATTCGGGCTTACATTTAAGCCACTTACTGCATAATAATCATGGCCTTTCGCAAGCTCATTTACATCTAAAATAACTTGCTGACCCGTACCTGCAAAATCGCTGCTGCGTAAGTAAGTAGTGTACTCGTTATCGCCACGTGTTTGCGTTGAGTAAAAATAATCACCGTTTTTAACTGGGACTGAATCATCGTCTTTTTGGATACGCCCTTTTAGCTCTTCAAACAATTCACTTTGCAGCGTTTTGGTATGTGCAAGCATTGCATCTGTGTATGTATTTTCAGCTTCTAAATAGTTAATCACCTCTGGCGCTTTACGTTCGTCATCACGTAACCAATAGTAATTATCTACACGTGTGTCACCATGAATAGTCATCTCATGAGGCACTTTTTTAGCAACTGGGGCAATAGCTTGGGCTACTTGAACCGTTTTAACTTGTGTATTATTTTTTTTGGTTTCTTCAGGGGCTTGATTACAGCCACTTAAAATAGCTAGCGATAATGCAGCAAGTGCGAATGGAGTACGTTTCATCAGTCAAAGTCCTTGTTGGTTTTTATTTTTTATTTTTTATTAAGTAATTAAATATACCTAAAAATAACCTGTGTTGTGATTTACTTTGTGAAGCTATGTAAAGTAAATCAACGTAATTCCTCTTTTCTTAATAAGCCTACATCAGGTACTCTGTAGATATATAAGTCATTTTCAAGCTCAACTGATTAAGGGTAGGAATGAATAACGAAGTAATAAATATTTTAACTATGGCTAAAGTAATTCAAACAGCTGTTGCCCCAGTATTCTTGATCACGGGTATTGCCGCTACTTTAGGTGTTTTATCTAATCGTTTGGCACGTATTACCGATAGGGCACGTCAGTTAGAACGCAGATTAAAAGTAAGTACTGACGAGGACTTTAATAAATCACTCGCTACAGAGCTGCGCGCTCTTTTAAAGCGTTCTCGATGTATTCATATTGCTTTTAGTTTAAGTGTATTAAGCGCATTACTTGTATGCGCTGTGGTTATGTTGTTATTTTTATCGCACATTCAATCTATAAACTTAGGCGTGACTATTGCTTGTTGTTTTGTAGCAGCAATGGCATTACTCATATGTGCATTTATGTCGTTACTTGGTGAGGTATTCTTAGCAACTAGAAGCATGCGTCGCGGGATGATATTTGCAGATATTGATATAAACGATTAAGTTTTAGTTAAATCTATCGTATTCACTTGAATAAATACGATGTTAGATACAAGATACCGAATTAAGAATTACAATTTTCAACAGGGGCAAACATGAAATTAAAAAAAGTATTAGCAACAATAGCACTGGCAACGTGTGCATTTAGCGTATCGGCAAATTCTGCATTTAAAGAGCCAAGTGACGCGATTGAATACCGCCAAGCAGCGTTTTCAATGATCTCAGTACAAATTGGTGACATGGGCGCAATGCTAAAAGGTAAAGTACCTTTTGACGCAGAGCAATTTAAAAAGCGTGCTAACAACGCAGCTGCACTTTCAAAAATGCCATGGGAAGCGTTTTACGAAGGAACAGATAAAGGCGACACAGCTGCACTTGCTGCTGTTTGGTCTGAAAACGATACTTTTATGAAAAAAGCAACTGCATTCCAACAATACGCAGATGAACTAGCAGTAGCGGCTCAATCAGGCGATAAGGCCGTAATTGGTAAAGCTTTTGGCGCATGGGCTAAAGGCTGTAAAGATTGCCATAAGCAATTTAAAGATTAATTATTGTTGTTTTAATACTTAATGTAGTAACAACAAATGATAAAAAGCACTGAATGGTTAATCATTCAGTGCTTTTTGTACCCGGCATTTAAGCCCGTATGTTATTTATTGAGCTAAACCTTCTGCGGGCGACGTTTAAATACAGTCCTAATCCCACCCAAAATGCGTGTAAACACCTTACCAATATCACTTAATATAATGTACAAGCATGGCACTAATATAAGTGTTATTAATGTTGCAAACATCACTGCAAAACCAAGCGCTACCGCCATAGGTATTACAAACTTAGCCTGCAGGCTTGTTTCAAACATAATGGGCAATACACCTGCAAATGTAGTAATTGAAGTAAGTAATATAGGTCTGAATCGAGCACAACCGGCATCTATTACAGCATTTTTAATACTAACACCTGTTTTACGGGCTTGATTCACATAATCGGTCATAACGAGTGAGTCGTTTATAACCACCCCTGCTGCTGCAATAATACCAAAGCCAGACATTAAAGTTATATCCAAACCAAACCAGTAATGCCCCCATATTGCTCCCGTTAAGCTAAATGGAATCACCGACATAACAATAAGTGGTTGCGCATAACTCTTAAGGGGTACGGCTAATAAAATATACACCAAAATCATACCGCCGAAGAAAAACATCTTCTGCTGATTAGCCTGATCTTGTTGCTCTTCAATGGCGCCACCTAGTTCTGACTTAACACTTGGATACTCTTCTTTAAGTTGTGGTAGTAGCTTTTCTTTAATTTGATCTACAACTTCGTTTGGCTCAATTTGCTCTTCATCAATATTGCCATAAACATACACGGTACGGTAGCCACCTTCGCGGCGTATATAGCTAATACCTGGCGTTTCTGTTAGCTCTACTACATCACCAAGAAGTACTTCACGGCCCTGCGGGGTAGTAACAACCGCATGCTTAAGTGACGAAAATGCCTCTCGAGTCAGTTTAGGGTAACGCACCATTACACGTACTTCCTCGCCTCGGCGAATAACACGTTGAGCCTCACCACCGTAAAAGCTTGCCCCAACTTGATTTGCAATAGAAGCTAAGTCTAAATCTAAATCGTAAGCGACCGGTTTTAGGCTCATTTGCACTTCTTTACTTGCAGGATCTATTGTTGAGCTAATATCAAACAAACCTTCTTGCTGTTGCAGCAACTCTATAAAACGACGTCCTGCATTATTTAATGTATCAATATCAGAGCCATATAATAAATAACCAAATTCGCCGTCACTGCTCCCTCCATTTACATCATCATAAATGGTTAATGATTTAACACCGGCAATATCGGGCATCGCCTCGCGCCAACGTCGTGATAATTCAAACGCGTTATAAGGCCTTATACTTTCATCAACAAGGGGAACAAGCACTTGTGCTTCAGTTCGCCCTTGGTTAAATACTAAAATATCTCTTATGAGTTTTTGACCATATTTGCGTTCGGTATCTTCATCAATCGCAATCACCATCGCTTCTATTTCACGAATAGCATTTATTGTTTGTATGTCTGATATATTGTCATTCATTTCTAGATTTATTTGCGGGTAGTCATGCGGGATCTTTGGCATAAACCCGGTACGAACTTGATTTGATGAGATTAAAGCAAAGGTTACGATTAATAGAGCAATAAATGAAAATAGCACTGACCAACGCCATTCAACACAACGTATAACAAAGCGTTTATATGGGCCATTTACAAAACCAAAAAATCGCGTATTAAACCGATCTCGCCAGCCCCCCTCTTTTATTGGTGAAAAATGAGTGTGAGCAATATGGGCAGGCAATATCAACTTTGATTCAATCAAACTAAATACCAAGCACAGCATTACCACCACAGCTATACCATAAAAGAAGGCACTTTCTGGGCCTGTAGATAACGTAAATGGAGCAAATACTGCAATGGTAGTTAGTACACCAAAAGTTGCAGGGGTTGCTACGCGTTTTGCGCCATTAACCACATTAACAACACCGCCGCCTTTTTTCTCTATTTCGGTGTAGGCACTTTCGCCTATGACAATGGCATCGTCCACCACAATCCCTAGCACCATAATAAAAGCAAAAAGTGATAAAATATTAATGGTTACACCAAACAGTGGCATCATCATCATTGCGCCCAAAAAGCACACTGGTAAACCAATCATTACCCATAATGCCAACTTAAAGCGTAAAAAGATTGATAGCATAATTGCAACCAAAATAGCGCCCTGAATGAGGTTTGTAACCATCATGTCTAAGCGGGCATTTAGGTAATACGTAAAATCCATTAGTGGCTCTAAACGAACCCCCAGTGGTAGCTCTTTGTTTTTTAATTCTATAAATGCTTTTACTGAATCAGCAACTGGGATAATACTTTGCTCTTCAGTCGCTTTTACCGATATATAAACTGCATTTTCACCATTGAATTTAAAGTAACGCTCACCTTCAGTGAACTGATCTTTAATCACGGCAATATCTTGCAGTAACACTTTAGCGCCATTAGCCCCTATTTTTACCGGTATTTGCCTAAATTCTTCACCAGAGTAAAACTGATTTTCGACGCGAACAGAAATAACACCTGCGTCTGTTTTTAGCTGCCCCGCCGAAAAGTTAGCTGAGTAACGACGCACTGCATTCATTACATCACTAAGGGTTAGGTTATACTGACGCAGCGTATCGGGTTCGATTTCAATTGCTATTTCATCAAGAGGAACATCGTTTACCACTAACGACACGTTAGATAGCTGTAGTAACTCATCTTCTATTTGGTTTGCTATAGGCTTAAGCTCAGTTAGCGGTAAGTCAGCAACGAGTGTCATACCTATAACATCTTGCCTAAACTCAACTTGACTTATGGTGACCGGTTCCATACCGGCAGGGAACGTTGCGATACCATCAACCCGTAATTTAACTTTATCGAGTATATCGGTCAGCTCTACATCAGTATTAATTTCAAGACTTGCTCTACCGCCATTTCTAAATGCCCTGTACACACCTTTTTTAATTTCGGTCACATCTTTTAGCGACTCTTCAATTTTTATAAGTATGCTTTCTTCTATTTCTTGTGGTGAAGCGCCGGGGTAGTTAGCTTCAATATTAATGTAGTTAATTTCTACATTAGGGAACATTTGGCGTTGGATATTTAGAAAGCTAATAATTCCCATCACCACAATAAAAATCATCATTAGGTTGGCAGCAACGGAGTTATTAGCGAAGTAAGCAATAATACCGGTTTGTTTTTCAGCGTAAGGCGCTGTATTTGGTAGTTCAGTGTTACTCATAACTCAGCCTACCTTTATAATTTTTCAGTGGAAGCATTTTCAAGTGCCTCTGTATTTTTAGTATTTTGAAGGCCCGCAATTTTTACAGCCATGCCTTTTTGCGGATATTCTGGCAAAGTAATCACCAACTTATCATCTGTTTGCAAACCATCACTGATGTAAAAGTACTCACCCTCTTCACGAATAACTGTGACTTTGCGCGGCTCAAGTTGCTGCTCTTCATTAACGATCCATACGGTTTTGTTATTAACTAACTCTTGCGGTAAGCGGTAAATATTATTAAGCATTGCACCTGCAAAATTTACCTGTACGTAGCTACCAAACTTAATGGCTGGTTGTATATTCTTAAGACCGTATGGGTCTTCTATACGCACTACTAAACTGCTCATACGCGTAGCGTTATCAACAATCCCTAGGTCGCGGTCAATTACACCTTCACGGGTGAAGCTGTTTAGGCCTTTTTGAATAATCGTTGCGGTAATACCTTTAATACGCTCTGGCAAAAAAACGCTATCGAACCCTGCTATAGGAATAATCACTTCAGCGGTCTCAATATTATTGAGTTCAGCAACTTGCGAACCCATAGTGACAAACTGTCCAACACCTATATTTCGGCTAATCACCAATGCGTCGTAAGGGGCTGTAACATCACAATTATCCAAATCACGTTGCGCGCGCTTTAATGCTGCTTGCGCCGACTTTACAGATGCCTGCGCACTGAGCACTTGAGGTTTACGTAAAAATAAATCTGTGCGCGCTTTACTTGGAAAGCGCTTGGCTTCGTCTTCGGCTACTTGAGCTTGAGCTTGTTCCTCTATTAAACCCGCTTGTGCGCGAGCAAGCTCGGCCTCTGCAACAAGTACTGCTGCTTCATAGTTGTCTTTTTCGATAGTGAATAAGGTTTCACCGCGAGCAACTATGCCACCGGCTACAAAATTAGGATGCCAACTTAACACCTCGCCCGACACCTGCGCCGAGAGCAGTGTATTTTCAAGAGGCTTTACTTCACCGTAGCTATTAATAATAACTTGGTGATCGTTTGCAATCACTGGCTCAACTTGCACTGTTGGACGAGTATCAATTACTTCTTTTTTTTCTGGATCTTTTGCAATGGCATTGATTCCCATAAAGCCAACAACACCAACAATGAGCGCCACAAATGGAAAAAACCATCTAAGTGAATTTGTTTGCATATCCTATTATCCCCAAAATTCTATTAACGCCATAATACCAGAGCCATATGAAACATTAAGGTGACATTTGTAAGCAACTGTTGCAAATACATATAAACCGCTGCTATTTAGGGCTATAGAATATAACTTCACATGCAGCTCACCTCATTCGTTATATTTTGTTACAAACTTTTATTCATTAATATCAGTTTATTAGCGTTAAACACTTAAATTTCATCGCGAAGATGTGCGAAATTAAATTAATTTACGTACAGTCCAATTAAATTAACAAATATTAAAAGTCTCAAAATGAAATTAACGACCATCACCCTTGCGCTTAGCTTAGCGTTTGGCAGCCATGCATTTGCAGCCGATAAAAAAGACGAAAAAGAGTCAAAAACACTTAGCGAAATGATCAAAGGACAAACCGAATTTGCCGGTATATTTAGCCTTTATCAAGACGAAAAAACCGGTAAGCACCTTATGGTGATTAACGAATCCCAACTCAATACGCCGTTTGTGTATTTTGCGCACACTGTCGATGGCGTTACAGATGCAGGCCATTATCGTGGTTCGTACCGCGAAACTAAGTTAATTGAATTTAGAAAATACTTTGACCGTATCGATATTATTAGCAAAACACCTCGCTACAAATTTGACGAAAGCAGTGCAATTTCAAAAGCGAGTGATGCCAATATTAGTGAAGCGGTACTTGCGAGCATTAAAATAGAAAAAGAAGAAGACGGTAAAATAGCATTTAATGTAAATAAGTTATTTTTAAGCGAAGCACTTCACAAAGTATCACCTACGCCAAATCCAGCAGATAAAAACGCTAAAAAACGCTTTAAAGTAGGTAAACTAGACGATAAAAAATCACGAATTATTAAACAGCGTCCATATCCTAATAACTTAGACGTAGTTGTTGATTACGTATTTACTAACCCAAGCCCAACGGTACGTGGCTCAAATGCAGTAAGCGACCCGCGTAGCGTATCGGTAAAAGTTCAGCACTCGTTTGTCGCTCTACCTAGCAATAACTACGCACCACGTATGGATGATGCGCGCATTGGTTATTTTACAAATCAATTTGATCAAATGACATCTACCGATTGGGCACCTTATCAAGATGTTATAAAACGCTGGGACTTACAAAAGAAAGACCCAAGTGCAGCGCTTTCAGAGCCAGTAAAACCAATTACTTGGTGGATAGAAAACACCACACCCATTGAATGGCGCGATACTATTCGTGACGCTGTTTTAACGTGGAATACCTCTTTTGAAAAAGCCGGCTTTAAAAATGCCTTAGAGGTAAAAGTACAACCAGACGATGCAGACTGGGATGCGGGCGATATCAATTACAACGTACTGCGTTGGACTTCGTCACCTAAGCCTCCATTTGGCGGATACGGGCCAGCACTTGCTAACCCATTAACAGGCGAAATACTGGGCTCAGACATTATGCTTGAGTTTGTATTTATGAAAAACCGCTGGATTTACGACACGCTTTTCACACAAGGAACAATGAGCCACGGTGAAACAACAAATACCGGCGAGCTAAATTGCTCTCTTGGGCATGAGATTCAACAAAATCTAATGCTTGCCAAAGGCCTTGCTAGCGGCGACAAAATTGAAGATAAAGAAATGCTTCGCCAAGGTCTAACGCAATTGGTACTTCACGAAGTTGGCCATACTTTAGGTCTTAACCATAATATGAAATCATCAATTTTGTGGGATGAAAAAGAAGTACACGATAAAAACAAAACCCAAGGCATAGTAACCGGTTCTGTTATGGATTATGCACCCGCTAACATTGCCCCTATTGGTATGCAGCAAGGTGATATTTTTCAAACAAAACCTGGTCCTTACGATGATTGGGCAATTAACTATGGCTACAGCGTAGCGCTTGCAGATGAAGCTGCTGAGCAAGCTCGACTTGAAAAAATACTTGCTCGTTCAAGTGAACATGCCCTTGCCTTTGGTAACGATGCAGACGATATGCGCGCACCAGGTCGCCATATCGATCCACGTGTAATGATTGGTGATTTGTCGTCAAACCCTGCTGCCTATGGCGCAGATCGTATGGCACTAATTAATAAACTATTTACTGAGCTAAAAGATAAAGCAACGGTTAAAGGTGAGTCTTACCAACAGCTTGTTACCTCTGCTAATAGCTTATTTGGTCAGTACCGAGCTCAAGCAGGTGTGGTTTCTCGCCAGATTGGTGGCGTATACGTTGAGCGCGCTGTAGTGGGTGATACAAATGCAGATAAACCATTTACACCGGTATCGCTTGAGCGTCAAACACAAGCAATGGATATACTAGCCAAGTTTGTATTTGCGCCAGACGTACTACAAAACATGCAACCTCTTTATAGCTACTTACAGCTGCAACGTCGTGGCTTTAATCACTACGGCAAAAATGAAGACCCTAAAGCACACCAAATGATTTTAGGAATGCAAAAGTCTGTACTTGCACAGCTATTACACCCAGCGGTATTACTGCGTATTTCTGACACAGCTCTGTACGGTAACGAATATAGCCTAACTCAGTTTATGGAAGATTTAACCGCCAGCATTTTCGTGAAAAGCAAAGACGCCAACTCTATTAGCCACAACTTACAAATTGAGTATGTTAACCAGTTAATTGCAATTGCTGGTCTTGGCAAAGCAAGCAAATACGATAACTTAGCTAAAACAGCAGCGTTATATCAGCTAACTCAAATAGCCGATACCAGTGTTGCTTGGGGTGCAGATACAGCAACTAAAGCGCATAAAAAATATATTGATCGCTTAATTGCAAAAGCGCTAGAAGCATAAAATACCTCTACTAATTGAGTAAACCAAGGCCACGATTTACGTGGCCTTTTTTATAACTTAATTCACAGCTCAAATATAAATAGTGCCTTTTAAATACCTTACAGCATGCCCGGTCAAAGTGACGGTTGTATCATTCACTTTGCAAATTAAATGCCCGCCTCTGCTTGAAGCCTGATAAGCACTTAACGTAGTTTTACCAAATTGCTGCGCCCAGTAAGGTGCCAAGCCAGTATGAATTGAGCCCGTTACATAATCTTCGTCGCCACCGCTTGCAGGCCAAAAATAGCGAGATATAAAATCATATTCAGCACTTGGAGCAGTGGCCACTACATCAAGTGGATAAAGCGTTTTTAAAAGCTCAGAGTTAGTTTTTAATTCAAGTATTTGATCGGCGTTTTCATAAATAGCAAAGTAAGCTTGGCGATTTTTAAGCACTTTACTCGGTTGTATAGACAAGCCATCAAGCAATTGCTGCGGTACATTTTGTACCTCAATCGGAGCTTGTTTAGGAAAGGACATTGCAAAGCTGCCATCAGCGTTTTTATTAACGATTAGCTCGCCCACCGCATCAGCAACAAAGCGAATTTTCGATATATTATGCTCTTCACATAAAACATAGGCAGCCGCAAGTGTGGCGTGACCACAAAAGTCGATTTCCATCAAAGGTGAAAACCAGCGAATAACAAAACTTCCATCGTCTTGAAGGCAGGTAAAAGCAGTTTCAGATACGTTATTCTCAGCGCCAATCTTTAGCATTAAATCGTCACTTAACCACGATTCTAGTGGGATCACTGCCGCATAGTTACCTTTAAATAACTCATTCGTAAACGCATCAATTTGATGAATAGCTAATTGCATTGTTTAAACTTTGTAATGATTAATAGCTTAAAACTGCCATACCTAAACTAAATTAGCACTTTTATTTTTGCTTTAAGCCATTACAGGTCGCATTCTATAGTATTGCATACAACCAAATTGCACAGCATTGGTAAGCAATAGCATAATAAACATAAGTAAGTGCGCCGTGCTTGGAGCAACTGTCGTAAGCTCAACAACTAAGCCGCAAATACCAGCAATAAACTGCAAGCTAAAGTAGCGCGCGCTTAAATTACTCACATTACCCGTACGCAATGTTTTATAAGTTTGCGGCATAACACGTACCGAACTCATCACAAGACCAACATACGTTAAAGCGCTTAATACCGTTGCAGTATCAAGGCTTGAATTTAAAAGCAGTGAAAAAGGCAGTAACGAAAAACCTAGCATAGTAACCAGCTGTACACGTTCTCGTTTAGCTGCATTGAAACGTGCAAAAAAATATAAAATAAGCCCGCTTAACGCACCGGTTACAATAAATGGTAACGCAATATAATAGCGCTCAAAGAAAATATTGTAGGTTATAAAATAAAGGCTTTGTGCTAATCCAAATGCCATCATTAATAGTGACAAACCAGAGACACTACGATTTTTTCGAATTTTGTTTAGTAATGGTAAAAAACTAAAAACCAAAATAAAAGAAGACAATATAGGCAAATAATGCACCAAAGCAACCTCGCTCGTTACATAAATGTTAATTAAAAACAGAAATAAAAACATTTAATAAACATCTGTTTTTAAAAGGCTTTTACTATGAGCGCGGCATTGTAGAGCCGCGTAAATTTAACTCAACTAAATAAGACATTCTTATTTTAGGTACTGGCAAGCTAGGTATACAAAAACCGTAGAATTAAGTTCACGGTTTACTTATTTAATAGGAAACCTACTCACAAGCTATCAAATGAAAATGATAGTTGTTATCATACGCAAGTCATTAACTGCAATATATAAAACTATCTATGAGAAAAACTCTTTTTAAAATTCACAGTTGGATCGCTCTTATAGCTCTCATTCCCTTGATTGTTATTAGTATTACAGGGAGCGTATTAGTTTTTAAAAGTGAAATAGATGGCTTACTTATGCCAAGCAGTCACTATGTTGTAAAAGCACTGCCAGAGCGCATGCCAATCGACAAATTAATCGCAAAAACAGAGCTTGCTTACCCTGAGTATGTAGTAGGTAGTTGGGAGATATTTAACGATGATACTGCTGATCGGGTTTACTTAGTTAAACGCGGGACAGAGCAATGGTATAAGTTTCATTTAAACCAGTATACGGGTGACATTTTGTCAGAGCCTGTTGGTACCAGCCATTATTTTACTGATTGGTTTTTAGAACTGCATTACACCTTTTTACTTAACGACTTTAAAAACCTGCCAGGTCAAACAGGCACAGTACTAGGCTTCTTTTTTGCTCTGTTTTTATTGGTATTAGGTATTACAGGACTTATTATTTATCGTAAATTTTGGCAGCGCCTATTTAGTGTGCGCTGGCGTGCAACACTGCAAATTGTACTTAGCGACATTCATAAAATGACGGGGGTGATAGGGTCGCCCATCATTATTATTTTAGCTATCACAGGTGGCTACTTTAACTGGGCGGTGTGGTATCACGAAGTTATTGAACACGCTGAGGAAGAGCACTTTGTACTAACCAAAAACTTGCACAGTAGCGATATTTCGTTTCAACACATACTCGATGACAGTAAAAAGCAAATACCCACTTTTAATGGTACGTTTTTAGTTATGCCACTCGAGCCTGACGAAAATATCACCTTATTCGGCGAAGTCGATACAAATAACCCACTTGCGAGCGAATATGCCAATACGGTTAGCTACGATAAGCAAACAGGCAAACATTTAACTAACTGGGATATTCGCGAAGTTGGCGTTGGCTGGCAAGTAATTGATAGCTTTAGAAAACTTCATTTTGGCTACTTTGCAGGGCTAATAAGTAAAATACTGTGGTGCGTAATTGGTTTGAGCCCAGTGTGGCTAGCAGGTACTGGTTTTTACTTGTGGTTTACCCGCCGTAAACGTAAAAAACAATCACAAAAAAATCGCTCAAGTAAACGCAGTACAGCAAGTGCTTGATTAAAAACCCACCACATTGTAATGTAAAATTTAACAATGGAGTGGGTTTATGATGTTTTATAAAATAGCAGTCTGTATTACTTTTTTATATTTAGTTGGATGTAACACAACCAAGGTTCACCAAGTAGAACAACAAATAGAGCTTGAACAACTATTAAACCATTCTTTGTTTAATAAACTCGACACTCCTTCTGAGTACAGTATTTTCGAGCTGCCAAATGCTGAAAAAGAAAAATTTTTAGCCTATGCCGAAAAACAAAAACAGTCTGAAATCCGTCATGACCGCATTATTTACAACTACCTCGAAAGCAACTTAGCTAACTTTAAATACCACGGCGATACACTTACTTCAGCCCAAACCTTAAAACTTTCGCAAGGCAACTGCATTAGCTTAGCTGTTTTAACACAAAGCTATGCACAAGCTCTCGGATTAGAAACGAGCTTTCAAGAAGTAACAAGTCAGCCTGTATACGCAAAAGAAAATAATGTTGTTTATGTAGCAAGCCACTTTAGAACAAGAGTATACGCCCCAAAAGTAGAGAAAAAAGATGATAATATTGTTGAATTTTTCAGAGCGGGCACCTTAATCGACTACTTTCCTACCCGTCGCAGCTTTTATTCAAGCAGTGCAGATTATAACGATTTAGTTTCTAAGTTTTACAGTAATTTAGCTGCAACAGCGCTAGCAGACAAACAGCTGGATATTGCTTACTCACTTATTTTACAAGCAAACAAATACACTCCCAATGATCCTGAATTATTTAATATAGCGGGCGTTTTGCATCGTCGGGCAGGTGATTTACAAAGCGCTAAAAATATCTATCAAACAGCACTTAGTAATAATGAAATAAGCATTAATTTAATCAGCAACTATCAGCTTTTAGCTAAAAAATTAGGCGACAAAGAGCTTGTTAAAGAGCTCACGTCACAATTAGTTAATAAAGAAAAAGACCCATATGAATTACTAGTAATCGCTAAAAACAACTTACAAGCTGGCCATGCTCATCAGGCTAAAGCACACCTTGAGCAGGCTATTACTAAAGCGCCTTACATTGCTGAGTTATACTTGGAACTCGCAAAAGTTCGCTATCAACAAGGTAATATTAAACAAACACAAACCTTGCTTGAGAAAGCTATCGAACTAGAACGTGATAACCAAAAAATCGATGTATATCAAGCTAAGTTACTATCCTTGCAGATGGATAAGTAACTTAGCCAATTAATATTTATAGCGAATAATAAAAGCTCAGCCACGCTCGCATTTCATCCTCAAAACTGTCGTCTTCTACTCGCGACAGTCCCATATTAAATATTAAGTCATTTATACCAGCAGGCCCCATTCCAAAACTAAAATCACCTTGGTGTTTTATCCCGTAACTTTGTGCATATACGGTGCCGTCGAGTTGATGCTGCTTGTAATAAAGCCACGGCATGCCTTCTTTAAAGCTAAAGCCGCCACCGTAACCTTGATAGCGCTTTGCAGCTGCGCTATAAAAAGGCAGCTCAGATGAAAGTACATATTCACTATTTTGCTGCTGATTAATAAGATTTGAGCTAAAGCCACCTAATGCAAGGCTCCTGTCGTCACGTTGCTTTTGAGAAAAGTTTGCATAAAGAGGAATACCAAACGCTTTACCAAAAATTTTGGCGGCTAAATCATAACCTTGCCAATTATTACTTTTGCTACTGCCATCGTACCAACTCGCATAAATACTTTGGCCTATAGCAAAGTCTTGACGATCATATTGCCAATTTTGAGCAATACCTAAACGCGTCCAACTTTTATAGCTTTGCTTATAATCAGTGTAATTGTAGGCAAGCTCTGGCGTTAAACTTAACTGCCCAAATTTAACGGGGTAACTTATTGCGGCAAAACCACCACGGGCATCCATGTCTGCACTTAGACTTTGCTGAGACTGGCGCGATGTATCTAAATTGTAGTCAAACAGTGCAAGTTTCAGTTTTACATCAAGCGCATTATATTTTGCCTGCACATAACCACCGTGCAATGCCCCATCGTGTAAATCAGTGCTATAACCCGCTTGTAAGTCGAGCTGCTTTAATAAGTCGCTACTTTTAATGCTTAAATCTAACAAACTGGTAGAAGCCGAATAATACTGCGTCCCTAGTGCAAAAGTAGCGTGCTGCTCGAGCACGTTGTAATTTGTTTGCTGCGTTGTTTGATGCGTATATATTTTAGCTTTTGGAAGCGTATGTTCGTTTACAATGAGCAGCGATGCTTTTTTATTAGCCGAAAATTCAGTAACTACAGTGCTGTTTATAGCTTTTGGCAATGTTTTTACATTTGGCCCATCTGCGGTTATCGAAAAATAGAGTAACGAGCTATCAGCCATTTCAATCGGGTGGGCAACGGCTTCCTGCCCTTGGGTTAACTTGGTGAGTTTTTTACTCTCTATGTTGTAGTTATAAATATCAGTAGCGCTATTTAAGCCTGCAACAAAGTAAAGTGACTCGCCATTATGGCTAAAGCTAGGCTGACTTAAATATTGATACCCGTTTGGCATAGGTACTGACAGCTGTTGTTCGCCGTTTATACCTTGTATATACAATTGCCAATTTTCATTTAATGACGTTGATAAATAAGCTAATTTAGTTTCATCAGGACTGAGTATTGGGTAATCGTAAGTTGTCTCAAGGCTTTTTGTAAATAATGGTGTGATGGTTTGCGTATTGAGATCAACCTTTACTAATTCAGAGTAGCCATCTCTTATTTGCTCGCCATACAAGGTTTCGCCGTTACTGGTTACGCTAAATCGTCGTATACCAGCAAGTTCGGTAAGCTGTGTAATATTTCCAGTGTCAGTGTTATAGCTAAATATATCAGACACTTTGTTATAAATACCCGACTCTTCATTGCTGTACGCATTAAAGTATAACGTTGTGCTATTTACCCATTGCGGGTTTGCAATACCGGCTCGATTAATTTGATTAAGCACTTGTTTTTGTTCGCGCTTAAACACACTTGGCGCTGTATCGGGGATGTCCTGTGCATCGTTTTCGAGTAGCTCTTTTTGCGCTTTAGTAAACTCTTCTTTCGCCTTTATGTTGTCATCCGTGCTATAAATTACAAGCTTGGTATTACTCTCTTTATCTCGCTCAACAATCGCAATCTTACTACCATCTTTTGAAAGTGCTGGGTTACTTGCATATAAGTTAAGCTCAAGCCAAAGTTCACTATTAAGTAACACCTCCCCTTGCTCTATTTGCATTGCTTTATAGGTATATTCAGCTATAAATCGGCGATATAGCTTGGCTGCACTTTGCCCAAACACACCGCTAAATGCCTCATCAAAGTCACGCGTTTTTACGCCTTGCATTCGCGTCCAAACACTATCGAGTGTTTGCTCTGAATAGTTTTGCTCTAGCCAATTTAAAAAGCGACTACCCATTAAATACGCCATTGAGCCGCCCATAAAGCCCTGCTCGCCATTTAATTGCCCATAGGTTGGCAAAGCACCTTGCTGAGCAAATTCTCGCAGTATTGACTCTGAGTAGTTATCAAATAAACGCCCACGGCCCGTCATTTTAGACTCAATCAATGTGGCATAACCTTCGGCTACCCAGCGCGGTGTATCACTGTAAGTTAAGTCGTATAAATCCCATATGCCACGTACTTTTTGCTGCCAGTGATTGCGTGTAGGCTGTGCTAAATGCACTAAGTGAATATATTCATGCAGTACAAGTAACTGCTGCCAGCCAGCGCTGTTTGATATAACGGTGTCGGATTGTGGTGGGGTTGTAAAAAGTGCCATTACAGGATTATTTGAGGTAGGTAGCGCAAAGCCATTTGCCGCATTTAGGGGATCAAACACCACTACATCAACTGTTTTATCAAGTGCTCGGCTTTGCTGTTCAAGCACTTTGGTGCGTACTATTTCAAGCTCTGCTGCAGTTGATTTAGCAAAATCAGCATGCTCAACACTGTAGTGAATGTTGAAATGTTCGGTATGAATAGTTTGCCAATCGGCTGCAAAGCTCGGTGCTGCTAACAATAAAGCCGATGCGATAAGTGTTTTTTTCATGAGCGTCCCTAAAAGAATTCCTTAATACCATCTAGGGTATTATTAAATGTCTTTCATGGGCAGTAAGAAAGTGTAATAAAACATGTGAAAATGGGTATTTCCACATGCTTTATTAGGGAAATTTACATCCAACTGCGAGTATCTGACTCAATCTGCTTAATTGTAAAATCAATAATAAAGTCAGCATCTTGCTGCTTTATGTAGGGCATAAATGCAAAGCCTGAAGCAAGTTGTATATACAGGCTTTTTAAGCCAGATTTTCTCATTAAGTACGTACTTATACTGCGTGCACTTTGCGCTTTATAAAGCTCAAAAACACGGTAATGAACGCCAATCATACCTTTACGTACAACCATGTAAAATCGGCCATTATCCTCATGCATGTAATAACCATAACGCTGATACGACAAAGTAACCAACCCAGAAAACACCACTAAAACACCAAGGCTTATCAAAGTATTAATATCAGCAATAAAACAAAAGCCAAACACTAATACACAGGGTAACAGTGAATAAAAGCCTAAATTTTTATACAAAAGCGCGCGCTCTGCGCGCTTAAAAGCGAGTTTTTTACTATTAAACCACGGGTAAATCCATTGGCATACACTATCAACTTGTTCGCTATTTAATACAGGTAGTACTAACGTTTGTTTATTTTTTTTAGCCGCCACACCGGCTGCTATTCCGCCGCTACTTGCTTGTAAACACTCAACGGTAAATCGCTTTAGTAATCGCCCCATTAGGTTTTGTTTAATAACAATAGATTGCACCTTGTCCATGCTCATTGAAAGCTGATGGCGCTCTAACAAGCCAGCAATACGTTTAAATTTTTGACCTTTAAAATAAAGCTCAAAATTATAAAAGCGAATAAGCGACATAGTCACCGATAGCATTACAGCCACCACAACTAACAAACCAATTAAGGTGATCATCGCAAAGGTAGCAGCGCTGGCCAGCATACCAAGCTCTTGTTGATAAAAGCCTTCTACTTTCGCAATAATTTGCTTCTCTAAAAAATCAACAATTAGGTTTATAAAAGGGGCAAAAGCAGCGATTGCTAAAATAGCCATATTCGACATTAAACCAAATTTGGCTATTTCTTTATTGCTAATGCTTAGGCTGTTTTCGATAGTGTCTGTTTCGCTTTGTTCAATATTTGGTGCTTCTTGCTGTTGCTGCGCTTTAAAATCAAATATTTGTTTACGCATTTGCTGTGCATAATCTTTAGTAACACCAGGTAAAACAACTTCTTGCGACACACTGCCAGCGGCATCAAAAATACAATTAACTAAGTTTACGGGGGTAAAATAAAACGGCTCGGCAATATTAACGTTTTGCACACGGCCAAATTTAAGCGTAAGTCGCTCTTTTTTAAATACACCTTTGTTAAGCAATATTTCGTTGTCGCTACTAATACTAAACTTAAAATTTAAATAATATAAAAATGAGTAAACAAGTAGCAAAATTAGTGCAATACCGCCTGCAACCTGCGCCCAGAACAATTTATTTTCTACTTGAGTAACAAACACGACTAGCATGGGCAGTAAGTTTAAAAGGCCATCTTTTACAAAGCGCACACTAAAGTGCACAACAAAATATAAAAGTGCCCAGGGCGATACTTTTTGCCAGTAAATAGGGCTGGCTTTATCTTCGATAGTTGTATTACTCATCGACTAAAGCTGCCTGAGTAGTTGCGTCGTCTTGGCGGTAGTTTTGTACAAATTGGCGCATATTTTTACAATCATCATGGGTTAGCCCACTAATTTGTAAATCGGCACTTACACCGCCAGCGCTAAATAATTTAATACTCGCAAGGCTAAGTTTTCGCTCTATTGGCCCTTGGTGTATTTCCATATGCTGTACACGCGCTAAAGGTAATACCGTCACTTGTTGCCAAATAACGCCTTTTTTAAAAGCAATGTCATGATCTCGCACTGCAAAACCTCGCAACCTCACACTTATTATGTTGTACGCCATAGATACGGCCACCAAAATTGGCATACCAATTAGCAAATACGTTTGTGCGTTATTAGCAAAGGCTTCATTAAAATAACAAACAGCAATAAGCGCTCCAATTAGCGGTACATAAAACAGAAGCGAGCTAAGTTGTGTATGTAATAAGGCTTTATCAGCCAATGGCTTAAAGCTAATATCACTATGCTTTGGTAAATCCATTATTTGTTGATTGTTAAACACTATTTGTCCCTATTTCTGCTTTTAATTATGACTAGCTTACCAACTAATGGTGGTTATTAATGTGTGGCTTTGTTTTGGCTCAAGCGTTACTTTATCTGTCAGTACATTAGCGGCCTCTAGACACAGCATTGTTTTATATTCATCATCAGCAAAGTTAGATAAGCGTTTTGACTTTTCTATCCATGGATTCCACAGCACACACGAACTTGAGTTTTCGCGGCTCACATTAATAACACCTTCTGGCGTATTAATGCTTTGCACTGTACTTGCTTGTGTATAAACCATATCGGTTTCGCGATTAAAGCTTACAACATCATTTTGTACAAATGGCCCTTCACTAAACTCAATATATTGCGCGCCTTGCAAACCATCTACATGGGTGTTTGTAATATCTGAGGTAGGAAAATAGGTATGCAGTGCTTGAGTAAAGCTAAATGGCACACTACCTAAGTTAGTGGTCGTTAAGCGAACCTGTAATTTATCACTTAATACAAACTCAACTTTTAATGCGCACTGATGCGGCCAATACGTTGTATTAACAAGTTTCATGGGGAGCTTTAAACTAACTGTAATTTGCTCATCAGATTCGTGTACTTCATCGGCTTGCCATACGCTTGTGCGCGCAAAACCGTGGGCAGGCCACCCATCATTAGCGTGTGTACCAAACCACGGCCAACAAATAGGAATACCGCCTCGAATACTCGCCCCTTCTTGATAGGTTTCCTCTTGTGAAACCCAAATAAGTGGCTTGTTATTTTTAGGGATAAACTCGGTAATTTGCCCACCTTGCAAAAATATTTTTGCGTCGCACTTTTCACTAGCTACTTTAATAAACTCAAGTCCGGATTCGCTTTGCTCAATGCTAACTGATGGCGATAATTTCATACCTTCCCCTATAATACTGATACTAAAGATTTTTAATGTTTACATCTAAACAATAATGCATGCTTAAAGTATACGCTATTGATATTAAATATTGATTGCTGAATTTGTTCATTGCCGATTAATACATATACAGTAAACTCACAAACAATTACTTTGTACTAACAGCTGTAAATGAATAATACTAAAGTCTATACAATAAGACTTGCCAATTATTCACAACATACGTACTGTGCGCAACTTAATGCACACAAGGTGCTAAGAAAATTTACCAATATTTAAACAATATAATTTTACATTAGTTACTGCTCTAACTATTAAAAACCAATAAAAGCGGGCTAAAGTACAATATATTATTTGAATTCAATTTATTTGATGTGTAACATTTCGCGATTACGGCAAACTACCGCCCCATCGACGAGATAAGCAAATGCAAAAATATGACGAGTTATTGGTTTCTTTACGTAAAGTTATCCGCGCGATTGACTTACATTCTAAGCAGCTAAATAAAACTTCGGGTTTAACTGGCCCACAATTGCTTATAATGCAAGAAGTGCAAAAAACCGATGGAATAACGGCGAGCCGTATTGCTCAAAATGTAAATTTAAGCCCAGCAACGGTCACCAATATTCTCGACAGAATAGAAAGCAGAAACTTAGTAACACGCGTACGCAGTCAAATGGATAAACGCAGAGTGAGCTTATACCTCACCGATAAAGGAAAAGAGTTACTTGATAAAGCACCTCAGCCATTGCAAGAACACTTTATTGAAAAGTTTTCTGCACTTGCTGAATGGGAACAGAGCCTTTTACTCTCATCAATGCAGCGTGTAGCCGCAATGATGGATGCAGATAAATTAGATGCATCGCCCCTTCTAGAAGTTGGTGCGCTTACTCAAGCTCCTAAAGAATAAATAATAAAAAAAATACATAGTTTTTGTACTTACCCTAAACGTAAGGCGTTTTTTTACGTCTTGAATTTTTTATTTTTTAATCAAAATCTGAGCGGCAATTATGACTAAACTCTCAAAATTAACACTAGCACTAGTTCTAGGTGGTGTTACAAGTACTTCTTATGCGTCTGATGATCTAGACACGTTACAAAGCCAACTTAAGCAGTTAAAGCAACAAATGCAACTGCTTGAAAATAAGTTAGCTGATGAAAAAACAAAACAGCAAAAAATTAATGAGCAACACAAGCAAGAAGTTGCAAAAATTAGTAAAAAAGCTGATAACAAAGAAGTTGTTGTTGCTGCCGCCGAATCTGAGAAAAAAGACGAAGGCGTTAAAATTGGTGGCGCAGTGCGTTTTAATTACAGCACTAATTCATACGATGAAGACACTCAAGATCGTAGCGGCGACTTAGATTTCGAAGTATTTCGCATTAACTTATCTGGCGAAATAAACGATATTTCTGTTAATGGTGATTTTCGCTTTTACGATTACATGACCATTGTTAAGTATGCATACTTAGGTTACGAATTTACTGATGGCTGGGAAGCACAAGCTGGTATTGCACCTGTCCCTTTTGGTAATGGCCCATACAACTCACACAGCTACTTTTTTAGCACTAACTACTATGTTGGCCTAGAAGACGACTTTGATTTGGGTGTAACAGTAAACCGTAAACTAAAAGATAACTGGAAACTAGACCTAGGCTTTTTCAAAAATGATGAAGTAGGCGGCGTTGATGGCAGCTCTGAAGTTAACGAACGCTACTCTTTTGATATAGTTGGTAGCCGTGCAACAACCGAAGGTACATACGATGCACCTGGCTCTCGCCTTGGTGAATACAACACATTTGCAGCTCGTACAGTGTACCAAATTGAGCATGGCGAAAACGCTAAAACCGATGTGGGTGTATCACTATTAAGCGGTGGCTTACATGATGGTAACGACCGTGCAGGTAACTACGGCGCATGGGCGTTCCACGTAAACAGCCAAATTAATAATTGGAATATTCAATTTCAGCACGGTGAGTACGACTACGACCTAGACGACAACAGCAACCGCTTTGTTGTAGGTGCGTTTGACTACTACGATACCGTATCAAGCGAAGCTACCATGACTAACTTTAACGTAGCTTACGACCTATCGGTTGATTTAGGCCCTATAACAGACGTACAGTTTTACAACGATTACGGGATCATTTATGACAAATCTGACGACAGTGCAGATACATGGATGAACGTAACAGGTATGAGCGTATCAGCAGGCCCGTTATTTACCTACTTTGACTTTATTCAAGCACGTAACCAGCCATTTATTGGCGGAACAATTATTGGTGATGGCGATACAGAGCGTCGCTTTAACATCAACGTAGGTTACTACTTCTAGATAAGTAAAACCTATTTTATAAATTTAAAAGGGCAAACTTAGTTTGCCCTTTTTTATGTTTTTACACTTCGATTTTATAACTATTTGACCTACAATCGAAAGTATCAGCCATTACTAAAAAGAGCCTAAGTGAATATAAAAGCAGTGTTTATTTGTTATAAAAACTTATGGTTTAAAGCACTTGGCTTAATACTTGTAGCCTTGGGCATTATTGGCATTGTGCTGCCGGTCATGCCTACCACTATATTTTTTATTTTAGCGCTCACCTGCTTTACTCGCTCATCACCCGCGCTTGAACAATGGCTGTTAAACCACCCTCGTTACGGTGTAACTTTGCAGCAATGGCAAGCCCATAAAGTAGTGCCTGTAAAAGCCAAATGCTACGCCGCCATTGGCATGTTAATTGGATTTACATTTTTACTGTATTCAGCCGCCCCTATTTGGGTTATTTATCTCGTTGCAGTAATAGAAGTATTGGTAATGATTTACCTTATTTTAAGACCTTCCAGCCCTCCTAAGCGTTAAATATTCATTTTTTACCTGCTTACCGCCTTTGTTTTAAAGTTTTTATGTAAAGATAAGTAAGTAAATTTGTAATAGCTAATGCAAATCATTATCATGCTGTAAATTTAATTTATTTACTGTTTTTATGTCGTTTATTAACAAGCGGGCTTTGTATAGCACAAGCCGTGCTCTACATATTTATATTTCTACAGCTTTGTTTTTTTTGCTTATCTTATTTTGCGTTAGCGGCATTGTGCTCAACCATATTGATTGGCTTAAAAACGATAAAAATAATGGCCAAGTAACGGCGGTAATTCCAGCAGAGCTAGTTACCAAAGCGAATGAGCAGCTAAATACGCTGCCAACGCTTTACCCTGAAATAGAAGCTTACCTAGCCGAGCAATATGCACTTACAAAAGTAAAAAGCATTGAGTGGGAAAAAGAAGACGCGCTTGTCATGCTCGACTACCCACTGCCTGCTGGGTTTGCCTACGCAGAGCTTGATTTTACAACTGGCGAGCTAAATCTTGATTACCAAACAGGTGGCTTTTTAAGCCTTATTGGCGACTTACATAAAGGCCGCCACAGCGGTGAAGTATGGAGTTGGGTAATTGATATATCTGCCGTACTAATGATTTTATTTGCCATCACCGGCATGATTATTTTGTTTCAAAATAGAAAAAAACGCTTAGCAGGAATATGGATAACCGTACTAGGAGTGGCAACTCCACTGGTTATTTATTTATGTTGGGTTCCACAAATAAAAGGAGTGTCTTAATGGTTAAATTTAAATTATTTATAAGCGCCGCATTACTGCTCGTAGCTGCGTTTTTTCAAACAACGGCGCATGCGCAAACACCACAGCTAGAGGTTGAATTAACGCTTCCCGACTTAGAAGTACAACCGTATCACCGCCCATACGTTGCAGTTTGGCTTGAAACACCAGAGCGCAAACACGTTACAACGCTTGCACTTTGGGTGCAAAAAGCAGAATGGTTTAAAGACTTACGCCAATGGTGGCGTAAAGCTGGTAAAAGCGATGCCAACTTTGACGGCATTAGCGGCGCAACAAAACGCGCAGGTACTTACACCATAAATTGGCAAGGTAATGATTTAGACGGTAACCCAGTAAAACCAGGTAAATACTTACTAAATATTGAAGTTGTACGCGAAGAAGGCGGCAGAGACTACACCCGCGTTGAGCTCGATTTAACTAAATCAGGCAAACTAACAATTGATGGTAAAAACGAGTTTTCTAAAAGCTTCGTCACTGTAAGCACTAAGTAGCTGCTACTTAATCATTTGAATTTAAGGAAATACAATGAAAATTAATTTATTAAAAACGGCATTAATCGGCGCATTGAGCTTATCTGCTTTAGTGTCAACTTCAGCAAGTGCACACGGACGTTGGTTACTACCTTCGCATACATCTTTATCAGGCGATAAAGCGCATTACGTAATGATTGACGCTAGTATCTCTAACGAAATGTTTGCACCAGACAAAGCCTTTAAACCTAAAGAAAAAGGCGCCGAGTACGACGACACATTATTAATGGCACTTGCGCCTAATGGTGAGCCAGTATCTGAAACCATTCGTGCTTATTACTTAAAGCGTAAAAGCTCAGCTGCGGTAAGCTTAACAGAGCAAGGCACTTACCACATTGCAATGACCCAAAAGCCAATGTACATGACCTTCTATAAAAACGAAGAAGGTAAGCGCAAGCGCGTATTTGGTAAAAAAACAGAAGCCGAGTTACCTAGCAATGCAAAAGATGTAACCACAACGAAGGTTGTTTCAACAGTAGATACATTTGTAAGCCGAAATGGCACCTCAAAACCTGCACAACTTGGTTTAGGCCTTGAGCTTAGCGGTCCAACGCATCCAAACGATTTATTTGTAGGTGAACAAGCACGTTTTCAGTTACTACAAGATGGTAAATCTGCTGGTGAAGGCGTTGAAGTAAGTATTTTAAAAGGCGACACACGCTACCGTAACGAGCGTGGCGAAGTAAAAGTAACGACCGATAAAGACGGTATGTTTACAATTACGTGGAAAGAGCCAGGCCTATACCTAATCGAAACCTCTAACAAGGTTACCGTAAATGAAGAAGGCGTAGATGCAGGACGTTATGCATTATTTACAACGCTTGAAGTTGCCCCTGAATAATTTAAATTACTAAATTTAAAAAATTGAAAGGCCAAGCATTTGCTTGGCCTTTTTACGTCTTACTAACTTTTATCTAAAATCCCCTTGAATTCGCAACCATTCGACACAAGATTGCAACTACAACGATCCAAACGCCTATATCACGCGTAGACAGTGACCTTACTTGTTAACAACTTAGAATATCTTAGATAGTTTTTATCTTTGCACTAGGGTAGTCGCTTCTATATGATGCGCTCCTTTTTAAAATCAATAGTCAGCAGCCCTCAAGGGAATCAACATCATGTTAAAGCCATTATCAGCCAAAAAAGTAGCACTTAGCCTGGCCGTTTCTTCTGCACTTAGTGCACCCTATTCTTCTGTATTTGCTGCAGAACAAGATGTTCAAGCCGAAAAAAGCATTGAAGTGATTTCAGTAACAGGTACTCGCCGTAGCTTACGCAGTATTGCCGAAAGCTCAGTACCTGTAGATATTATTACCAGCGGTGATATGCAAAGTACGGGTCAGCTAGAAATAAGCCAAATACTAGCAAACCAAGTACCTAGCTTTAACTACCCAAGTGCCACTATGGGTGATGGTACTGACCATGCAAAACCAGCTGTTTTACGTGGATTAGCACCCGATCACACATTAGTACTTATAAACGGTAAGCGCCGCCATGCCGGTGCGCTATTAAACTTAGCAGGTGTTGTTGGTCGAGGCTCTACCGCTGTTGATTTGAACATGATCCCAACCTCTGCAATTAAACGTGTTGAAGTACTTCGTGATGGCGCAGCCGCACAGTACGGTTCTGATGCAATTGCTGGGGTAATTAACATTGTACTTAAAGATGCCTCAGAAGGCGGCAGCGTTAGCGTAACGTACGGTAAATACGATACTCAAATGGCTGGCGTACCTCAGCTAGAAAGCACCTACGCAGATGCAAACGGCGACTTAGCCTTTAATACCGGTGGCGACAGAGAAGTAAACGACGGTGCAACACGCACTGTCAGCGCAAACTCTGGTTTTGCGTTATCTGATAACGGCTTTGTAAACGTATCAATTGAATACCGCGATAACGACTCAACGCAGCGCTCAGGCTTTGACCCACGCGAACAATACAGCCGTCTTGATGATGGCAGCCTAGACCCACGCGAATTTACTATCGATCGTTACAACCACCGTTTTGGTAAAGCAGACCTTGAAGATTACGCGTTGTTTTACAACATGGGTTACGATTTAGATAACGGCTTAAACCTTTATTCATTTGGTAGCTACTCAAAGCGTGAAGGTAATTCAGGTGGTTTTTACCGCCGTGCAAAAGACAGCCGTAACGTTTTAGAAGTGTACCCAGATGGATTTTTGCCGCAGATTGAAACAGACGTACAAGACTACTCATTTGCACTGGGCTTAAAAGGCGAAACTAACGACTGGACATGGGATGTAAGTACCAACTACGGCCGTAACGACTTTGGCTTTGGTGTTGTAAATAGTATAAACACATCACTAGGTGCCGACAGCCCAACCGAATTTGATAACGGTGCACTGGTTTACGATCAGTTTTTAGTAAACGCAACAGCCAATACCACACTCGATTTAGGCTTACCTGATGACGTATTTTTTACCGTAGGTACTGAATACCGCCACGAAAGCTACAAAATAGAAGAAGGCGAAGAAGCGTCTTACATCACCGCACTTGATAGCGACGGTAACCCAATTGCAGCCGGTGGCGCGCAAGTACTTGCTGGTTTTGGACCAGAAAGTGCGACTGACGAAAGCCGTCATAACATCGCTTTATTTGTTGAGTTTGATACCTACTTAACAGAAAAATGGAACGTCGTTTTAGCGGGTCGTTATGAAGATTACAGCGACTTTGGCGACACGTTTACCTCTAAACTTGCCTCGCGTTACAGCATTACTGAAAACCTATCACTGCGCGGAGCAATTAGCACAGGTTTCCGTGCACCATCTTTAGCGCAAAGCTCGTACCGCCAAATATCAACCGTACTTGAGAACAACCAACCATTTGAAGTTGGTTTATTCCCAACCGATTCAGCCGCAGCGCAAGCACTCGGTGCTCAGCCGTTAGATGCTGAAGAGTCAGTAAACGTTACTGCGGGCTTTATGTACACGCAAGGCAGCTTTAGCTTAACCGTTGATGCGTACCGTATTGATATTGATGACCGTATTGTATTGTCTGAAAACTTAGAAGGCGATGCAGTTGTTGAAATACTACAAAATGCCGGTGAGCTAAATACCGAAAGCGTACGTTACTTTACCAACGCTATCGATTCACGCACGCAAGGTGTAGATATAGTTGCCACTTATAACCTAGATTTAGACAACTTAGGTGATTTACGCCTAAACGTAGCAGCTAATTTTAACGACACCGAAGTAACACACGTAAACGACAACCCAAGCGAACTTAACTCACTAGGTGACGACTACGTAGTGTTTGCGCGTCGTGAAGTAGGTCGCTTTGAAGAGGGCACGCCAGATAGCAAATGGAACCTATCAGCAGTGTGGAACTTTAACGAATGGCAAACAACGCTTCGTGCCACACGTTATGGTGAAGTCGCTGACATATCAACAACAGCTGATCGCGATGAATACTTAGACCCTAAATGGATCACCGACCTAGAAGTGGCATACCGTCCAGACGAATATTGGAAATTTGCCGTTGGTGCAAACAACTTGTTCGATCAGTACCCACAAGCCACCGTGGATAACATTGGTTACTCTGACTTTGGTCAAATATTCCCGTACACACCGTATGCACCTTACGGATTAGACGGACGTTTCTTATACGGTAATATTACTTACAGCTTTTAATTAGTTTACTAGGGCGTGTTGATCTTTGGTGGGTGAATTTGCAGCAGTATGTTTGGTTTTTAGGCAAGGCAGAGCCTATGTAGTGTGGTTATTCCCCATAAATAGGCGATAACGCAGCATAAATACCAAACATGCGCTGCCCTTTGGGTTCTTTCTAGGGACGATTAACTCTTTGTTGCTCGGTTTTTACTTAGTCCACTAGGTTACAAACCTCGCGCCGCGATTTAATCGCCCCTAGATTGAACAAATTTCAATCCACAAAGCTCAACACGACCTAATAAAAGCAGAGCAATTATAAAAGGATGCATCGCGCATCCTTTTATATTAATAATTAGTTATTTTAACCACTTATTAGTATTTCAACTTTCATAAAAAACCACCACCCTATATAAAACAATAACTTACATTTCGGCCTTATTTTTGCTCTATATTGTTTATATAAATACAAACAATAAATACCAAAGGACTAAACATGAGCTCATCAACTGTATCTAACATTACAAAACCACTTTCACTTATTGGCGGCATTTTATTATTAAGTGGCTGTGTATTTCACATATCGCCAAGCGTTGCCTCAGTAAAGCAAACTCAACAGCTATCACTGCCAAGCAATAATCTTGAATATTTAAATGTATTAAGCGGTGCAGGTAGCCTTGAAATAAAAGGCTCAAAAACGGCCACCAGCATTAGTGTTGATGCCACTATTTACACAGCCGACATTGAAGACGAATACGAACTAACGCTCGAGCAAGACGGTAAACAAGCAAAGCTTGTTGCCCAAAATAAAAGCCGTAATGGTATTAGCTTTTACAGTGGTCAATCTCCAAGTATTAATTTAGTGGTTACTGTGCCAAGTAATCTAAATTTAGATATTGATGATGGCTCTGGCGATATTTTAATAAGTGCTATGCAAAGCAATATTGATGTTAAAGACGGCTCGGGGAATTTAACGATAAGTGGGGCTAAAAACCTAACTGTTGACGATGGATCTGGTGAAGTAAACCTTGAAAACATCGCAGGTAATTTAGAATTAACCGACGGCTCTGGCAGTATTCATATAAACAACGTAAGCGGCAATGCAACTATTGACGATGGTTCTGGCGAAATGCTCGTGAGCAACATAACCGGTTCGCTAAACGTTGAAGATGGATCGGGTGATTTAGTGATAAGCCATATAAGCGGTGCTGTTAATGTTGATGATAACTCTGGCGACATGGTCATTGAGCATATTGGTTCAAGCGTAACAATTGAAGACGGTTCGGGTGATATTCGCGTTAACCATGCAAAGGGGCTGACTATTACAGAGTCGGGCTCGGGCGATGTAAGTATCGATAATATTAGCGGTTCAGTAAAAGTAGCTGACTAACTTTATTTAAGCGTTATTTAACTGCCATTTAATATACTTTATGCCCTATCAATCTGGGCATAAAGCACTCCCCTCAAAGTATAAATTATTTAAAATCAGCACTGTTTCGCGTTAACTATTTCCTAAAATAATGAAAATTTATTTATTTGATTTATTTTTTTGCTTTATATCTAATTTAGGTACATATTAATATTCAACTTATTAAAAGGATATTAATATTATGAAATGGAAGTTATTAGTTTTAATTACTGCTTTATTCACCCTCGTAGCTTGTGGCTCTGGAGGTTCAGACCCCAAAACAGTAACTAAACCGCTCAGCACTAACACAAAGCCTATTGCGGTTATTACCACCGAGCAATCGGAGTTTAAAGTAAATACCACCCTCGTTTTTAGCGCAGCACAAAGTAGTGACCCCGATGGCGATGCACTCACCTATCAATGGCAATTAACCAGCAAAAACGAACAAGTAGAAATACCGATTACGGTTAATAACGAAAGTACCGTTGAGTTTTCAGTATCTGAAGCACAAGAATACCAATTAGTATTAACCGTGAGTGACGGCAAGCTTTCAAGCAGTCCTGCACAAAAACAATTCACCGTTACTGCAAATACCCAACTAACGGCTAACGCAGGTAGCACACAAACCGTTAAACAAGGTGATGTTGTGCTTTTAAATGGCGCGCAAAGTAGCACAACCAGCGGCGCCATTAATCAATACAAATGGCAATTTATTACCAAGCCCGTAGCAAGTAATGCAACGCTTGAAAATGCGACTCAAGTAAAAAGCCAGTTTGTTGCCGACGAAATAGGCGAGTTTAAGGTTGAACTTACCGTTACTAATTCACAAGGTGATACAGCAAGCACTGTCGTACTCATAAAAAGTGAATCGCTTAATTCTAACTCATCGCCACAAGCGGTTATAAACGTAGAAAATAATACAATTGCCCCAAATGAAGTTGTTACGCTTTATGGTAACCAAAGTACTGATCCCGATAAAAACGATACGCTTAGTTATGCTTGGGCAATTACATCAAAACCCGAGGGCAGCACGCCAGCTCTTTCAAACATGCAAAATCATACCGCTGGGTTTTCAGCGTCAACAGCTGGAGATTACACGCTTTCACTCACCGTTACCGATCAACAAAACGAAAGTGATACCGCATCTGTTACTTTAACTGTTACCACAAGTAATAAAGCCCCCGTTGCAACACTTGAATCCGAACGTGATATTACGTTAAACGAATCAACCACTTTGCAGTGCCAACAATGTAGCGACCCAGACGGAGATACGCTGAGTTATAACTGGCAGTTACAAGCCAAGCCTGTAAATAGTACATCACAACTCACTAACAACACATCAGCAACGCCCTCTATTGTTGCCGATAAAGAAGGCAACTACGTTGTAGTGCTTACAGTGTCTGATGGACAATTAAGCTCAAACCAAGCAACCTCAGCACTGCATGCCAGTAGCAATAAAAAGCCTGTTACTTTGGTAACTTATGAAACCTCTATAACGGTTGATGAACAAGTTTTACTTGATGCTTCCAATAGTTACGATCCAGAAGGCCAGCCACTAAGTTACCAATGGGAAATCATTTCGTCGCAAGGCCAAGCAACGCTTAGCAGTAATACAATATCAAAACCAACGTTTAGCGCATCAGTAGAGGGACAAGTAGTTATTTCGTTACGCACTAACGATGGCGTGCAGTTCTCTGACACAAAAACCCTAACAATTGATGTAATACAAAACGCATTGCCAGTAATTAGCTTCACGGGGGAGCAATCACGCTACGATGTAGTGGGCAATGCAGTTAAATTTGATGTAAGCCAAAGTTACGACCCAGAGGGAACCTCTCTCGATTACGCTTGGACGCTATCAGCGCCTTCAGGCTCGAGCACCAGCTTAAGCAATATAAACCAAAGTATTACCGAATTTATCGCCGATATGACAGGTAGTTACACGCTAACCGTTATAGCAACTGATGCTGATGGATTTTCAAAAAGTGTGCAATTCTCAATTACAGTAACTAACTCTGCCCTACTTACCGGTCGTATTAAAGGACAACTCACTAATGTGCAAAAAGCGGCTATAAGCAATGCACAGCTAACAATTAATGGACAGCAGTACAGCACCAATACAAATGGCTTTTTTGATGAAGAGGTTAATTTAGCGCAAGGTGAAAAAATAACGATAAAAACAGCAGATCAAAGGCTAGCAACTGGGGAATACAACTCTGTAGCAATTACGCAAAGCAACTTTACTGTGGATATAGGCCAAAATAGCATGCCCGTTTTACAAGCTGTTGAGGTTTCGGTATTTTTGTGTGCTGAGTTTTCAGGCCCCGACACAGTTAACCTACGCTTTAACATGGTAGATACACTTTTAGCGTCAGATAGCTTTCAATTTAGCTTTGATCAAACAAAACCACTTACTTTGCAAAAAAGCGGAAGTACTTACCTCGATAGCGAATTAGACATCGACCTACCTGCATCTGCCGAATTTGAAGTAACAGCAATTGAAACAAACGTTGAAAATACAATCAGCTCAAACATTACTATTTACCATTCTGATTCAGGCCAACCAAGCTCAGCAATTATAAGTATTTGTAATATTTAGTCCCCAACAAGCCCTTCAACACAAAGTGCTATTTTTAGCCCAGTAGTTATAACCATTAGTGTTATAGCTACTGATAAATAAGCAACTTTGAGCCATATAATCCATTGTATTTTATAAGCAGCTAAGCCATTCTAAAAGCCTTGATGTTATTAGGATAAACGCGTGTTAGAAATTGCTTTAATTTACTTAGCAGCAGCCATAGTCGCTGTGCCTATTGCTAAACGAGTCGGACTTGGCTCAGTATTAGGTTATTTAATTGCCGGAATACTCATTGGCCCTTATGCGCTGGGTGTTGTGGGCGATCAAACTGATGTAATGCACTTCGCTGAATTTGGCGTAGTAATGATGCTGTTTTTAGTTGGTCTTGAACTACAACCTTCGCGTTTATGGACATTACGCCACTCTATTTTAGGGCTTGGCGGCTTGCAAGTTGTGTTAACGGCAGCGGCAATTTTTGCATTTTGTTATTGGTTTTTTGCCATGCATTGGCAAACCGCACTCGCCATTGGTTTAATGCTCGCGCTCTCCTCTACGGCTATTGTGCTGCAAAGCCTTGAAGAAAAAGGCTGGCTAAAGCAAGAAGCCGGACAAAACGCGTTTTCGGTATTGCTGTTTCAAGACATCGCAATTATTCCTATTTTAGCCCTATTGCCACTGCTTGCATTTGCCCCGCAAACTAGCACAAAAGAAATCAGCGATTCAATTATTGCAAGCTGGCCTGTATGGCAACAAGTATGTGTATCGGTTGCGGTTATTGCCGCTATTATTGCCGGCGGTAAATATGTATCGGCCCCGTTATTTAGATACATTGCCCAAACACACATGCGTGAAATATTTACTATTTTTGCACTGTTTTTAGTGGTCGCTATTGCACTGGTTATGCAAAGTATTGGTTTATCGCCTGCTTTGGGCACATTTTTAGCGGGCGTTGTACTTGCCGAGAGTGAATTTAGACACGAATTAGAAGCCGATATAGAGCCCTTTAAAGGCTTACTGTTAGGATTGTTTTTTATAACTGTTGGCGCATCAATTAACTTTGAACTGCTATTTAACGAGTTTAGTACCGTTATTGGCTTAGTGGTTTTACTTATTGTAGTTAAAGCCTGCATTTTATTTGCCCTTGCCGTTACCTTTAAAATTAACCGCAAACAGCAGTTATTATTTGCCTTAGCGCTTGCCCAAGGGGGTGAGTTTGCCTTTGTACTTTTAAGCGTAACCACCACCTTAAGTATTTTAACGCCCGAGCAAACCAGCCTTGTTACCTTAGTTGTGGCGGTATCAATGCTAATAGCGCCGTTATTACTTATGGTTTATGAGCAAATACAAAAACGCAGCAGCAGTGCTCTGCCTGAGTTTGATAAGCCAGAGCAAATTAGCACCGCTAAGCACGTAATTATTGCGGGCTACGGACGTTTTGGGCAAATTATGGGGCGTTTACTGCACGCGCAAGGCTACGAAATTACCGTACTTGATCACAGCCCTAGCCAAATAGAATTACTACGCCGTTTTGGTAACACCGTATTTTATGGCGATGCCGCACGCCAAGAACTCCTTGAAGCCGCAGGCGCGCACACAGCGCAAATGCTGGTAATTGCAATTGATAACCCCGATAAAACCATTGAGATAATTAAGCTCGCGCATAAAAACTACCCGCAGCTTAAAATAGTTGCTCGCGCAATCGACCGCCGCCATGCGTATCAGTTACTTAATTTAAAAGTAGATGCGTTTAACCGCGAAACAGTCGACTCAGCTATTAACCTTGCCGTAGAAGCACTCGAGCTATTAGGTAACACTAAACAAGATGCAGAGCGTGCTGGTAAGCTGTTTAGAGACCACGACCGCGCTGCGGTTGTGCAACTTGCCGAGCTGTGGGGCGACGACGCCAGCTACGGCGTAGCAGTTCGCCAACGCATGGAAGATTTAAAACAAGTGCTGCAACAAGATAAACAAGCACAAAGCGATTTAAATACCTGCGACAGCGGCGATTGCGAAGATGGCCTAACAGAGCTAGCTGATAGACCCAAAAAGCCTGATGATGCTCATTTGGAGTAGTTTAGGTGATTAGTAAACTATGATATTGCCTCGTTGAGAGGCAATAACGAATAAAATAATCTAGTAGTAGAAAAAGACGATTATTGTTCATCTGATTGAATAGTTCACTGTCCAGCTATTTGCTCTTTTTTTGAAATATTCAGTTCCATTTTAGAGTGAGCTTCAAGTAACTTTTCATGAAGCTCACTCAGACTAGCTACTTTTAGTCCAAAACCAATCTCTTTTAATAAAGAGCCCACCATTGAAGATATTGTTTTTAAAGCTTCTAATTCTGGCTGAAAAAAATCGTCAATATTACTAAAGCGGTATCTCTCATTAATGAATCTTACGAACTGAAAAACCTCCTCGTTAGACCAAGTCTGAAGAGCTGCTTTGACAATATTTACATTAAGATTTTGAAAAAATGGCGTGTGCATCAAATTTTGGTGAGCTTCATTTTTTACACTAGCCCATGATGCTTGAAATTTTTGAGAAAATTCCGAGTTTTTATTACTAGCCTTTAAAGTTTCTAACTCTGCTTTCTTCAAGTTAAATCTTTTATCAACCTCTTCATTGTAAAAACTAATACGGCTTCTTTGATCAAAATCATCCTCTACTGCTGTAATTTTAAATTGATTAACGTCAATATCATCACATAATCTTAACAGGGTAGCTTTCGTATACGTTGTCGATTCGATCACTTTGTTAGTCTGCATATATATGTATATATCACAAGTGCTAAACCACTTGTAAATATCTATATCATTTTTAGAGAAGATGTACTCTTCTAGTAATTGAACTCCCTGTTTAAAATCACTTTCTGATAATTGGTTTTGAACCCATATAGATTGCATAGCATCTAGGAGCGTCTGTCTCATTGGTAAATTTAGTTCAACTTCTAAGTTGGAGAATTCATAAAGCCCATCACAACAGTAACTTAATAACTTCTGATTCGATCCATTAATCGCGCCTTCAAATATTGCATCTAATTTTTTATAACCTTCAATTTCTGCTTCGTCATTACTTTTTTTTATTTGCCTTATAACTCTCGAATCAATTGCATCGATAATTTTTTCTTTAGAGAAGGAATGTTCAAACTTCGCACAACAAATTCTTACTATATCACTTAAAATTCCCGACAGTGCTTGGTCAAGCACAACATTTTTTATTTCAGATACTTCTCTTTGAATACGTGTAAACTTTGATAAAGCTCTTTTTAAAACTCTAATATTTTTAGAGTTTATTGCAGTAATATTTAAAAGAAGCTCGTTAGCTAATTGATCATCAAGGTTTTCATATTCTGCTTTAAGGATTGAAACCACCTCCTCATGTGTAAAGCTAAATTTATATTTATCCGCAAATACTTTTTCAATATCGTTTTTACAATTAAGTTTGTCCTCATTTGCAACAACAACTACTTTTATATTTTTTGACTCAGCTAAACTTAAACTCTCACCTAAAATATTTTTAATTAGCTTTTCATCAGCAACACGCTCCAAATCATCTAAAATCAATATACAATCATCAAGCTCACCATATAGTTTGTATTTATATGCTCCAGCAGCCCCACTTAACACAGCACCAATCCCTCTTTCCCCAAGGTTCTGTGCTGCTCCATCAATGGCTTTAGAGAAATACTTTGCGAATACAGAAGCCTCTTCTTTGTCAGTCAGCGATAATGAGATGATTTTATCTCTAAAGTCATCGATACTTGAAATACCATAAAGAGAGAAAAAATAGACTTTTTGACCAAATAGCTCTTCAATTTTTGCTCTTAAATAGTGCTTAATAAAGTGTGTTTTACCACTCCCCCATGCTCCATCAAGTAATACAACCTGAGGGAATGATGTGTCTTGTAATAGCTCTATAATTTGATCCGCTTGCTTCATTGTAGCCCCAATGATCACGATGTTAGTTGATATATTACCAATGGACATTTTTCCTAATTTTATCGTATCAATGTCCCTATGATGAGAACTTCTATTAATATCAAATAGTGTAAATTATTACCAACTATAAATATGCTGGTAATGAAGAGTTACTTCAAAGTAAGAAGAAGCCTGCGTGATTGGGTTATTTGGGTGGGAATGGCTTATTGAATATTGGCTTGTAGCTCATAGCCACCTATTATTTTTAGCTATGAGCTACTACATTTAAAAACGCTAAGACCTAGTGGTGATGCCCGCCTTGAATAGCCTCGCCCTGCTGGTTGTAAAAACCTGTTGCGCTGTGTTCTATAAAACCAAGGTTTATCATTTTAGCCAAAAATGGGTCGCCTTCGTTATCGCCAATGTCGGCGTAATCGGTGGTTTGAAAGCGATCCCACTGTGCAAATTGAGCACTAATTAATGGCACATCAGTGCTTACATTATTAAGGCTTAGCAATGTACTTGTTTGACCTTTTTTATTACTAATACTAAATGTTTTAACTAATTTTGAATGCGTAATAAAGGCAAGGTTAAAGTCGTTGCCATTTTCGCTCAGTGTATAGTTTTTTACTTCATCACAGCCTTTGCCTTGTGTGCTCACTAAGGTCATTTTTTCGATTAAGTGGTTATCCACCAGCTGACTTTTAGCACTCCAATTTTGTACGCCGCGTACCTCAGATGGTTGGTATTCTATACCGCGTTGCTGGGCATTAAAGTAACGTATTGGGCGTATTTGATTATTGGCTAAGTGCTGCCAAAGCTCGGTTATTACTTCACTTTGATGCGCTACTTGCTGATTGTTTCGCCAAAGGGTAAGTGACTCGCTACTTTGCTGCGCTTTATGGCTGTTGGTAATTTTATAATCCGCTTTTAAACGCTTGGCATCAATATCACATTGTGAGGCAAAGCTACTTGTACTTACAAGCGTGGCAATTATTAATAACGCTTTTTTCATTTAGCTATCTCTTATTTATATTTCAAGTTTATGGCAATAACATAACGATTATAAATGTCAGTTTAATGACAAAAACCCCGCAAAGTATGCGGGGTTTTTTATTTAGATATATTTAACTAAATTTATAACTAGGCGGTATTTATTGCGCTAGTTTTTCGTCTGCTGCTTTTACAAAGTCAGCGGCAAAGTCCATTACATGGAATAAAAAGCTTTGCTCGTTTGTGCCTGTTACCAAGTGTGCACCTGGTCCCATTGCATAAACGCCTACGTCTTCACCGGCATGTGTTTCAGAGCCCATTGGTACAAGTGCTTCTTGATGAAAACCAGGTGTTGTTGTATCAACATCTGTTAAATCAACACGCCCTGTAACAGGTGCAAAGGCATAACCTGCATCGGCATCTGTCTCGCTACCTAAGTTTCTAAAGCCACCACCATTGGTGTAACCAACCGTTGTATAAGGCATATCGTCGGCAGCTAAGCTTGGCTCAGTAGCGCCTACTGCAACCACTTTACCTAAAATTGGGTTACCGCGTTTAGGGTAACCAGCAATGGTAAATACATGGCTGTGATCGGCAGTTACAACTATTAATGTTTCTTCTGGGTTGGTGTTTTCCATCGCCACTTTAACGGCTTTGGCAAGCTCAATAGTGTCGTTTAACGCGTTATAAGCATTACCCGCATGATGCGCGTGGTCAATTCGACCCGACTCAACCGTTAAGAAAAAACCTTGCTCGTTGTTATCAAGTACGTTTATTGCTTTTTCGGTCATTTGTGAAAGCGAAGGTTCGCCTGCTACATCGTTTGCGCGGTCAGCTTCGTACTGCATGTGGGACTCATTAAATAAGCCAAACACTTTAGTGGCGTCGTCACTTATTGCATCAAAACCGGTTTGATCCATTACGTACGTGCCATTTGGATATTGCGTTTTCCACTCTGCGGTTAAGTCGCGGTTATCTGTACGATCCCCTTCAACAGCACTTACTGCATCGGTTGAATTAAACGCAGCATCTTTTGGTAAAAAGTGACGACGACCGCCGCCCATTACTACGTCAATACCGTCTACATCAACACCACTAAAGCGTGCTTCTAGATTGGCTTCAAAGTTAACCAGTTGCGATGCAATATCTTCACACGTTGCAGCACTTTCTGGCATATCGGAGATATCTTCCCAGTTACGCTCTGCCGATTTAGCATACGTTGCAGCTGGTGTTGCGTGAGTAATACGCGCTGTAGAAATAATCCCTGTTGCTTTGCCTGCAATTTCAGCAAGCTCTAACGAGGTAACAAGTTCGTGCCCTTTGCCTGATGCACAATTACCACGTTCAACCGCTTCATCAATACCAATAACGCCTGCGTCGGTTTTAACGCCCGATGCCATTGCAGTCATAGTGCCTGCCGAATCTGGCGTTTGCGCATCTACGTTGTATGTTTTTACAAAGCCCGAAAAAGGCATAGTTTCAAAGCTTAACTGGTGATCTTCACCCATTTCGCCCTCTAACTGACCCGCTAAAATACGTGCTGCGGTTATGGTAGAAATACCCATACCATCGCCCACAAATAAAATTACGTTTTTAGCTTTGCCTGATTCAGTAACAATGTTGCTACTGGCTGTTTGTGCTGCACCTAATTTTGTTTGTGCTTCACTAAACCAAGTATTGCTAGTGAGCGAGGCTAACTGCTCACTTGTTAACGACGTTGCAGGTGCATTACACACTAAATTAGTTGAGTTAACTTCGTCGCTATCTAGCACGTCGTTATTATTGGTATCTGCGCCTACTTGCGTCTCTACACCGCCGTTAATACACTGCTCAGAGCCCACTGCAATAACGTTATCTACTGCGATAATATTGTTTTCATTTTTGTTATCGTCACTCGAGCAACCTGCTAGCGCGACCATTACTGCCAAAGAAAGTACCGTTAATTTGTTCATGTTAGCCGCCATTATTGCTGAGTTAGTTCAAGAGCTTGATTAATTAAATGAAATACAACGTTTTGTTCAATTACGCCTTGTGCTAGCTGAGCACCAGGACCTTTCGCATGTAAAGATATGTCTTCACCTGCGTGTGTTTCTGAACCCATTGGTACAGTTGCTTCTTGGTGAAAACCTGGGGTTGTTGTATCAACGCCATTTAGCTCAACACGCCCTGCTACAGCAGCACTTGTGTAGCTTGCATCAGCATCAGTCTCGTCGCCTAGATTTCTAAAACCTAAGCCATTTGCGTAACCGACTGTGGTGTACGGCATATCGTCGGCGGCTAAGCTTGGTGTTGTTTCGCCTACTGCAACTACTTGACCTAAAATTGGATTACCACGCTTAGGGTAGCCAGCAATGGTAAATACATGGCTGTGATCGGCGGTTACTAAAATAAGGGTTTCTTCTGGGTTGGTGTTATCTACCGCTGCTTGCACGGCTTTAGCAAACTCAATGGTGTCGTTAAGCGCGTTGTATGCATTACCCGCGTGATGCGCGTGGTCAATTCGACCCGACTCAACCGTTAAGAAAAATCCATTATCGTTTTTACCAAGCACTTCAATTGCTTTAGTGGTCATATCGGTAAGTGAAGGCTCGCCCGCTACATCATTTGCGCGGTCAGCTTCGTATTGCATGTGGGATTCGTTAAATAAACCAAATACTTTAGTGGCGTCGTCTGCTATTGCATCAAAGCCTGTTTGATCCATTACGTACGTAGCATCTGGGTATTGTGTTTGCCACTCAGTCACTAGGTTGCGCTCGTCAGTACGATCGCCTTCTATAGCGCTTACTGCGTCTGTTGAGTTAGCTGTTTCGTCTTTTGGTAAAAAGTGACGGCGACCGCCACCCATTACAAAATCAAGACCGTCTACGTCGGTCCCTACAAATCGTGCTTCTAGGTTTTTTTCAAAGTTAACCAGTTGCGATGCAATGTCTTCACAGCCACCCGTTACGGCATCTTCTGGCATATCTGATACGTCTTCCCAGTTACGGTCAGCCGATTTAGCATACGTGGCAGCAGGAGTTGCATGAGTAATACGTGCTGTAGAAATAATACCAGTAGATAGCCCTTTAATTTCAGCCAATTCGGTTGCGGTAATTAGCTCGTTACCTGCCACTGTTGAACACACACCGCGTTCAATATCTTCGTCTACACCAATAACGCCCACATCGGTTTTTACACCCGAAATAATAGCCGTCATCGTGCCTGCTGAGTCGGGAGTTTGAGCATCTACGTTATACGTTTTAACTTGTGCAGAGTATGGGAACTCTTCAAAGCTTAAATAACCTTCTTCGCCAGATTGGTTATTACGCTGCCCTTGTAAAATGCGCGCGGCGGTAAGTGTAGAAATACCCATGCCATCGCCCACAAATAAAATGACGTTTTTAGCTTTAGTGGCTTGTGTAGCCTGCGCTTGTGCTGTTTTTGTTGTTAGTTTAGTTTGCGCAGCGCTATACCAGCTGCTGTCTTTTTGGCTTTGCGGTAGTACATCAGCATGGCTAACTGCGCTAAACGCAAATGTTAGCGCGATTGCCGCAGCGACTTTTTTAATTTTCATCCGTAATTCCCATTGTTTAGTGGTTATTTTTTGAAATGTGTAAACACAAAAAAGATCAACCGCTGCACTATAGAAAACAGATGTGACTGATAAAGGTAATTTTAATGAAAGTAAAATGACTAAACTATTACAAAGATAAGTCACAAAAAAGCGCAACGTGTAAAACGTTGCGCTTGTAGGGAAATTATTAAGAGAATTATTTAAATATTAAAAACGTGCTTTAAACGATACCCCAAAGTAGCGCTCTGCATCACGTGGTATTTGGTAACGGAAGTTATCGCCACTGTAGGTAGTTACGTAGCTTTCATCGGTTAAGTTTTTAGCAATAAGCGACACTCTAAACGCGTCATCTTTAAACGATAAACCCACACTTGCGTTTAAAATACCGTAATCTGGTAGTAAAGCAGCTGGATTAAATTCGCCTACGTTGTCTGGTAGGTCTGAGTATTGCTCATCGGTGTAAATGTAAGAGCCGTTTATGTGTACGTTGAAACCATGGTCGGTTTCAATAAAGTAATCAGCCGTTAGTGAATATTTAAGATCTGGCGAAAATGGTACATCTAAACCTGAGCGGTCAGTACATGAACCTGCGGCTACCTCTGCCGGACAATTAAACTCGTCAATTTCAGCTTTAATATAAGCAACACCACCGGTAAGCGTTAGCGACTCTGTTGCAGCCCACATAAAGTCAACTTCAACACCTTGTGTACTTACATCACCCGCATTGGTTAAGCGCGTAATACAAGTGCCGTCTGAACAGTCAAAGTTGTTAGCTTGAAAGCCTTCAATTTCGGTTCTGAAAAGCGCCATGTTAAATACAAATTCGCGGCTTGCGTATTTGTAGCCTATTTCATAAGCGTCAGACTCTTCAGGTGCTATTTCGCGACTATCGGTGTCTGGGTTAAAGTTATAATAAATATTAAAACCAGGGCCTTTGTAACCTTGCGAGTAAGTACCGTATACCATTTGACCATCGCCTAAATCGTATTGCATACCTAAACGACCCGATACGTTGGTTTCTTCGGCTTTGCCTTCATCATCTGTATTTAGTGTTGCTGGGCGCACGCCTACACCGGTGCGGCCATACACATCATTACTTACACGGCGATGCGTGTACGACACTTCATCGTCGGTGTAACGAATACCAAATAATACGCGTAAATCTTCAGATAAATCGTAAGTACCATCGGCAAAAGCGGCCCAGTTATTAAATTCTGTGCTCATAAAAGCAGTGGCCGATACAATATCGTTTGCGTTACAGCTAACACCTAGGCCTTGTGTGTAACCTTCTAAATCAGCAAGCGCTGTATCAAGCTCAGCGCCCGATAAGTTATTTTGCGCGTAAAAAGCCATTGCGCTATCAAGCTGGCCACCATTATTTTGACAACTAGCATCGCGAGTAAAGTTACGTTGTGAATCCATGTTCCAATAAAATAAGCCAGCAACATAGTTAAATGGCCCAGCTAGGTTTGATGTAACTCTAAATTCTTGCGAAAACTGATCCCATTGCTGTGCACCTAAATCGTGTAATTGAAACGGCGCGTCAAATACCGGCTCGCTGCTGTCGCCAGCAATAGAGGTAAAGTCGCCTTCACGGTACTCTGTGTTATCCCACGAACGCTGTGCAGTAATTGAAGTATATGTATAGTCGCCAATTGTTTTATCAACCTGTACCGAAAACGCGCTATGTTCGTCAATTGTGCGCGACTCGTAATCGTGATCAACGCTGCGTTGGTCTAAATCAATATCGGCTACGCCATCAACAATACCGTTACTGTTTGGTACTGATTTTGAATCTGGATTACGGCCACTTGGTAGTGCTTCTAAGTCGGCACAACAGTCGTCATCTGCGTTATAAAATTCAGCAATAAATTTTACGCTTAAGTCATCCTCTGGCTCGTATTTAAATACAGCACGTGCACCTTCACGGTCGTAACCGTTTACTTTTTCGTTGTTGTAAACGTTATCAATGTAACCGTCAAATTTACCTTTAAATACCGTTAGGCTTGCCGCTAGGTCGTCGGTTAAACCGCCGCTTATAACGCCTTTAAAACGGTATTCGTTATCTTGATAAAACGAGGTTTCTACGCTGCCTGTTGTGTCGTACGAGGGATCTTTTGTTGTTATGTTTACCACACCTGCTGAGGCGTTTTTACCAAACAATGTACCTTGTGGCCCGCGTAATACTTCAATGCGGTCTACGTCGTATAAATCGGCAAATGCTTGACCCGAGCGCCCAAGCACCACGCCATCAACAACAGTTGCTACACTTGGCTCGGCAGCAATACTAAATGAAATAGTACCAATACCACGCACTGTTAGCGCTGAGTTACGGGTTGTGGTGCCTTTTCTAAAGCTAACTGAAGGGACAAGTGACTGTAAGCCTTCCATGTTATTAGCAAAAGCTGAATTAATTTGATCGCTATTAAGTACCGATACCGCAACAGGTACTTCGTTTAAACTTTGCGTTCTTTTTTGTGAAGTAACGACTATTTTTTCAAACGTATCGTTTTTAGCTGTTTCTGTTTTTTGTTGTTCTTGTTCGGTTTGCTCTTGCTGCGCATGTACCTGCGCGCTAAGCGCTAAACCGGTTGTCATTGCTAACGTGACTGCCAAGCTTAAGACGGACTTTTTAGCTCTCATGTCATTCTCCATATTGTGCGTGTGTGCTGTGTGGTACCGCGCTAGCAATTGTGTGTGTTGCTAATAAAGCGGTGTCAGTGTGTGATACTTTCCTTAAAGCTCTTATATCTTATATAAGAGCTTTAAATTTAAACAAACTATCTTACTAATGCAAACATTATGTGAATTAAATGTGATTTAAGTTTGGTATACAGAATATAGCCGCAGGTTATGCGGCGTTTTTAGCACCAATACGCGCTAAGCTATTTTCGTAACTAACCTGCCAACGACGTACACTCCACCAGCTAAGCACTAAGGCTGTAGACCATACAGCAGCTAAACTTGGTACAAAGTACACACTGGTTCCACCAACCAATCCGAGTGGCGAAAATAATATATATAAGCTAACAATCAAGCTTACTAATACAATTGCGCAAGGTAATGCGTATTTCCAAGGGTTAAGGTCTACCTCAGCTTTGCGTGTAAATTGCCATGGTGTTTTAAGTGGTTTGTAGTAACCAATACCCAGCATTATCACCAATTCAATTAAGAACAAAATGGCGTAAATATGAATAAAGTTAATGTCTACATCCCATACAAATTTAAGCAAGGTGTAGGCAATAATATGGAATATAATCGCGACTTTAGCGCCCAGTGCAGGCACTTTTCGAGTAAACAAACCTACCAATACAATTGTGATGACCGGAATGTTGTAAAAGCCTGTAAACACACGAATTATGTGCCATAAACCTTCAGGTGCGAACATCAATAATGGCGCAGTTATAAACGACAATATGGCAATAACAATACTAGTAATTTTGGCTACTTTTATAAGTTGGCTGTCTGTTACCTTATTTTTTTTCATTGGCTTATAAACGTCTAAGCAAAACAAGGTTGCCGCGCTATTGAGCAGTGAATTAAATGAGCTAAATACAGCACCTAGCAATACGGCCAAAAAGAACCCAGATAAATACTGTGGAAGCACTTCTTTCACTAAATGTGGGTAAGCTAAATCGATAGTGGGTAGGCTTTCGTGTTTATAAAGATGGTAAGCAATAACGCCTGGGATCATCATCATAAACGGTACTAACACTTTAAAGTACCCTGAAAACAACACGCCTTTTTGCCCTTCTACTAAGTTTTTAGCGCCCAGCGTACGCTGGATCACGTACTGATTAGTACCCCAATAAAACAAATTAGCGAGGATCATACCTGTAAAAATAGTGCCAAATGGCACGGGATCATCTTCGCTACCAATAGCGTTGAGTTTTTCTGTATCGGTGTTTACAAGGGTGCTTAACCCTTCTGAAAAACTACCGTCGCCCAGTGCTATCAAACCCAGTGTGGGCACTAGAATACCAATAATTAATAACCCAACACCGTTAATGGTATCTGATACCGCAACCGCCTTTAAACCGCCAAAAACAGCGTATATAGCGCCAACTGAGCCCACTGTAATAATGGTCACAATCAGGCTTGCTTCGTAACTCATATTTAATAAGGTAGGAACATCAAACAGCCTAAGTACGGCTATTGATCCTGAGTACAAAACCGAAGGGATCGTTATAAAACAATACCCTACCATAAATAAGATCACCGTCATGCGTCGTACGGTATCGTCAAAACGATCTCGTAAAAATTCAGGCAAGGTAGAAAACGCACCCGCTAAATAACGAGGCAAAAAGATCAACGCCATAATGATGGTTGATACTCCTGCGGTTACTTCCCAAGCCATTGAGCTTAGGTTGTAACCATAGGCTGAGCCATTAAGGCCAATTAGTTGCTCTGCTGATAAATTTGTGAGGATCATCGACCCTGCTATAAACGTACCCGTTAACCCACGACCCGCTAAAAAGTAGCCATCTTGGGTGTTAACTTCTCCTTTGGTTTTTTGGTACGAGATATATCCCACCAGCGCCATAAACGCCAAGCACGATAGCAGTGTCATGGTAATGTTCATACCTTCCATCTTGCGCCCCTTTTAGCTTACTTTACTCGGTAAAAAGTAAGCTAATATCTTTATTATTGTGTGTTGTATGTGTGTAGTGTGTTTTTTATTAAGCCGAGATTTATTTAGGCCATGCTGTTAATTGGCTCATGTCTTGTTCTGTGTGTTGAACCTCTGGGCCAAGCATTAGGCTGTCGCCTTCGCGTACAAATACTGCCATTTCTTCAAGTGCGAGTTTGTGCTCGTAGTACTTACCACCTTCGTAAGATTGTTTATCAGGAAAGCGAATCCAGTTGCCTTGTGGTAAATAAAACTTCACTTTACCGTTTGGTACGACACACGGCACTACTAACAATTTTTCACCGCACATAAATTGCTGATCAAAACTATGCGCTAGCACATCATCAGGAAATGCTAAAACCATTGCACGCTGAATTGGCAAGCCAGTTTGCTGTGCTTGTATGGCACATGTTTGTAAGTACGGAATTAACTGGTAGCGTAATTTAAGCGCTGCAAATACCGCATCACTTGCTTGCTCTGTGTAAGACCAAGGTTCGCGAGGACCAATACCATGTAAGCGCATATGCGCACTAAATACCGACGCTTGCGCCCAGCGTACATAAAGCTCTGCATCGCGGGTGTCTTTGTAAAAACCACCAATGTCGGTTGCAAAAAATGGCCCACCCGACATACCCCACGCTAAACTGCCACGAATGCTTGCCGCTAAACCCTGCCAATCGGCCTGTGGGTCGCCGCCCCATTGTGCAGGAAAACGTTGGCTGCCAGTCCATGCTGAACGGCTAAACAAAAATGGCCCTGTTTTACAGTATTTTTCGGCGGCCTCAAAAACGCAGCGGTTATACAACATGCTGTAAACGTTGTGTAATCTTATGCCGCTGTCGCCACTGTGCGATACCATGTTTTCGTCTTCTAGCTGTTCGCCAAAGTCTGCTTTTATCATATCTACGCCAAGCTCAAACAATGGCTTGTGCGATTCGAGCCAGTATTCGTAAGCGTCGGGGTGCGTAAAATCTAAAATACCCGACTCAGGTAGTGGCGTAAGTACTTCGCCAAATGGGCTTAAATCCCACTCGTATTGATACGCTTTACCTGTGCGTTTGTCTTTTATTAGCCAACCGTTTTCGGCCGCTTTAGCAAATAATGGGTTATTTACCGAGATCATCGGGTATTCCCACACACAAATTTTAAAATCCATCGCTTTTAGTTCATCAAGCACCGGTTTTGGGTCTGCGTAGCGTGCTGGGTCCCATTCAAAGGCAAAACGAGTATCGGTGTCTTGCCATGCACGGCCATCAAGAGTAATTACATCGCACGGCATATTTTTAGCGCGTACTTCGCGGGCAACACTAAGTAATTCGTGAGCATCTTTGTAATACGCTTTTGATAAAATAACACCAAAGCTCCACTGCGGTGGTACCGGTGCAAAACCTGTTAGCTCGCAGTAACGGTTGATGCTTTGGGCTGGTGTTTGTTCTTGATATAAAAATACATCTAGCGCCTCATCTTCAACTAAACATACATATGCGCGTTGCGACCATAATGCATAACCTACACCATGGGTAACAGGCGCGGCTGTATGTACAAATAAATTCCAGCCTTCTGGGCTCCATGCATACGGGGTGTTTTTATAAGACTTTTCGGCGTTAACGCCTAGCGCATCGTGGTTGTATGAACGAATAAGCTGGCCGCGTTTATCAAGCTTTCCCCATTTTTCGCCAAGACCATACACGGCCTCATCGTAGTTAAGCTCTAAGCTTAATATCCAGCCGTTATCAGTTTTAGCCAGTGGCGGTAAACGATGCTGGCGTACAAAGTGGCCATCGGTTGCTGATTGCTGCACTAGCTCATCGTTTTTATAAAGTTTGAAATGAAAAGGGTCGCAGTAAAACTCTAGGCGATATTCGCCACCACTTACACTGTAATCATTATTGTTTTTGCTAAGTGTGAGGGGGTATTCTGATGGGGTTGTGGTTAATATTCTAAACTGCTCGTCATGCGTGGTGCCTGCATTTAAACGTAAACCAAACTGGCTTATCGTTACGCTAATATCACCAAACTGAGTGGGCAAAACCAACACATTACCTTGTAACTTTGGCTGTGCGGTTAAGCGTGCTGGCTCTATTGCGTTCCAGTCTGGCTCACGTAATTCAAATGCATTCATGGGAGTTCCTTAACCAATTATTAGTCTTGTATAAGACACAAGTTAAATAATTGTAATCCCCATGTCAACGTAAATAAACTCAAGATGAATTATTTACATCGCAATTTTTAAAAAATGCCAGGTGCCGATGTAGCCACCAGCGATACGCCGCTCAGTCCTAGTAACGTAATAGCTATAATGCGTATCCATTTAGCGTCAACGTAAGGCGTTAATTTACGAGCAAAATGCGTAACTAACAACACTAAGGGAATAGCCGCTGCAATTAAAAACATAATGTCGAGCCCCGGCAAAGTACCAAATAAGGCGATACCTACACGTACTAACCCGCCGATAGTAAATACCGCTAATAACGTACTGCGAATAGCTTCAATAGACCAACTTTGCTTATAACACTGAAACACAAGCGGCGGCCCTGAGGTTGAAAACAACCCACCAAGTAACCCACTTACTCCACCGGCTATTAAAAATGAACGAGGACGACTTTGTTTATTTGCACGCTCGCGGCCAATCAGCATTAAAGCGCAGCAAAGCAAAATGCTTACACCTAAAGCAAAATTTAAATAGTGTGTTAAATGCGACGACATATACTCAAGTAGCACAAAACCTAACAGCATTAGTGGAATACCGGTATACAACATAAGTTTTAGCTCGGGTACTTTTACCGAACTGCGGTTTTTAACGACCACGGTTGTTGAATTAACTAACCCCAGCAAACTCACTAAAAATGTAGTTGCCGTAAGTGGTAATACATCAAGCAACGTAAAGCTTGCAACCACCAGCAACCCAAAGCCAAACCCGCTAAGAGTTTGCATTACAGTGGCAAGGCTTAGGCACAGCGCCATAAGCAAAATGAGTTCAAAAGATATACTGAGCACTTTTAATTCCCTAAGGGTGAGCTATTGTAGTGTAACGATTTGTTTTTAGGCATAATGTATATTCTGCGCCTATTAAACACTACAGCAGTAGTTCACGTTTAATTGAGCTAGCGCAAATATGCGTAAAAGGTTTCACCTATGCTATAACTACAGGTGGATTAAATTTAATGGTAAATAATAATGAGTAACTCTATGTTTGATCACAAATTAAGTGGCCCAAGCTTGGCTTTTCAACCACTTTACTTACAAGTGGCTGATTATATTAAACAGCTCATTGTTGAAAGACGTTGGGTACCTGGCGAAGCACTACCAAGCGAATTTCGCCTTGCTGAAGAATTTAACGTAAGCCAAGGTACGGTTCGTAAAGCACTTAATTTATTAACCGACAATAAAATAGTGACTCGTCGCCAAGGCGTTGGTACGTTTGTATCAGAGCATACTGCGCAAGATGCCTTATTTAGGTTTTTTCCGTTACAAGCCGACGGTAAAGGTGCCGATTTGCCAAAGGCTGAACTGCTATCGGTTGAGCTTTGTGCAGCGCCCGCTGAAGTAATAGAAGCGTTACAACTCAATAAAAAAGACAAAGTTACCAAGCTTGTTCGTAGGCGCATTCTTAATAACGAATTTTGCATGAGCGAAACTATATACCTACCGCAAAGCTACTTTCCTGATATACATCAAAGCAGTGATATTCCGCATACATTGTACCATTACTATCAGACCAAATTTAACCAAACTGTACACAAAACCCAAGACAGTATTAAGGCCGTACTTGCTACAATGGATGATGCCAAAATGCTTGCTATAAAAGCTGGCGATCCACTGCTGTTGGTATCACGCATTACCGAATCAATCGAAGGTAAACGTATTGAATACCGCCAAAGCAAATGCCGTAGCGATCATTACCACTATCAAATTGAACTTGATTAATTAAAAGCGTGTTTAGTGCTAAAAACCCACTTTAGCGCATAATAATTAAATATTTTTTAAAGGCAGCAAACGCTGCCTTTTTGCTGCCTGTAGGTTTTTTAACCCACCCATTTACTGCTTTGCTGTTAACACAGTATTGACACTGTTTGATTCGTATAATAACTTATGTCTTATACAAGACCCAAGTCATTATGCATTTTTAACAGGAATTCCCAATGAGTTCATTAAATAATATCCCTCCAGTAGGGTTCGGTTTATGGAAAGTAGCACAAGAAGATTGTGCGCAAACGGTATACCAAGCCATTAAGGCAGGTTACCGCCATCTTGATTGCGCATCAGACTACGGTAACGAAGAACAAGTAGGCGATGGCATAGCCCAAGCAATAAACGATGGTTTATGTACTCGCGAAGAATTATGGGTAACATCAAAACTGTGGAATACCTTTCATGCACCAGAGCATGTTGGCCTCGCGATTGATAAAACACTGAGTGATTTAAAGCTAGATTACCTAGACTTATACCTAATTCATTTTCCGATTGCGCAAACATTTGTGCCAATAGAAACCCGCTATCCACCAGAGTGGTTTGTTGACCCAGACGCGCAAAATCCACAAATGGAGCTGGCAAAAGTGCCGCTATATTTAACGTGGCAAGCAATGGAAGAGCAAGTACATAACAACAAAGCTAAACGCATTGGAGTATGTAATTACTCAAGCGCGCTGCTTCACGATTTAATGACCTACGCAAATATCAAACCCGCTATGTTGCAAATTGAGTCGCACCCTTATTTAACGCAAGAGCGATTAGTAAGATTAGCTAAGCAGTACGATATTCCGGTTACTGCGTTTTCACCACTGGGTGCGCTTTCATACCTTGAGCTAGAAATGGCTGATAAAACTGAATCAGTTCTTGAGCAAAGCGTTGTTAAAGCGGCTGCACACAATCATGGCAAAACGCCAGCACAAGTAGTTCTTCGCTGGGGCGTGCAACGCGGCACAGCCATTATTCCAAAAACTTCAAAACTTGCACGCATGAAAGAAAACCTCGCACTGTTTGATTTTGAATTAACAGAGCAAGAAATGGCGCAAATTTCTGCGCTTAACAGTAATCGCCGATTTAACGACCCTGGGCACTTTTGTGAAGCTGCCTTTAACCGTTTTCACCCAATTTACGATTAGGAACATACAATGTCAGCTACCGAAATTAACTACGCCTCAGTGCCAACTCAATTAACATTCGATGATTCGGTTTTTCCGTGCATTGTGGTTAATAACAATAACGCCAGCACCGTTGAAGAAGCGGTAGCTTTCATTCGCGCGAATAAAAGTGAACTGGCTACAAAGCTTCGCAGCTCAGGTGCTGTGCTGTTTCGTGGCTTCCCGGTAAATAGCGCCGAAACCTTTGATACTTTTTCAGCAGGGTTTGATTACGACAATTTTACTTATAAAGAGTCACTGTCTAACGCGGTACGTATTAATTTTACCGAGCGTGTATTTACAGCCAACGAAGCGCCAAAAGATGTAGAAATATACTTACATCACGAAATGGCGCAAACGCCTATTTCGCCAAGTAAGTTATTCTTCTTTTGTAAATCGGCCGCAGAAGAAGGTGGTGCAACACCTCTTTGCCGATCAGATAAGTTATTTAGCGCATTAAAAGAATACGACAGTAAACTTGCCCATGATTTTGAACACAAAGGCCTAAAATATACCACCTATATGCCAGCCGCTGACGACGCAACATCAGGCCAAGGCCGAAGCTGGAAAAGTACGCTAAGTGTAGAAACCAAAGACGAAGCACATAATAAATTAACCGAACTTGGTTACGAGTGGGAATGGCTTGAAGACGGCTCACTAAAAGCCGTTACACCGGTACTGCCTGCGGTAGTAACTCTTGAAAATAACGTACAGGTTTTTTATAACCAACTGATTGCCGCTTACATGGGCTGGAAAGGTGTACGCGAAAACCCATCAATCGCCATTACTTTTGGCGATGGTAGTGCAATACCCAAAGCAGGACTTGATAAAATTGTTGAGCTTTCTAAAGTATTTACCTTTGATCTTGCATGGCAAGACGGTGACGTTGCTTTAGTTGATAACGAAATGGCTATGCATGGTCGTCGCCCTTTTACAGGTGAACGTAAGCGCCAAGTATTAGTAGCACTTACCGCAGCTAAAGCGTAATGCAGCGCTTAAGCAGTAAATTAAGCTGTAAAATATCACCTTTATGGCAAGGTGCCAGCATTACTGCAATGACTGGCCTTGCCGCCTTATTTTTGAGTGAGCATTACGGCGCGCCAGCCATGTTGTTTGCTTTGTTACTGGGTATGGCAGTCTCATTTTTGTATCAAAGCGATAGCCCTTGCGCCAAAGGTATCGATTTTACCGGCACCACGGTTTTGCGTGTAGGTATAGTACTGCTAGGCACACGCATAGCGCTGGGAGATTTAGTAACACTGGGTTGGCAAACAGCACTTATGTTAGCGGGCGCCATATTTACCACTATTATTTTAGGTGTAGTGCTAGCGCGCGTATTTGGCTTACAAAAACGCTTTGGTGCACTAACAGGTGGCTCGGTTGCTATTTGTGGAGCGTCTGCTGCGCTGGCTATCTCGTCTATTATGCCAAACAGCGAGCATAAAGAACGCGATACCCTATTAACCGTTATTGGCGTAACAGCTATGTCGACTATCGCTATGATCCTCTACCCTATCGTGGTTAATTATCTTGAGTTTGACGCCCATAATGCAGGCGTATTTTTAGGTGGCACAATACATGATGTAGCCCAGGTAGTGGGTGCAGGTTATTCGGTATCACCCGAGACAGGCGATATAGCAACTCTAACTAAGCTAGTACGTGTTGCAATGCTACTACCCGTTGTACTTATTATGATGGTTGTTATTAATCACTCAAATAAAGAAAAACACGGAGAGTTACCTAAAGTACCTGGGTTTTTAATTGGCTTTGTAATACTTATGGTAATAAATAGCTGCTTTTCAGTTCCTACAATAGTACTTGAAACCGCTAACGAACTTTCACAGTTCTTTTTAATTGCTGCTATTTCAGCCATAGGTATGAAAACTAATTTAGGAAAACTAACCGAAGTAGGTATGAAACCCATTATTTTAATTGTGGCTGAAACACTTTGGATTGCGTTATTAATACTTGGATTTGTAATTTGGAGCTAAAGAATTACATTATTTAGGGTATATCTCAAAAAAATTAGTAGGTAATTAGGTCATGTTTTAACCAATTAAAAGCTGTGTTCTGCCTACTTTAAAACTACGCACAAAAACAGGCTTAACGTATTGATTAAACAAAGCTTACCTTTATTTTAAAAGTATAAAATATCATCTTAATCATAACTAATTAGTTAAAAAAACAACAAACAAATAAAGTACTTACTCTAAAATAAATTTACAATAGGGCTTGGTATATACTTTAATTTACTGTTATCCTGCCTCGCATCGGGTTGACAGAAAACCCTATTTATTTGTAAGTACCACGTTGTTTTAGTAATAATCCTTCGCGTTATCCTCAGTTAAATGTATGTTTTCTTCCTGTTAAATTGCCTAATTTAAGGCGCACTTTTATTAATCCTTAGGATACTATTATGTCTACAACTACAACTGGTACAGTTAAATTTTTCAACGAAGCAAAAGGTTTTGGTTTCATCGAGCAAGAATCTGGTCCTGATGTTTTCGCACATTTCAGCGCAATCTCTGGCGACGGTTTCAAAACTCTAGCTGAAGGCCAACGTGTACAATTTACTGTTACACAAGGTCAAAAAGGTCCACAAGCTGAAAACATCGTTAGCATCTAATTGCTTTCGTTAAAATGGGTTAGCAATAACCCATTTTGAATACTAGTTTGAAAGAAGTTTTGTTTTATTTGTTAGTACCCCGTTGTTTTAGTAATAATCCCACGCGATATCCTCAAGTTAACTATTTTTTCCGGCTCAATCGCCTCTTTTCAGGCACACTTATATTAATTTTTTAGGATACATATTATGTCTAATACAACTACTGGTTCAGTAAAATGGTTTAACGAAGCAAAAGGTTTTGGTTTTATCGAGCAAGAATCTGGCGCAGACGTTTTTGCACATTTTAGCGCAATCTCTGGCGACGGTTTCAAAACTTTAGCTGAAGGCCAACGTGTACAGTTTACTGTTACTCAAGGTCAAAAAGGCCCACAAGCCGAGAACATTGTTAGCATCTAATTGCTAAACAATTTAGTGGGTTAGAGATAACCCACTAATATATTTACCTTTATAATTATTTAGTCGAATATCTTCAAAACCTCCTCTGTAAATATTTTCCAAGCGCAATCTCATTTGTATACACAACTCATTAATTAGTACATTTTTAAACACATTTACTACTATCTCTCTTGAGCGAAAGCGTTGTATTGCCTACAATAGCGCATACTTCATTCAATATAGAATATGACCATGAACGACACTACCGCAAAACCTGCTTTACCAGATCGCCTTTCTATCAACCCACGTAGCCCACATCATGTGGAAGAAGTTTTTGAACACGATATTGGTATCACGTTCAACGGCAAAGAGCGTTTTGATGTTGAAGAATACTGCATCAGTGAAGGTTGGATAAAGTTTGCATCTCCAAAAGGGCTTGATCGTCGCGGACAACCTCTTTTACTTACAAGAAAAGGCACTGTTGAAGCCTTTTATAAGTAAGCTAATCATACTTACTAAAAAGCGACACCTTATTAGGTAGTCGCTTTTTTTGTGCATTTTTATAACTCATTTAATAGGTTTAGCTTTATTCATGCTCAACCTGATGAAGTTTCATTATAATTTTTTAAAAAATATGTTTGAATAGCGCCATATTATTTAGACATATAGAAGTCCATAAGTGAAAAAGGTAACAATTTTAGATGGCGGCATGGGACGTGAACTTAAGCGCATTGGCGCACCGTTTACACAGCCACTGTGGAGTGCACAAGCATTAATAGAAGCTCCGCATTTTGTAACGCAGGCTCATCAAGGTTTTATAGATGCCGGTGCTGAAATAATTACAGCTAACAGCTACGCCTGTGTGCCCTTTCATTTAGGTGAAGAGCTATATCAAGCTCAAGGCGCAGCCCTTGCACAGCAAGCTGCCGTTATTGCAAAAGAAGTAGCTCAAAATGCTAAACAAAATGTATTAGTAGCAGGTTCATTACCACCAGCATTTGGCTCTTACCGCCCTGAACTATTTGAAAGCGAACGCGCATTTACTATTTTAGATACGCTATACAAAGCGCAAGACGAGCACGTAAATTTATGGATTGGCGAAACTATATCGAGCATTGAAGAGGCGCACGTTATGGCAAGCGTCCTTAAAGGCTCAAACAAGCCATGTTATTACGCATTTACTTTAACTGATGTGATAAGCGAGCAAGCGACACTTCGCTCTGGTGAGCTGGTAAGTGACGCAGTAACGGCTTTGCTTCAACAAAATGTTGCTGGTATTTTCTTTAACTGTTCAATACCTGAAGTTATAGAGCAAGCCTTTAGCGATACCAACGCAGTATTAGCCAAGCAAAATAAAAGTGTTGTTTTAGGGGCGTTTGCTAATGGCTTTACACCTATAGCACGCGATTACAAAGCCAACGAAGGCTCACAAGCGTATCGCGATATTTCACCTTCAGAATATCTAGACTTTGCTAAAAAATGGCACAGCCAGGGCGCAAGCATTATTGGTGGCTGCTGTGGTATAGGCCCTGAGTTTATTGAAGTGCTGGTAAACTGGAAAAAGGAACTTGAAAGCGCCTAAGCTTTTAATGCCTTTTAGGGCTTATTGGCTACACCAATCGTGTTAAGTTATTAGGCATTTATAGCGACAGATAAATAGCGTGATAACAAGGCATAAATATCGACATGTAGCTGTTCTACATGAGAAATTTATAACGCTGTTAGCGCTCTATTTAGCACGCTAGAATGATTAAATATTTAAGTCGATTGGTGTCATTCCCAACACCCAATCAAGCCCTTGTATTGCTGTAGTAGGAAATGCGGTTGCATGGCTCGCCCCTTCAATAACAACGCTTTTTAATTCAATATTGTCACTGCTAAGTGCATTAATTTTTTGCGTTAATAGCTTTGCCCCTGCCACCATATTTTGCCCTTCACCAAAGCTTGGCGTTTCCTTTGCCCCTACCGATATATAAACCTTTGTTGGCACTTTAGGCTTATGTGCTTGTAGCGCTAATACTGCATTGCTGTTAAACCAAACCGATGGGCTGCCAATTATATAATTGTTAAATAAATCGGGCATCGTAAATAAAATAGTGGCACCAAATAACCCGCCTAAAGAATTACCTATATAGGTTTTTTGTGTGCTACTTGCTCGGTAGTTACTTTGTATAAATGGCAGCACAGTATTTTTTAAAAACAGCGCATGATTTTGAGCGTTACCGGTTTGCTTTTTCCAGCTTTGAGCCTTATTTGGGGTGTAGTCTCTAATTCGACTATTAGACCCTCTAGATCCTTTTTCGTAGCTAATCGCCACAATAATAGCCTCTTGCATATTGCCGCTATTCATAGGAAACCGTGTAGCACCCGCCACAATAGGAAACGTATACGGTGCATCGGTTAAATAAATAACTGGATATATTTTTTCAGGCTGCTTTTTATATGACTTAGGGAGCTGAATAAAAACAGGGTATACCCGTTTAGTAGCAGGCTCAGTTAACTCAATAACACTACTTCTAGGGATTTGGTACGGAGTATTTGCGCTTAATTTTAAACACACTAAAGCGCAAAGTAGCAGCAGGGATTTTAAAGCAGTATTCATTTATATTAATTAACCTAAGCCAAGCGTAATAATCGATATTGAATGACTACTTTAACTCACTTTTAGCTTTAGGCTATTAAAAAACAAAGTTAAATATTGAAAGGCAGTGCTACATGTTAGCTGTTTGTAGCACTGATAACGCTAAGCTGCCTGATCAGTTTCAGCGCTTGAACACGGGCAGTTATCGTCATTTTGTTTAAGGCATTGTTGGTAATTAAACCAATGAGCTACAGCAATAAAAACCGACCCAATTAAAGTAAACGCTTTTTCGGCAACCTCATGCCCTAGCAATACCGCACATATCATAAAGGCTAACCCAATAACGCCGCAGGCCATATAACGTAAACGCTTATGCTTTTTACAGCCTAAGCTTAATGCCAATAAACTTGTTGGCAGTACCGCCGCAAGAATCCATAAATGAAATTGTTCACTATCTATTTGCAGTACAGCAAAGCTTGGCAATAGCGCTAAAATAACCGGGGTTGCAAAACAATGTACTGTGCACATTAACGAGAACCCAATCGCCATGCGATCCATAACACTTTGACTCGACTTCATTACTTCCTCTACTCATCAATTTATAAACAACGGCTTTACGTTTTAAAAGACATTTAAGTAACAATAGTTAATTACTGTTGATACATTATAACATTTCTCGCATAATTGATATAATATAACATCCACCAAGGTAGTCAAATGAAACGTAGATCACAATTAGCTGTTCTCATAGCAGCTTTATTACCTGCAAGTGTGCTTGCATCCACAATAGAGGGCGTTGTTTTAAACAACAAAGGTAAAGTAGTTACCAATGCAACAGTAGAAGTTGAAGGCTCAGACCTTAAAGTAACCACCGATGAAAACGGTAAATTTGTAATAGCAGAGCTAAACAATGGCTTAAAAGAGCTACATGTTGTAGCCCCTGGTTATGCTCACCTTCATCGCGATATAACAATAACGAATGATGAAAACCAATCGGTTACTTTTAATTTAAAGCGCTCGCCTATTGAAGTTATTGATATTGAAGCAACCCCTATTCATATGTCGGCAATGGAATCTGCGTCGCCTGTTAGTGTTTTATCTGGCGAACAACTAAGACGACAACAAGCAGCAACCCTTGGCGACAGCCTTGAAAAACTCCCAGGCGTTAATACTAACTTTCACGGGAAGGTAGCCAGCACACCTATTATTCGTGGTTTAAGCGGCCCTCGTGTACTTATTACTCAAAATGGCCTTGATGTAAGTGATGTGTCTCGCGTTGGCCCTGATCACTCTGTTGCATCAGAGGCGTCTACAGCACAACAAATTGAAGTATTACGCGGCCCTGCAACACTGTTTTATGGCAGTGGCGCCATTGGTGGCGTAGTAAATGTAGTAGATAACCGCGTACCAACCGACAGCACAACACGCGGCGAGTGGAACGTAGAACATAACTCGGTTGATAACCAAAAAGTGGCCTCGTTTAATGCCACCACAGGTACAGACTCGGTGGCTTTTTATGCCGATGCGTTTTGGCGTGAAGCCGACGACTACGAGGTACCTGTAGCTGCTGATATAGATAGCGACGGCGAAGGCCATAGTGGCGATTACAAAGTTGAAAACAGTAATGAAGAGTCTGATGGTTTTACTGTTGGCGCTAGCTATTTAATAGATAACGGCTTTATTGGCTTAGCAGTAGAGCAATTTAATCGTCAATACGGTATTCCAGGCCATACGCACGGCGAGGAGGAAGGAGAAGAACACAGCGACGAAGAAGAAAGGGTATTTGCTGATTTAGAGCAAACTAAAGTGCAATTATTAGGTGAGTACAACCTAGATAATAAATGGCTAAACAAAGTTAACCTGCGCGCTGGCCATACCGACTACGAACACGCTGAAATTGAAGGTGGCGCTGTAGGCACCACATTTAAAAACGAAACAAACGAATTACGCATAGACCTACTACATAACCAATTTAGCGAGTGGAATGGCGGCATTAGCTTTCATTACAAACAAAGCGATGTTGAAGCACAAGGTGAAGAGGCTTTTACTCCTCCATCAGAGACCGAAAGCTTTGCTGTAGCGTTAATGGAAGAAAGGCACTTTGGGGATTTTTTAGTGCAGTTAGGTGGGCGTATTGAGCGTGTAACAATTAAAGCAGGCGACGTATTACTGCCAAATATTGACGCTCACGCACATGATGAAGCGCAAGAAACCGACGAGCATGATCACGACCACGAAGAAAGCGCAGAAACCACTCGCGTATTTGACGTAGAGCATGAATTTACGCCAATCAGTTTATCGGCTGGGGTAGTATGGGATTTTACACCTAACTATAACTTAGGGCTTTCGGTATCGCGCTCTGAACGCGCACCTTCTGCCTCTGAGTTGTTATCGTTTGGGCCGCATATTGGCACTGGCACTTACGAAGTAGGCGCACTATTTGATTTAGATGAAGATGGCCATTTGGGTTTATCTGATCAAGCAATAGATCTGGAAACAGCCAATAATATCGATTTAACCCTACGTAAAACCCAAGGTGATGTTGGCTTTATTTTAAATGCCTTTTACAACCAAGTAGATAACTACTATTACCAAATAGACACTGGTTTATACGCACAAAGTGGCCACGACCATGGCGATGAAGAAGGCGCTGACGAACACGACCATTCATCAGAACTGCCTGTTTATTTATTTAAAACAGACGACGTAATTTTACACGGTTTTGAAGCGCAAATTGCGTGGCAATTAACCGATGAGTTTAAAGTAGATTTATTCTCTGATTACGTGCGTGCACGCCTTAAAGACGGCGGCGATTTACCCCGTACACCACCGCTTCGTTTTGGTAGCGAGTTAAGCTATCAAACAGATCAATTAAGTGCGCATATTCACGTTACTCGCTATCAAAAGCAAGACCGCACAGCCCCACAAGAAACAGCAACAGACGGCTACACATTGGTGGATGCAAGCATCTCTTACGACCTTTCAGTATTAAACCAAGATATGTCTGTTTACCTGCGAGGCACCAACTTAACAGATACAGAAGCACGCGTGCACAGCTCGTTTGTAAAAGGTATAGCACCACGTCCAGGGCGTAGCTTTGCGCTAGGCATTCGCGGTTATTTTTAAGCATTAAAAAATTATAATTAAAGGAAATAAACATGAAAAAACTATACAAATTAAAGCTTATTGCACTGGCTATTAGCACTACATTTATTACAGCCTGTGGCGATGCAGAGACCAATATTGTAGAAAAAGATCCTATTGTTGTAGAGGACGAGCACGATCATGACGATGATGATCACGACCATGACGATGATGATCACGACCATGATGATGGCTACACAATTGATTCATTAGGCAGATTAGCTGTGCTTGCAGGCAACAGCAACGAAGCCAGCTTTTATGACCTAGATGACAACGCTTTACTTGAAACATTTACCCTGACGAATGATTCAAACACGCTGTCGTCATCACCTGATTTTCGTTATGCCGTTATTGTAAGCAGAGCACAGGATTACTTAGGCTTTATTGATGGTGGTTTATGGCGTGAAGACCATGGCGAGCACCTGCACGATTATGAGCAAAGCCCAGCGGCTAGCAGCTATGAGTTAACAAGTGGCAGTCGCCCTACTCACTTAATAACTCACGACGGGCAATTAGCTGTTTTTTATGATGGTGATGCAGACTCAGGTACGGTTGCCTCTGTTGAAGTATTAACAGATAACGACATAACAAGCGCAACAGCAACACTACCTGGTATTAGCTACGATATGAATATGCACGGTGTAGCAGAGCCTCGCGGTGAGCATTTATTATCAACACTTCGCCGTGATGACAGCGAAAGCACATCGGTTGCTAAAGTACTGCCAGACCAAGTAGGTGTTTATCACTTTCATGATGGTGAATACGAGCTTGAACAAACCTTAGAAGTTACGTGCCCTGATTTACACGGCGCGGCACAAAACCACGACTACGTAGTATTTGGTTGTAGCGATGGCGTGTTATTAGCCCACCAGCACGAAGATGAATACGAAGCTGAAAAAATAGCGAATATTGCAGCCGTTGGCGATTTACGTATTGGTAGTATTTATGGCCACGAAGATAGCGAGACCTTTATTGGTGTAGCGTCTGGCCATGGTGGCGGCGAAGCCGTAATTGTAACTATTAACCCAGCAACAGCACAAATGGAAGAATTAGAATGGCAACTAGCCGATGGCGCAAGTGCTGTGTCGTACTCTTTTTCTGCCCATGGCGAGCACTTTTTAATATTAGACAGCTTAGGCTTTTTAAATGTATTTAGCGCACACGACCATGATGGCGAAATGCATTGGGAGCATGAAGGCCAAGTTGATATTACCGAGCAAGATGTATCAACCATGCCAGAGGGCATGAGCTTTAGCATGACAGTGGCACAAAATGGTCAGTTTGCTTATGTAGCCGACCCTATTGCTCAGCACGTTGTGCAAGTACACCTTGAAGACTTAGAAATTGAAAGTGAGCTAGAGTTAACTTTTCCACCTGCAAGCATTACCTGGTTAGGGATTGCACAAGAAATAGAAGATGAAGATCACGACCATTAATTTAAAACTAACGCTTTAAGTTAAAGCCACAAAGTAAAAAACCCGTAATTAGGTTTACTAATTACGGGTTTTTTACAGCTATTTATTTAGCTCTATTGTTACTTACGGCGCCAGCCACTCCATACATCATCTATATCATCCGCTTTATTTTTTTTCTTTTTCTTGCCTGTACCTTCTGGTTTTGCCATCGGCTTTTCATTTTTAAGCGCCTCGGCAGCATCAAGATTAGCTTGGTTAACGGCAAAGCCTGTAACCCCTTCACGCTCTAAGCGGAGTTTGTTTTTCTTCTCAATAATTTTAAAGTGATGAAAGTCTTCATAATCAATTAACGATAACGCTAAACCAACTTCACCAGCACGGCCGCTTCGACCAATACGGTGCATATAATCAGAAGGGCTTCGTGGTAGATTAAAGTTTATTACCACTGGCAGCTTTTCAATATCTAAACCACGTGCAGCAATATCGGTGGCTATAAGTACTTCGATTTCGCCAGCTTTAAATTTTTCTATTACGCGAGTACGCTCACTTTGGCCTTTATCACCATGGAAAACTTGTGCGTTAACACCGCGTTTTTCAAGCTTAGCCGCTAGGTGCTCACAGTCTTTTTTCGCGTTCACAAAAATCAATGCTTGGCGCCATTTATGTGTTTTAATTAAATGCGCTAAAACCGTGGTTTTTTCGCCTTTATTAACCGTAAAAACACGTTGTACTAAGGTGCTTTCGTCTTTGCTTTGAACTTGTATTTCAACTGGCTCGTTTAAAAGCTCTTGCGTTAATAGCTTAACTTGCTCTGGGAAGGTCGCTGAAAACAACATGGTTTGTTTTTTAGCAGGCATTAACGCTAAAAGATCAGCCAGCTCTTCGGCAAAGCCAAGGCTTAGCATACGGTCGGCTTCATCAAGCACTAAGGTCGTCACTTTATCGAGCTTAATAGCATTGCTTGAGATTAAATCAAGCAAACGACCTGGCGTTGCAACAATAATATCGGCGCCGCCGCGCAGTGCCTGCATTTGTGTATTAACCGACACACCACCAAACACGGCCACCGTTTTAATTGCGCCATTAAAGTTAGCAGAATACGATTTAACGCTATCGGCCACCTGCGTTGCAAGCTCGCGAGTAGGTACCAAAATAAGCCCAGTAACAAAGTTACCTTTGCTGGCAGTATTTTTAGCGCCCTGCTCTAAAAATAGGGTTTGTAGCATAGGTAAAGCAAACGTCGCTGTTTTACCTGAGCCAGTATTTGCCCCCGCAATTAAGTCACTTCCCGTCAAAATACTCGGAATTGCTTGTGCCTGAATAGGTGTAGGTTGTGTGTATTCAAGATCAGACAATCGAGCAATTAGCTCTGGAATTAGGCCAAGATCGTTGAAATTACTAGGATTTGCGGCTGAGGTCATAAAATTTGCGGGCTCATTACTAAAATAGCCTGCAATTTTAGCGTATTTATTACCCGTTAAGTAGGGGTTAGTGATTTTAATGTGGTTTTAGAAAAAGAGAAAAGCTGTTACTCCCTTTTCTCTTTAAATATATAACAATCGAGTTGGATTAAAAAGTGGTTATGTTTCGTCTTTGCCTAAAGCTATTTGTAGTCTAGCTTTTGTTTCTTTTAAGTAATTTATATAAGGGTATGAGTCATCTGCAATTGCTAGAGCAGATTCCATATTTTCAAGCGCTTGACGAGTATCCCCCTGCATTTCATAGCCATAAGATAAGGCTGAAAGCGCATCGACTGATTTTGGGTAGTTTTTTATATTGTACTTAAACACCTCTATAGCGCGGGTAAACTGCTTGCTGCCCGTTAAGTTATAACCGAGTGATCTAACAGCGCGGTCTGGTGGCGCAACCTGCTCGCCCCATTGTTGAGATAAGTTTTGATAATAAGCATCAATAGAGGCTACATCGTCAGTTAAATCACTTATGGGCATTTGTTTAGGCAAAAATAAGTTGTGATAGGCATTAAATGCACCAGCAACGGAAGTCAGGTTATGCGAGACACCGTCAAACGCATTACTAAAGAAGCGTAGCTCTCGCACTTTATGCGATTGCAGTGATTGCTGTAATTCATCGTATCTTTCACGCATTATGCCGGCTTCTTCGCCAATATTGATATAAACGTAGTTATTCAGGTCTTTTGTTTTAGCTATAAACGATTTTGTACTTTTTACCGATGCGCCATAGTTCCACCAAACGGCAGGGCTGTAAGCAATATGCGCTTGGAAAAGCTCAGGGTTAGCTTGCATAGTATAAAGTGCAAACACGCCTGCTGCTGAGCCCCCAGCAATCACATTAAAGTTATGCGTACGATAGTTTTTATTAATTAAGGGCATAAGCTCTTGCTCAATAAATGCTAAAAACCTTGCTGCACCACCACCTTCACCTACCGGGCCTTGTGGCTCTTTATTAACTGTGGGGTATAAATCTCTTAAGCGATTGGTGTTTTCAATAGCGACAATAATAACCTCAGGCGCAAGATTATTATTTTGCAGTCGATCCATTACAGCACTTATAAGCGGTATGTTACCCGCGCCATCTAGGCGATAAATAACTGGATAAACTTTGTTTGGATTAGCTTGGTAACTCTTTGGAAGTTGAACTACAACGGTACGTAGCTCATTTAAAATTACTGAATTGATAGTATGCGTTTGTTGCTTATAGCTAATGGTTTGCTGTTTTAAATCAGGCTCTGCAAGTGTGTTATTAGAAACTATAAATAAGCTACATATAAAAATAGCAGTGAATAAACGCATAGCTAATCCTTTATAAAATAGTGTGTTATTTAATCTAACAGGCTTTGAGGTACAAAAAAAGGCGCATTGAGCGCCTTTTATCTTTAACAGGTAATTACCAACCTATTGATTTTACTCAACAGTAACTGATTTAGCTAAATTACGTGGTTGGTCAACGTCGGTACCTTTAATTACTGCTACGTAGTACGACAGTAACTGTAATGGCAGTGTGTAAACAATTGGCGCAATAATGTCGTCAGTGTGGTTTACGTTGATAACACGCATTGTGTCGTCTGACTCAAAGTGTGAATCTTTATCTGCGAATACGTAAATAATGCCGCCACGTGCACGTACTTCTTCTACGTTTGATTTAAGCTTTTCTAATAGCTCATTGTTTGGTGCTACAACAATAATTGGCATGTCGGCATCTATAAGCGCAAGTGGCCCATGTTTTAGCTCGCCCGCTGCGTAGGCTTCTGCGTGAATGTACGAAATCTCTTTAAGCTTAAGCGCACCTTCCATTGCGATTGGATATTGTGAGCCACGACCTAAAAACAGTGAGTGATGCTTGTCAGCAAATTCTTCTGCAAGGTCTGCAATGCCATCTGCAAGCAGTAATGTTTCTTCAAGCTTAGCAGGTAGTACTTTTATAGCATTTACAATAGCACTTTGATCAAGCTGTTTTTCTTGAGCTATAGACGCAGTAAGCATTAACAAACCAACTAATTGCGTTGTAAATGCTTTAGTAGAAGCCACGCCTATTTCAGCGCCAGCTTTGGTCATAAAGGCAAGGTCTGATTCGCGTACAAGCGATGAACCAGGTACGTTACAAATGGTCATTGAGGCCATGTAACCTTGCTCTTTAGCTAAGCGTAATGCAGCTAGCGTATCGGCAGTTTCACCCGATTGAGAAATAGTAACAAGTAAGCTATTTTCATGAACAAACGACTGACGGTATCTAAATTCAGAAGCTATTTCTACATTACAGCTAACACCCGCAAATTGCTCAAGCCAGTAACGTGCAACCATACCTGAGTGGTATGACGTACCACAGGCAATAATTTGTACGTGTTTTACATCTTTAAATATTTGCTGAGCGCTGTCGCCAAACGCATCAATTGCTACGCGATCGTCGTTTAAACGCCCTTCAAGCGTATTACGTACTGCAAGTGGCTGCTCGTAGATTTCTTTTAGCATGTAGTGGCGGTAATCGCCTTTGCCTGATGCATCTTGCGTAATGTTTGACTCAATCACTTCACGCTCAACTGCGTCGCCATTTTCATCAAAAATTTCTACTGTGTCACGTGTAATACGCGCTACATCGCCTTCTTCTAAAAAGATGAAGCTACGAGTAACAGGTAATAGTGCTAACTGATCAGACGCAATAAAGTTTTCGCCAAGGCCTAAACCAATAACAAGAGGGCTACCTGAGCGCGCTACAATGATTTCGTTGTCGTTTGCTTTATCAAATACAACTGTACCAAACGCACCTTCAAACTGTTTAACAGCAGCTTGTACTGATGCTAGTAAAGTCGTGTGCTGCTTACGAAGCTTATGAATTAAATGCACCATTACTTCGGTATCGGTTTCAGATAAGAACTCGTAGCCTTCTTCTTTAAGCGATGCGCGTAGGCTTGCGTGGTTTTCAATAATACCGTTATGCACAAGTGCTAGCTGGTTATTTGATACATGCGGGTGAGCATTTGCTTCTGTAACGCTACCATGTGTTGCCCAGCGTGTGTGTGCAATGCCTGTATGACCACTAACGCCTGCTTTTTCTAGCGCAGCTTCTACGTTAACTACCTTACCTACTGCTTTAACAGTATTAAGTGTGTTGCCATCAAGCAATGCTACGCCTGCTGAGTCGTAACCACGGTATTCAAGACGCTTAAGGCCTTCAACTAAAATTTTGTTTACTGGACGTTCTGCAACTGCCCCAACTATTCCACACATAGTGTCTCCATTAATTTTTTAAATACTTGCTACTCAGTAGCTACTGTATAATCTCTGCGCAAATTAGTTTTACACCACACGCCTCAATTGCTTTGCGTTTATCGTCTGCTAAGCCATTGTCGGTTATTAATGTGGTTACTATTTTCCACGGTAATTCTAGATTTGGTATTTTTCGGCCAATCTTATCTGATTCAACCATTACAATTACTTCACGAGCCGCTTCTGCCATTACTTGGCTCAAACCAACTAACTCATTAAAGGTTGTTGTGCCACGTTTTACATCTATACCATCAGCACCAATAAAGAGCTGATCGAAGTCGTAAGAGCATAATACATTTTCGGCAACTTGCCCCTGAAACGACTCAGAATGCGGATCCCACGTCCCACCGGTCATCAAAAGTGTTGGCTCGTTCTCAAGTGCTAATAAACGACTCGCTACTTTAATTGCGTTTGTCATTACAACTAGCCCACGCTTATCAGCAAGCTCGGGGATCATCGCAGCAGTAGTACGCCCGCTATCAATAATAATGCGGTTATGATCTTTTATAAGTTTTGCTGCAGCCTTAGCTATTGCGACTTTGCGCTTTGAATCTATTTCATCGCTAACAATTTCTTTAGGCAGAGCAATAGCACCGCCGTAACGGCGCAGCAATAAGCCACTTTTTTCAAGCGCGGTTAAATCTTTTCGAATGGTTACTTCAGATGTTTGAAACTGCTGTGCTAACTTTTCAACGGCTACTTCACCTAATTCATTAACTTGAACCAGTATATTGTGACGACGCTGCTGTGTGTTTCGTTTAGTCATAAAGCTCGTGAATTAAGTTTCATTTCGAAAGTTATGCGATTTTAAACGAAACAACCTAAATGGCAAGTGAATGAGTAAAAAAAGCGCAATGTGCGCTTTTTAATTTAACAGCATGTAGATGTGGTGAAACATTCTAACTTGCTCAGTGAGCTAGAAACTAGATTACTGAGCACGCTATTATTTTTTAGTTCAAATAAGGATATATTAAAAACTCACTACCTAAAATATATAAACTCCAAGAATCACGCTCATCTTTTTGAATTAATACATCGTGGTAATTATTCGAGATTTGTGGACTCTCCCAAATAACTTGATTTGATAACTTATCCACTAGGCTAATTGTTTTTTCTATAGAGTAATGCGCCAGATAGTTTCGGCCATAAACGCCACCTATAGCTTCATCGAGGATTTTCTCTTTGTGGTAAATTGTAAAGCCCTTAATTTGTTGTTCGTCCAAAATTTCTAATGCTTTCGTTTTCGTATCTAATACTATTAAACCACCTTCTTCATCGAAAGTACCAAAAGTACGATAATCAATTATTAGCTCTAGTTGAGGATCTGAATCTAGCTGAATAGCATGTACATGCGCTACATGGCTTGTTGTTTCTTGTAAGAAATCTAAAGGTACAGGCCAATTGCTACTGTCAATTGAAATGGGTGATAAGCTTGGATTTTCGTAAAAAGCTATACCTAAATCGTAATAACCTATTATTATTTTTGACAACTCCTCAGACGGCAAGTAAGGAAAGTAGGCTCTTGATACGACTTCTCCTGTTTGTTTAGCGATTGTGTAATATCTAATATCACTTTTAAAGCTCAAGTGTGTTTCGGACTCTGTAAAAGCAAAATCATACGAATTAGAAAAAGTCACTTCTGCAACGCTAGTTTGCCAAATTACACTGGTTGAACCTGTATTGCGTTTAACAATAAATGTCTCGTTGTTAATTTGAGTTAATGAATACTCAATTTGATTTTCATTATCTTGCGTTAACAGCATCTCTCCAGTGAAAGTAACAGGTGCATTATTGTGCGTTACCTTAGCCGAACGGCCAAAATCTGAAATGCTAACCGTATCATCAACAGCACCAACAATATGAAGATTAGGAAGTTGACCTTGAGCCACTGATGAATACTCAAGCTGCCATAGCCCATTCTCATAGCTAAAGCTTTGCATCGCATATTCTTCGTATAAATAACTTCCTTCTAAACTATCTGTTTTGCTTACTAATAATGACTGTATTCCATCATTATCAAAATCAACAGCACCTATTACTCTCCCAATGGGGTTTTCAGCAATAGATACAGAGAACAATTGCCACTGCTGATCAAAGTAATAAAGCTCTTTTGAATTAGAAAAATAAACATGACTATAAGGACTATCTACTTCAAGGCTAATCGAAATACCATCATTGAAATTAGTCTCAAACTTTTCACTACCCACCTGCAGTTCACCACCTTCCCACCATATTAGTTCACTATAATGTTCGGAGGCCTTATATCTAGTTACACGACAATTATCACCACTGGTAAATGCCTTAAATTTATATTCAGAATAGGGTCCTATCAGGTATTTGTTCTGTTTGACATCAAATATACTTTCCCTATCAATTAACTCTTTAAAGCCGTCGTTATTCAAATCACAAACTTGAATCAAGCGATTTGAATAATTAAGTGAAAGGTCCGGCGCAACAATAAGCGTAGTGATAGAAAGATCATTTCCATTAATAAGATAGCTATCATACGAATGCCCCGCCGAAAGAAGAATATCTTCAATACCATCGCCGTTGTAATCAAATACCATAGAGTTATAATTTTCAGCCGAAACATCATCTATCAGCAAACTACTTGAGCCCTCATTAGTTAAAAATATTTGATGCTTAGCTGCCTCTTGGTTGTAAGTAATACTTAGCCAATTTAGTTGCGTCCCTGACTGATTAAGAAATGCACCTACATGCTCAACATTTGAAGGTAAGGGAGGTATCCATTTATTGTATTCTAGCAACCCTGTCTCACTGAGACTTAAGATATAATTATCATTACCGCGTAATACACCCCTTTTTTGGTTCGAAAGCTTAATTGAAGCTACACTGGATGTTGAGTTGTTCACATAACCAACTGAGCGATTATCTACGCCACCGAGTGATTGAAGGTTGATTTGGTGCTTAATTCTTATTTGATTGTCAGAGTTTGAGATATCAACAGCAAAATTTACGTTTAAATTACTACCAAAGTCAGGCGCGTTGCTTAACCAATTAATCTCTCCTTGTTCTGAAATCGAGATATTACTTGGCCCATAAGCAATTTTGTATTCAAAAGGACCATCGAACTCATCATTAGATAAGTTAATCATGGCTGTATAGTGTTCACCTAATTCTATTTCATCATATGCAGTAATGTCAGAAAAAATTGCTGGCAGTTTTTCTAATTTAAACTCATGCTCCACAGTATTTTCTGCACCACTTGGGTCTACAACTGTTAACGAAATACGATAAAGGCCAGGTAGGTCTCCAATAAAGTCAATTTTGCTACCGGTGCCAAGTTGCCAACTAGCATTCTGCGGAAAAGTTATTAATTTCCACTCATAACCTAATGGTTCAAAATCAGGGTCCTTGGACTGCGTTGCATCAAGAGTAAGGATAGAGTGTCTTAGAGCTTTGTTCGAGCCTGAAATACTTGCTATAGGAACAGAGTTGGCAGTATTGTTATAAACATTATCTAAGTCAGTTAAATAAAACTCTAGTGGTAAAAATTCATTAGATAGATGTATGGTCGAAATGCCATTAGCTTTGAGATCTACACTGGCAGTATTTTGTGATATTAGGGTGTACTTTGCTCCTATTATTGAAGGCAGAGATATATCATTGGTTGGATAAAACTCATCAGTTTTTATTGTTAGTTTTCCTAAATCACTAAAATAAACTTCACCATTAAAACCAATACCATACCCAACATTCGTTGCATCTAAAACAGCATCAAGCCTTACATTAGAGAATAAAATATCAAGCGAATTTTCATCAGCACCTTTAAATTGAATATTCACAGTAGCGCTACTGTCACTATTTACTCCCTGACTATTAGCAATAGCAAAACCTTCTGTTAAATAGGTAACCCCAAGCACTTCGTTACTAATTGTTAAACTAGGTACTACCCCATATTCTAAAACAAATTCAGCGTTAGAGTTTTCGATATAAATATCAGATTGCCCATTAAAAACCCACCCAGCAGCAGAGCAATTGTTATAAGTAATTATATAGTGCTGATTAGCCTCTTCCTCTTTCATGTCAGCAGAGCCAGTAACACAACCGAAATTATCAGATTGGTTATCTAGCACTGGGTCGTGGAGAAATAGATTTTGATAATCCTCTCCAAATACTATGGAATTTAGGCTATCTATTAGATATGAGTACTGAGTTGTTAGTTGAGTTACATTACTTGCTGTTATTTCGAATAAAGATAACTCACCGTCATAGGTAGGCGTATTTTGATAATCAGGCTTAACAAATTTAGTTTTTTCAGAAGAACCAGAATCATTATTAGCAGGTTGGCTGGCATCATTACCCCCTCCCCCACAACCGGCTAAAATAATTGTTAAACAGAATAATTTAGTTAGTTTATTTAATTTCATTACTTACTCCTTGTAACATGAATTTTACATTATTAAAGCTTTTTTAAAAAGGAATATAATAAAAGTCAAAATTTGTTTAAAACCTTTTTAGCCCATACAAAAAGGTAATAACAACTTTTCAGTAAAATACATAAGCATGAGATAATACTTAATAATGTATGCATATAAATGAATAACAAACTCAATGAAATTATTTAATAGCGTGACTAAGCCATATTTAATGCAAAGAAAACAAACAGGCGAGATATGCCGATTATTCAATAAAAGCCCGAGCAAAGGTAATTTAAAGCGTATTAAAGAGCTGTTCGCACAATGCGGTGAAGAGGTAATTATAGAATCAGGTTTTCATTGCGATTATGGCAATCAAATAGTTATTGGTGATCGTACTTTTATAAATATTAATTGCACACTTCTCGATTCGCCATTAGCCAATTACTCAATCACCATAGGTGATGACTGCTTAATAGGCCCGAACGTTCAGCTTTTAGCTGTGTCACATGCTACTAATCCAGCAGAAAGGCTTAATAAGGAAAACTTTGCAGCACCTATCGCGTTAGGCAATAACGTATGGATTGGCGCAGGCGCTATTATTCTTGCTGGAGTTAATATAGGCGAAAATAGTATTGTGGGTGCGGGTGCTGTGGTTACTAAAAATGTAATGGCTAATACCGTAGTAGCGGGTAATCCAGCTCGTGAAATAAGAACACTATAATGTGATTTTAACGTTGGGAGTCGCTGTGCTCGCCCGACCTACGTGATGGTGTTGCTATGAGTGTGTTAATTCGCACATTTCATTTTCTGCAGACGTAAAAAAACCGACTATTTCTAGTCATGCTCTCTACAATTTTAAGCCTTGTGATGTCGTAGTGCCCACAGCGGTGGAGAGTCACAGTGAAATGCTACACTCTCTTTGTGTCTT
>NZ_JACJDR010000013.1:0-149681 GCF_014163655.1 Pseudoalteromonas sp. SR45-1 | reverse complement strand
CCGCCGTATACTTTTGCAAGTACGTTAGTGATTGCTGCAGTTAGTGTAGTTTTACCGTGGTCAACGTGGCCGATTGTACCAACGTTTACGTGCGGTTTTACGCGTTCAAACTTTTCTTTTGCCATCTTAAAAAATTCCTAATAAAGAAATTAAAGCCTGACTCACTATTGAGCCAGACAAGCTAAAATTATATAACAGCGCGAGCTGAAATTATTGTATCTGCGACATTTTTAGAGGCTTCAGCGTACTTCACAAACTCCATAGAGTATGAGGCACGGCCCTGTGTTGCAGATCGTAAAGCAGTTGCATAACCAAACATTTCAGAAAGAGGAACTTGCGCATTAATTTGCTTAAGTCCACCTAATGCATCTTCCATGCCTTCGATTATGCCGCGGCGACGGTTTAAGTCGCCAACTACATCACCCATATTTGAATCAGGAGTGAGTACTTCAACCTTCATTACTGGCTCTAAAAGTACAGGGTTAGCTTCAAGCGCCCCGTTTTTCATTGCCAGTGAACCTGCTATTTTAAATGCCATTTCATTCGAATCTACATCATGGAATGAACCATCATATAAAGTCGCTTTAACGCCAAGTAATGGGTAGCCTGCCAGTACACCTTGAGACATTTGCTCTTGGATACCTTTGTCTACCGCAGGAACGAATTCTTTAGGAACTGAACCACCTACGGTTTCGTTAACGAACTCGTAAATTGGTGACTCATCATCCGTAATATCCATCGGTTCAAGTTTAATCCAAACGTGTCCATATTGGCCACGACCACCTGACTGACGTATAAACTTCCCTTCAACCTTAACAGTTGAACGAATAGCTTCTCGGTATGAGACCTGCGGCTTACCAACGTTACATTCAACACTGAATTCACGTTTCATACGGTCGACGATGATATCTAAGTGAAGTTCACCCATGCCAGAGATTATAACCTGGCCTGATTCTTCGTCAGTTTGTACGCGAAAAGAAGGATCTTCAGCAGCTAGTTTACCTAGTGCGATACCCATCTTATCTTGGTCAGCTATAGTGCGGGGCTCAACCGCAATAGAGATTACTGGTTCTGGGAATTCCATACGCTCAAGCGTAATAATAGAATTCGGATCACACAGTGTTTCACCTGTTGTTACGTCTTTAAGACCAATAGCTGCCGCGATGTCGCCTGCGAAAACTTCTTTGATCTCTTCACGAGAGTTTGAATGCATCTGTACGATACGGCCAAGTCGCTCACGCTTACTTTTTACTGGATTATATACCGTGTCACCCTGTTTAACAGTACCAGAGTAAACACGGAAAAAGGTCAAGGTTCCAACAAACGGGTCTGTTGCAATCTTAAATGCGAGTGCAGCAAACGGCGCTTTATCATTAGCTGGACGTTCTTCCTCAGTACCATTTTCTAAGATACCTTGGATTTGTTTCACTTGCTCTGGTGACGGCATATATTCAACAACGCCATCAAGCACAGCTTGGACGCCTTTGTTTTTAAATGCGCTACCACAAGTAACTGGAACAATCTCATTTGCTAATGTTCGTTGGCGTAAAGCATTTTTAATTTCTGCTTCACTTAACTCTTCACCTTCTAAGTATTTATCCATTAGTTCTTCTGTTGCTTCAGCAGCGCTTTCAACTAAATGAGCGCGCCATTCTTCAGCTAATTCCAGAAGTTCTGCCGGTATTGCCTCATAAGAGAAAGTCATACCCTGGTCCGCTTCGTTCCAGTTAATCACTTTCATTTTTATAAGGTCAATAACACCTTTAAAGTCGTCCTCAGCGCCTACAGGCAACTGAATTGGAACAGGCGTTGCTCCAAGACGAGATTTCACCTGGCTGACCACTGCTAAAAAGTCTGCGCCCGTGCGATCCATTTTATTTACGAAGATCATTCTCGGAACTTCGTATTTGTTCGCTTGACGCCAAACTGTCTCAGTTTGCGGCTGTACACCAGATGAAGCACAAAGAACAACTACCGCACCATCTAGTACGCGTAAAGAACGCTCTACTTCGATAGTGAAATCTACGTGTCCTGGAGTATCAATAATATTGATACGATGGGCGTCAAATTGAGCATCCATCCCTTTCCAAAAACACGTTGTTGCAGCAGAAGTGATTGTGATACCACGCTCTTGTTCCTGCTCCATCCAATCCATAGTTGCAGCGCCATCATGTACTTCACCGATCTTATGAGAAAGACCTGTGTAGAACAGAACACGTTCTGTTGTGGTGGTTTTGCCTGCATCTACGTGAGCAACAATACCTATATTACGATAGCGCTCAAGTGGAGTTGTACGTGCCATATGATCCTCTTAAAGGTTAAAGACAGATTACCAACGGTAATGAGCGAATGCTTTATTCGCTTCAGCCATACGGTGAACGTCTTCACGTTTCTTAACCGCAGTGCCTTTATTATCAGAAGCGTCAACGATTTCTTGAGCTAAACGTAAGCCCATAGATTTTTCGCCACGCTTACGTGCAGCGTCTACTAACCAACGCATACCTAATGCGTTACGACGAACTGGACGTACTTCAACTGGTACTTGATAAGTTGAACCACCAACACGGCGAGATTTAACCTCTACCTGTGGACGGATGTTATCAAGTGCAGTTTCAAAGATTTCTAGGTGCGACTTGCCTGATTTCTCAGCAGCCACGTCTAGCGCACCATAAACAATTTTTTCAGCAGTAGATTTCTTGCCGTCTAACATCACGATGTTAACGAATTTAGCAAGAAGTTCCGATCCGAACTTAGGATCTGGAAGAATTTTACGTTGACCGATTACGCGTCTTCTAGGCATTTTGTATCTCCGGTTTATTCAGGTTTGCTCTTTCGAGTCAATCACCCAAAACAATAATTATAAATATTTAGTGCTTGGCCTTACTAACGGAATACAATTACCCTTTAGGGCGTTTTGCACCGTATTTAGAACGAGCTTGACGACGATCGCTAACGCCTGCACAGTCAAGTGCACCACGAACAGTGTGAAAACGCACACCTGGTAAATCTTTAACACGACCACCACGGATTAGGATTACACTATGCTCTTGAAGGTTATGACCTTCACCGCCAATGTATGAAGTTACTTCGAAACCGTTAGTTAAACGTACACGTGCTACTTTACGTAACGCCGAGTTTGGTTTCTTAGGTGTAGTTGTATATACGCGAGTACATACACCGCGCTTTTGCGGACACGCTTTTAGTGCAGCTGAGTTACTTTTCGTAACCTTGCTACGGCGTGGCTTACGCACTAGCTGGTTAATAGTTGCCATTTAAATAGCTCCTGAAATTAAAATTACTACTGAAAAAAATAAAAAAATCCGCCCTTTATTTACGAGCCTGCATTAAGCACACAAGTAAATGGGTGGCGGAATTTTAATGAGCAAAGTTTAACCTGTCAACCTAAACTAATCGTAAGACAGCATATAACTGCCTTACGATCACTTAATCTATTGATTAAGAACAGTTTATTGATTTCCAGACAAATCAGCATTTAGAGCGTCTGTAAGTGCTTGAGTCGCCTCTTCTGCACTTACTGTTTGCTCTTCTACTACTACTTTGCTTTGTTTACGGCGAGCCATACGTTCTTGATGATACGCAAAACCGGTACCGGCTGGGATCAAACGACCCACAATTACGTTTTCTTTAAGACCGCGAAGCTCATCGCTCTTACCATTCACTGCCGCATCTGTAAGAACACGTGTTGTCTCTTGGAAAGACGCTGCAGAGATGAAAGATTCTGTTGCTAGTGATGCTTTTGTGATACCCATTAACTGGATTTCAAACTTAGCTGGTATCTTACCTTGTTTTTCAAGGTCACGGTTTGCGATATTAACGCGCGCCACTTCGATTTGTTCACCGGCTAAGAAGTCAGTATCACCGCCGTGCATAATGGTACATTTACGTAACATTTGACGGATAATTGTTTCAATGTGCTTGTCATTGATCTTAACGCCTTGCAAACGGTAAACCTCTTGCACTTCGTTAACGATATAGTTAGCAACATGAGTCACACCACGTAGGCGTAAGATGTCATGCGGTGATTCAGGACCATCGGCAATAACTTCACCTTTAGACACTTGCTCACCTTCAAACACGTTAAGTTGACGCCACTTAGGAATCATCTCTTCGTAATGATCACCTTCAGCTGGAGTAATAACTAAACGCTTCTTACCTTTAGTCTCTTTACCGAAGCTAATTGTACCAGTTACTTCAGCTAATATAGCTGGATCTTTTGGCTTACGAGCTTCAAATAAGTCGGCTACGCGTGGTAGACCACCCGTGATATCACGAGTTTTCGAACCTTCTTGCGGAATACGTGCTAACACGTCACCTGGGTTTGCTGTAACGCCGTCAATAACTTCAATCGTAGTGAATGAAGGAAGACGTGTTTCTTGCAGACCGCGCTCTTCACTTTCAATGATAAGCTTTGGTTCTTTCGTATTTACTTTAGCAAGATCTTTTACAACTACACGGGTTAAACCGGTTAGTTCATCAGTCTGTGCTTCAGTATTTGAATCATCGATATCGCTGAACGATACTTTTGACTTATGCTCAAGAACGATTGGGTGACTATGCGGGTCCCAAGTAGCAACGATGTCGTTACCTTGAACTTCTGCATTGTCTTGCACTGTTAGTACCGCACCGTAAGGTACTTTATAACGCTCTTTCTCACGACCATGACTATCGATGATAGTAATTTCCGTAGAACGAGAGGTAATAACAATCTTACCGTCTGTGTTTAATACGTACTTAGAGTTATGAAGTTTTAATGTACCGTTAGTTTTAACTTGTACATTATTTTCTGCAGATGCTCTAGATGCCGCACCACCGATGTGGAAGGTACGCATTGTTAACTGTGTACCCGGCTCACCGATTGATTGAGCCGCGATAACACCCACTGATTCACCAGCGTTGATGATGTGACCACGTGCTAGGTCACGACCGTAACAGTTAGCACAAACACCAAAGTCATTATCACATGTGATAACAGAACGTACGCGAACTTCATCTACTGAGTGCTCTTCTAAAAGGTCACACAGTTTTTCGTCAAGCATAACATTACGTTCAACAAGTACAGTATTAGTACCTGGAATTACAATATCTTCAGCAACAACACGACCTAGAACACGTTCGCGAAGTGCTTCTACAACATCACCACCTTCAATAAGCGGTTTCATTGTTAAGCCATCTTCTGTGCCACAGTCATCTTCATTGATTACCAAATCTTGTGCAACGTCTACTAGACGACGCGTTAGGTAACCCGAGTTTGCTGTTTTAAGTGCTGTATCGGCAAGACCTTTACGCGCACCATGCGTTGAGATGAAGTACTGAAGTACGTTTAGACCTTCACGGAAGTTAGCTGTGATTGGCGTCTCGATGATTGAACCATCTGGACGTGCCATTAGACCACGCATACCCGCCAACTGACGAATCTGTGCAGCACTACCACGAGCACCTGAGTCGGCCATCATAAACACTGAGTTAAATGACGGTTGCTCTACTTCTTCACCTTTTGCATTGATAACTGTATCTTTTGACAAGTTAGCCATCATCTCACGTGATAAGTTTTCGTTTACACGTGACCAGATATCGATAACTTTATTGTACTTTTCACCAGCCGTTACAAGACCTGATTGGAATTGTTGGTTGATTTCAGTCACTTCAGCTTCAGCTGATTCAATTATCTGTGCTTTAATCGGTGGGATAACTAAGTCATCAATACCGATAGAAACACCTGACTTCATTGCATAATGGAAACCGGTGTACATAACTTGGTCAGCAAAGATAACTGTATCTTTAAGACCTAGACGACGGTAACACTCATTCAATAAGCCAGAAATCTGCTTTTTACCTAGCGGCTGGTTGATTGACGCAAACGGCATGCCTTTAGGTAAAATTAGAGACAGAATTGCACGACCAACAGTTGTATCGATAACAGTAACAGTGTCTTCTACTATGCCGTCTTCGTTTTTAACTGATTGGCTAATACGTACTTTCACGATTGCGTGAAGGTCTGCATTGCCGCTGCGGTATGCTTTTTCTGCTTCTTTTGGATCTTTAAATATCGCGCCTTCGCCTTTAGCGTTAATGCGGTCACGAGTCATGTAATAAAGACCCAATACAACATCCTGTGAAGGAACGATGATTGGCTCACCATTCGCAGGAGATAGAATGTTGTTTGTTGACATCATTAAGGCACGAGCTTCAAGCTGTGCTTCGATTGTTAACGGTACGTGTACCGCCATTTGGTCACCATCGAAATCGGCGTTGTAGGCCGCACATACTAATGGATGCAAATGAATCGCTTTACCTTCGATAAGCACAGGTTCAAACGCTTGGATACCCAAACGGTGAAGTGTTGGTGCACGGTTAAGTAATACTGGATGTTCACGAATTACTTCGTCAAGTACATCCCATACTTCCGGAACTTCACGTTCAACCATCTTCTTAGCTGCTTTGATTGTCGTAGCCATGCCGCGACGCTCTAATTTGCCATAGATGAATGGTTTGAATAACTCTAGTGCCATCTTCTTAGGAAGACCACATTGGTGAAGCTTAAGTGTAGGACCTACTGTGATTACAGAACGGCCTGAATAATCTACACGCTTACCAAGTAAGTTCTGACGGAAACGACCTTGCTTACCCTTGATCATATCAGCAAGAGATTTAAGAGGACGTTTGTTAGAACCTGTAATTGCACGACCACGACGACCGTTATCAAGTAGCGCATCTACCGCTTCTTGTAACATACGTTTTTCGTTGCGTACAATAATGTCTGGTGCTGCTAAATCTAGTAGACGCTTAAGACGGTTATTACGGTTAATAACACGACGGTAAAGGTCGTTTAGATCAGATGTCGCAAAACGACCACCGTCTAATGGTACTAATGGGCGTAGATCAGGTGGCAATACTGGAAGTACTGTCATGATCATCCACTCAGGGTTATTACCTGATTGGTGGAACGATTCCATTAACTTAAGACGTTTAGTGATTTTTTTACGCTTAGTTTCAGAGTTAATTGTTGGTAACTCTTCACGCATCTCAGCAATTAATTGAGCAAGATCAAGTTCACGAAGCAAGTCTAAAACTGCTTCAGCACCCATCTTCGCTTCAAATTCATCACCGTGCTCTTCTAGTGAATCTAAGTATTCTTCTTCACCTAATAGCTGACCACGCTCAAGCGTTGTCATACCAGGCTCAGTTACTACGAATGATTCGAAGTAAAGAACACGTTCAATATCACGAAGCGTCATATCTAGCATTAAGCCAATACGTGACGGTAATGATTTTAAAAACCATATATGTGCAACTGGGCTCGCAAGGTCGATATGACCCATACGATCGCGTCGCACTTTAGTGAGTGTTACTTCAACGCCACACTTTTCACAGATCACACCACGGTGTTTAAGGCGTTTATATTTACCACATAAACACTCATAATCTTTCACTGGGCCGAAAATACGGGCACAGAATAAGCCGTCGCGCTCAGGCTTGAAAGTACGGTAGTTAATAGTCTCAGGTTTCTTTACTTCACCGTATGACCATGAACGAACCATGTCTGGTGAAGCAAGACCAATGCGAATTGCATCGAATTCTTCGGTCTTATTTTGTTGCTTCAGAAACTTAAGTAAGTCTTTCACCTTAGCTCTCCTGTCGGAGTTAATCTTGAGGACGGATAGTCTCGTCCCTACATTCTATTCAGCCGTAACAGATGCTGCAGCGTTAACTGCAGCATCTAATTGGCTTAATTTTCTTCCAACTCGATGTTGATACCCAGTGAGCGGATTTCTTTCAACAATACGTTGAACGATTCTGGCATACCTGGTTCCATCTTATGGTTACCATCAACGATGTTTTTATACATCTTAGTACGACCGTTCACGTCATCCGATTTCACTGTTAGCATTTCTTGTAGAGTGTAAGCAGCACCGTAAGCTTCAAGTGCCCATACTTCCATCTCACCAAAACGCTGGCCACCGAACTGTGCTTTACCACCCAGCGGCTGCTGAGTAACAAGGCTGTAAGAACCAGTAGAACGTGCGTGCATCTTATCGTCAACCAAGTGGTTAAGTTTAAGCATATACATGTAACCAACAGTTACTTGACGTTCAAACTGATCGCCAGTACGGCCATCATAAAGTGTAACCTGACCACTTCGAGGATATCCACCAAGCTCAAGCATGTCTTTGATTTCGCTTTCTTTCGCGCCATCAAATGCAGGAGTAGCTATTGGTAAACCACCTTTTAAGTTTTCAGCTAGACGACGAATTTCGTCATCAGTGAAGCTAGCAATGTCTACAACTTGGCGAGATTCACCAATTTCGTAAGCTTGCTTGATGAATTCACGTAGCTCATGAAGCTCACGTTGTTCTTTCATCATCTCTTCAATACGTTCACCGATACCACGTGCAGCAAGACCCATATGTGTTTCAAGGATCTGACCGATGTTCATACGCGATGGTACACCTAGTGGATTCAATACGATATCTACCGTACGACCTTTGTCATCGTAAGGCATATCTTCTACTGGTACGATAGTCGAGATAACACCTTTGTTACCGTGACGACCCGCCATTTTATCACCCGGTTGGATGCGACGTTTAACAGCTAGGTATACTTTAACGATCTTAAGTACTCCTGGTGCTAAATCATCACCTTGGGTAATTTTACGACGTTTGTTTTCAAACTTTTTATCGTATTCAGCTTTAAGCTCATCGTACTGTGCAGCTAGTTGCTCAAGCTCAGCTTGCTTGTCTTCTTCAGCAAGGCTTTGCGTAAGTACTTTTTCAGCATTAAGAGATGCAAGTTTATCTTCATCAAAACCAGCAGCTATAAGTAGCTTGCGTGCACGGTCTAAAACGCCTGCTTCTAAAATACGGAACTCTTCGTTGAAGTCTTTCTTCGCTTCGCGAAGCTGCATGTCTTCAACTTCTAACGCACGTTTATCTTTTTCAACACCATCACGGGTGAAAACTTGCACGTCAATTACAGTACCAGTTACAGAGTTTGGTACGCGTAAAGAGCTGTCTTTAACGTCAGACGCTTTTTCGCCGAAGATAGCACGTAATAGCTTCTCTTCAGGTGTAAGCTGTGTCTCGCCTTTAGGAGTCACTTTACCTACTAGGATATCGCCGCCTTTAACTTCAGCACCAATATATACAACGCCTGATTCATCAAGCTTGCCTAGCGCAGACTCACCCACATTCGGGATATCTGCAGTGATCTCTTCAGGACCTAATTTAGTATCACGGGCAACACACTGTAGTTCTTGAATATGGATAGTCGTTAGACGATCTTCTTCAACTACGCGCTCTGATAACAAGATTGAATCTTCGAAGTTGTAACCGTTCCATGGCATGAATGCCACGCGAAGGTTTTGACCAAGGGCTAAGTCACCTAAGTCAGTCGAAGGACCATCTGCTAACACGTCACCACGAGTAACCGGTTCGCCAACCATACAAGTTGGTTTTTGGTTAATACATGTATTTTGGTTAGAACGTGTGTATTTGGTTAAGTTGTAGATGTCGATGCCCGCTTCACCAGGGATGCGTTCTTCTTCATGTACATTTACAACGATGCGACTTGCGTCAGCATACATTACTTCACCACCACGTTTAGCAACGATAGTTACACCAGAGTCTTTCGCTAGTGTTAACTCAATACCAGTACCTACTAACGGTTTATCCGCTTTCAATGTTGGTACTGCTTGACGTTGCATGTTTGAACCCATCAATGCACGGTTAGCATCATCGTGTTCTAGGAACGGGATAAGTGCTGCCGCTACAGAGATCACCTGTTGTGGTGATACATCCATATACTGCTGGTCCATGCGACCCATAAAGGTAGATTCACCTTTGTGACGACATGGAATAAGTTCATCAACAAACTCATTGGTTTCAGTTAAGTTTGAGTTCGCCTGTGCGATAACAAACTGACCTTCTTCAATGGCTGATAAGTAATCAACTTCATCAGTTACAACACCATCTACCACTTTGCGGTAAGGTGTTTCTAAGAAACCGTAGTCATTTGTACGTGCGTACGTAGACAACGAGTTAATTAGACCGATGTTTGGACCCTCAGGAGTCTCGATTGGACATACGCGACCATAGTGAGTTACGTGAACGTCACGTACTTCAAAGCCTGCGCGTTCACGAGTTAGACCGCCCGGACCTAATGCAGAGATACGACGTTTATGCGTAACTTCTGATAGTGGGTTATTTTGGTCCATAAACTGTGATAACTGAGACGAGCCGAAGAACTCTTTAACCGCTGCCGAAATAGGCTTAGCGTTAATAAGATCTTGTGGCATTATAGCGTCAAGGTCACCTAAGCTTAAACGCTCACGTACAGCACGTTCAACACGTACTAGACCAACACGGAATTGGTTCTCAGCCATTTCGCCAACACTACGTATACGACGGTTGCCTAAGTGATCGATATCATCAACATCGCCTTGACCGTTACGAATAGCAATTAATACTTTCATAACAGACACGATGTCTTCTTTGCTTAATGTGCCTGGGCCTGTGTCTGTATCGTAACCAACACGGCTATTGAACTTCATACGACCTACAGTAGATAAGTCATAACGCTCTTCAGAGAAGAACAAGTTCTGGAATAAGGCTTCAGCCGCGTCTTTCGTCGGTGGCTCGCCTGGGCGCATCATGCGGTAAATTTCTACTAGTGCTTCTAAACGGCTGCTTGAAGAGTCAATGTTCAATGTATTTGACATGTAAGCACCGCTGTCCACTTCATTGATATATAACGTATCAATTTTAGTGTGACCGGCTTTAACCAATTCAGCCATTAGCTCTAGAGTTAGCTCGTCATTTGCATTTGCAATAACTTCACCAGTTGACTCATCAACATAGTTTTTAGCTACAATACGGCCAATGATGTACTCATGTGGTACTTCTAATTGCTTAATGCCTTTCTTCTCGATGCTCTTGATGTGGCGAGCCGTAACACGACGACCGCTTTCAACAAATACTTCACCGTCTTCGCTCTTGATATCAAAAGCGGCAGTTTCACCACGTAAACGCGAAGGTACAAGTTCCATAAGAACTTTACCATTCGTTACTTCAAACGTAGTGTTATCGAAGAACATATCTAGGATTTCTTCGCTAGAATACTCTAGTGCACGTAGGATGATAGACGCCGGTAATTTACGACGGCGGTCAATACGTACATATAAGTTATCTTTTGCATCAAATTCGAAGTCTAACCATGAACCACGGTAAGGTATAACGCGTGCGTTATATAATACTTTACCCGATGAATGGGTTTTACCGCGGTCGTTATCAAAGAATACACCAGGGCTACGGTGTAGCTGAGAAACGATAACACGCTCTGTACCATTGATTACAAAAGTACCGGTATCTGTCATGAGCGGAATTTCGCCCATGTAAACTTCTTGCTCTTTAATGTCTTTAACTGTGCCTGGTGCTTCTTTGTCCATAACAACAAGACGCAGTTTCACGCGAAGTGGAGCAGAATAAGTCACACCGCGAATTTGACATTCTTTTACATCGAAAACTGGCTCACCAATACGGTAACTTACGTATTGAAGCTCAGAATTTCCCGAGTAGCTTTTAATAGGGAACACAGAACGGAAGGCAGCTTCCAAACCATGATCGCCATCAGCGTCCGGCACTAAGAATTTTTTAAACGATTCTAACTGTGTAGACAGTAAAAAAGGTATATCCAAAACTTGTGGACGTTTACCAAAATCCTTACGGATACGTTTCTTTTCAGAATAAGAGTAAGCCATGGGGTTCCTCAGCTTGCTGATCTTTGACCCGACCTGTTCTTGTAAGAACAGACTTAACTGGCAGCTATGCCAAGATTTTACAACATTTAACTGTTGTTCTAATTAGATCCCACTTTAACACTAGCAAACTATAAAGCGTTGAAAGTAAAGAAAAAATCAGATTTTATTTGAACTAAAAGAGTGCATCACTCTATAGCGCAAAAAGGCCGGTGATTAAATAATCACCAGCCCTTGCCTGATTTCTCAGGCAGCGAACTTAGCAAAAGCTAAATTACTTAACCTCAACTTCAGCACCAGCTTCAGTAAGATCTTTTGCAAGTGCTTCAGCTTCTTCTTTAGATACACCTTCTTTAACAGGTGTAGGAGCAGCTTCAACAAGAGCTTTCGCTTCTTTAAGGCCTAGGCCAGTTGCGCTACGAACAGCTTTGATTGCAGAAACCTTGTTAGCGCCAGCGCCAGTAAGGATTACGTCAAATTCTGTTTTCTCTTCAGCAGCTTCAGCAGCTGGACCAGCTACCATTGCAGCTGCAGCAGTTACGCCGAATTTTTCTTCCATTGCTTCGATAAGAGCAACAACGTCCATTACTGACATTTCAGCAATTGCGTCAAGGATTTGGTCTTTAGATACAGACATTACAAATTTCCTAATAATTAACGGACATTAAGTCCAAATAAATTTTACACCGAAAGTGAGATTAAACAGCTTAAAATTAAGCAGCTTGCTCTTCTTTCTGTACACGTACTGCTTCAATTGTTTTACACAATTTGCCAGCAGACGCTTCTTTCATAGCACTCATTAAGCGTGCAACAGCTTCATCGTATGTAGGTAATGTAGCAAGCATTGCTGCATCAACAACATTTCCTTCAAAAGCGGCCGTTTTAAGCTCGAATTTCTCATTCTTTTTCGCGAAATCTGAAAAGATACGCGCAGCAGCACCTGGGTGCTCTGATGAGAAAGCGATTAAGCTTGGACCAACAAATGAATCAGAAAGACACTCAAAATCTGTTCCTTCAAGAGCACGTTTTGCTAAAGTGTTACGGACAACTTTCATCCAAACACCATTTGCACGAGCTTCTTTACGAAGGGCAGTGATTGCGCCAACTGTTACACCACGAGAATCTGCAACAACTGCAGATAGAGCACCATTGGCTGCTTCGTTGACTTCAGCAACTATTGCTTTTTTGCCTTGAAGATTTAAAGCCATGGGTGTTACTCCTGGTTTAATGGGGGTACCGATTATCGGATTCCCCTGTTCTACTCTTCCCTACCAAACAAGGTAGAGATGCTTTTTACGGCGAGAGCCAGAAGGATTAGGAAAAATCTATCTGGGGTCTACACCGTCTACGTAGGTGAATATTAAGGCCGAAGCCACCTACGGTCTTGGACGGAAGCCCAATTTATCGTTAACCCCGAAGGCTTAACGAAATTATGGACTTCAACCCGAATTCTTTACTTTGCAAATTAATAAATTAATCAACAAAATGGCGCGAAATTATAGTACAAATTTCGCGCCATGTAAACACTCAATTAAGCAACAATAGTGCTTAAAGTGTTTTGGTCAACAGAAACACCTGCGCCCATTGTTGTAGAGATAGTTACTTTCTTCAAGTAAACACCTTTAGCTTGAGAAGGTTTAGCCTTCTTAAGCGCAACAATTAGAGCTTCAAGGTTTTGTTGTAACTGCTCTGCAGTGAAATCAACCTTACCAATAGTAGTATGGATGATGCCATTTTTGTCATTACGGTAACGTACTTGACCTGCTTTAGCATTTTTAACTGCTTCTGCAACGTTAGGCGTTACAGTACCAGTTTTAGGGTTTGGCATTAGACCACGTGGGCCTAAGATTTGACCTAGTTGACCAACAACACGCATAGCGTCTGGTGATGCAACAACAACGTCAAAGTTCATCTCGCCTTTTTTAACTAGTTCAGCAAGATCTTCCATACCTACTAATTCAGCACCGGCTTCTTTTGCAGCTTCTGCATTAGCGCCTTGTGTGAATACAGCAACACGAACGTCACGACCAGTACCGTTAGGTAGTACAGTAGCACCACGAACGTTTTGATCAGATTTACGAGCATCGATACCAAGGTTAACGGCAACGTCAACACTTTCTACGAATTTAGCTGTCGCTAACTCTTTTAAAAGAGCAACTGCTTCATTGATTTCGTAATCTTTAGTTACTTCCACTTTTTCGCGGATAGTACGCATACGTTTAGTTAATTTAGCCATTTCTTAGTCCTCTACGTTCAAGCCCATCGCACGCGCAGAACCTGCGATAGTGCGAACCGCTGCGTCCATATCGGCAGCTGTAAGGTCAGTTCGTTTTGTCTCAACAATTTCTTCAAGTTGAGCACGAGTTACTGTGCCTACTTTATCAGTGTTAGGACGGCCTGAGCCTGACTTGATACCAGCAGCTTTCTTAAGTAAGTAAGCAGCAGGTGGCGTTTTCATGTCGAACGTAAATGAACGGTCACCGTAAACAGAGATCACTACAGGAACTGGAGCGCCTTTTTCGATAGACTCTGTACGTGCGTTAAACGCTTTACAGAATTCCATGATGTTTACACCGTGTTGACCTAGTGCAGGACCTACTGGAGGACTAGGATTAGCCATACCAGCGGCAACTTGTAGCTTGATTAGAGCTTCAACTTTTTTAGCCATTATAAATACCTCATTTGGTGGGTCTCAGCCTTGTGCGCGCGAGGACGCGTACTCTAACGGCTTCCCAGTTTAAAAATTGGTTTCGTACTTTTTGCACAGTAAAAAATAAATTTTACCTTAATACAAAAAGGCCGCTGATTATAAGTTAATCAGCGGCCTTTTTCAAGCTTCATGCCAAAATTTAAATAAAAATTAGCGAAGCTTTTTTAATCAATTACTTATCTTGCTCAACTTGACCGAATTCAAGCTCAACTGGCGTAGAACGACCAAAAATAAGTACAGATACTTTTACGCGGCTCTTTTCGTAGTCAACTTCTTCAACTACACCACTGAAATCTGCAAATGGACCATCTGTAACGCGTACAACTTCACCTGGTTCAAATAATGTAGCAGGTTTAGGTGCTTCAGCATTTTCTTGTAGGCGATTAAGAATGCGCTCAGCTTCTTTAGGGCTGATAGGAGCAGGACGATCAGACGTACCACCAATAAAGCCCATAACGCGCTCTGTGCTGTTCACTAAGTGCCAGCTTGCGTCATTCATATCCATTTGTACTAATACATAACCTGGGAAGAATTTACGCTCAGATTTACGCTTTTGGCCAGCGCGCATCTCAACAACTTCTTCAGTTGGTACTAATATCTCACCAAAGCTCGATTCTAGACCTTCGATTTTAATATGTTCAATTAACGTTTGAGCTACACGCTTTTCGTAACCAGAAAAGGCCTGTACTACATACCAACGTAACTTAATTTCTTTGTTCTCGTTCTCATCCGACATGGGATCAGATCTCCAATCCAGTTAAAAAGCCTACAGCGCGGAATAAAATGCCATCTAATCCCCAAAGGATAAGTGCCATAATCACTGTTGCAACCATTACAATTAATGTCGTGTGGGTAGTTTCTTGGCGCGTTGGCCAAATAACTTTGCGTACTTCAATTCGAGCTTCTTTAGCGAAAGCAAGAAAGTTACGTCCCTTAAATGTTTGCGAGGCAATTGCTAATCCGGCCGCTATTGCAACAACAACGCCAATAGCACGTAGTAATACAGATTGATCTGCATACATGTGATTACCAACAACTGCGCCTGCAAGTAGCGCGATTGCTACTAACCACTTTACTGACTCCATCGCACTTGATGGTGTTTCTACATTCGTGCTCATAATATTATTACCTTAACTACAGACACAACAACCCTACACTACGGCAGGGTTAATCCATTAAAATCTAAACTTAAAAACAGACTTAATTTAAACCGGTTTTTAATCTCAGACTACTCAAATAACAAGTAAAACTGGCAGGGGCGGAGAGATTCGAACTCCCAACCATCGGTTTTGGAGACCGCTGTTCTACCAATTGGAACTACGCCCCTGCAAAGTGGATGCCTATTATACTTACGCAGTTCATTAACACAAGCCTAAAAGATACCCACATTGGAAAATCTAATTAATTAATTACATTATTGTTTCAACTGCTAATAATTTAATCGGTTAGATAAACCTACAATCCAAAGATATTGATTATTTCCCTATGGTTTTATAAACGTCACTTAACAAGCTTGAAGCGCCAAACCTAAATGTATTTGCTTGCAAATAATCATCACCCATTATTGCGCGTGCTAGCGCTAAATAATCACTAGCATCGGCCACTGTTTTAACACCGCCGGCCGCTTTAAAGCCCACACGTTTATTTGAGTTTTTAATGGCTGTTAGCATAGTTTTTGTTGATTCAAGCGTGGCATTTACAGCTACTTTACCCGTACTGGTTTTTACAAAATCAGCACCGCCTTCAATTGCAAGCTCCGTGGCTTGAGTAATAAGCGCGTCGGTTTTTAGCTCGCCGCTTTCTATTATTACTTTAAGTTGCGCGCGCGACCCACACGCTTTTTTACTTTCGCTTACATAATTAAGTACAGTTTGAGCATCGCCCGCGATTAACTTTTTATAAGGAATAACCAAATCAATTTCGTCAGCGCCGCGCTCTATTGAAATAAGTGTTTCGTTAATTACATCACTCAGTGGTGCATCACCTGTTGGAAAGTTAGTGACTGTTGCGACTTTAACATGGTTAAGCTCACGCGCTGCGAGTGCTATTTTTGCATCATCAACAAAATCGCTATAAATACATACTGCGGCAGGCGTACCTAAGGTAGGATTTATGCTATCAACAAGTGCTTGAATGCTTTTGGTGGTATCGCTGGTGTTTAAGCTTGTTAAATCCATCAGTGCGACTGCTAATGCGGCATCTTTTTGGTGTTGTGTCATTAGAGCTCCGTTGCTTATGTAATACCAATTTTATTAAAAACATGATCATTTTAGCGTATTAAATAACGCACTAACTAGGTTAAAAACTATTTATATAGAACAACTATGTATCATAATTTTAGCCTTGTTATTGAGCTATTTTCTCGTCGCTATAATAGATCACTAATTTAATGCAAATGGTATAAGTACAAAATTTGATATGCCTCCATATTAACAAATTAAACTAAACTCGCTATAGCTCATAACCAAACACTATAAGCTGGTTATTTTACTTGTAACTCCGCGCAATCCCTTGTTAACTAGCTCTTAGGCCTAAAAAGCCCACCTATTATAACTTTTGGTTATATCAACTTGGTTTTAATTATTTTTTACTTATTGATAGCCGCTATATTCTGCTTATCAGAATAAAGCGTTTTCTTATATTTGAATTTGTTTAGGGGTCTTATTAACGTGCAGTATTTACCTATCTTTACCAAACTCGACAACAAACCAGTATTGGTTGTTGGCGGTGGAGAGGTCGCATTACGCAAATGTCGCGCGTTTTTAAAAGCGAGAGCAAGCGTTACTTTAGTAGCGCCTTGGTTTTGCGACGAACTAAAAGAGCATGCACATAATAATGAAGTAACGCTTATTGATGCTTATTTTGATGAATCGCACCTTGATGGCAAAATGCTTGTTATTGCAGCAACCGACCGCGATGAAGTAAACAACAACGTATTTGAACTTGCCAATGCCCGCAATGTGTTTGTAAACGTGGTTGATGACCAACCTAAATGTACGTTTATATTTCCATCCATTGTTGACCGTGACCCAATTACGATTGCTATATCAAGTGCTGGCACAGCGCCCGTACTTGCACGTCGCTTACGCGAAAAGCTCGAAACACTTATTCCACATCATATTGGCCCACTTGCAACACTTGTCGGTGGCTTTAGAGACAAAGTAAAAAAACGCTTTAAGCATTTTTCAGACCGCCGCCAATTTTGGGAAGGCGTGTTCGACTCATCTGTCGTGAGTAAAGTACAAACCGGCGATACCCAAGCCGCACAGCAGCAACTAGAGCAAATGCTCGATGCGAAAGCAGAACCTGAAGGCGAAGTATATGTAGTAGGTGCAGGTCCTGGCGATCCAGAGCTTTTAACACTTAAAGCACTGCAACTTATGCAACAAGCCGACGTCGTCGTTTATGACTTTTTAGTCTCTGACGAAATTATGGAACTAGTGCGCCGCGATGCTGACCTTATTTGTGTAGGTAAACGTTTGGGCGATCATAGTGTTGTTCAAGAAGATACCAACCAAATGCTGGTCGACCTTGCTAAACAAGGCAAAAAAGTGTGCCGCATTAAAGGTGGTGACCCGTTTATTTATGGCCGTGGTGGCGAAGAAGTACAAGTACTGGCTGCTAACAACGTAAATTATCAAATTGTTCCAGGTATTACAGCCGCTGCAGGTTGTAGTGCTTACGCGGGTATTCCGCTTACGCATCGCGACCATGCACAAGCCATTCAATTTGTAACTGGGCATTGTAAAAAAGACGGTCAAGAACTTGATTGGCAATCGCTGGCAAAAGCAAATCAAACGCTGGCTATTTACATGGGCGTAATTAAATCGCCGCACATACAAAGCGAGCTTTTAAAACATGGCCGCAAAGCCGACACCCCTGTTGCCATTATCGAAAACGGTACACGTAAAAATCAGCGTGTAGTAACAGGCCAATTAGGCGAACTTGCCGACTTAATTGAACGCAATAGCATTATATCGCCTGCGCTACTCATTATTGGTGAAGTAGCCGCCCTGCACTCGCAACTAGCGTGGTTTGGGAAAAACGAGCAAACAAGCAGCTTTGCACAGCCGCTAACAGATGTATCAAATACATAACCGAATTTTAAATTTGTAACTTTTAATCATTTTAGTAGGACGACTAACAATGGCTTTAACTCACCTTCAGCAACTTGAAGCTGAAAGTATCAAAATCATGCGCGAAGTCGCCGCTGAGTTTGAGAACCCAGTAATGCTTTACTCTATTGGTAAAGATTCGTCGGTACTTTTGCACTTAGCGCGTAAAGCATTTTACCCTGCAAAAATTCCGTTTCCGTTATTACACGTAGACACCAACTGGAAGTTTCGTGAAATGATTGAGTTTCGCGACCGTATAGCTAAAGAATACGGCTTTGATCTACTGGTACACAAAAACCCGGAAGGCATTGAAATGGGCGTAGGCCCGTTTACGCATGGCTCAGGTAAACATACCGACATAATGAAAACCCAAGGCTTAAAACAAGCGCTAGATAAATACGGCTTTGATGCTGCATTTGGTGGCGCACGCCGCGACGAAGAAAAGTCACGCGCAAAAGAGCGTGTTTATTCGTTCCGCGACAAACACCACCGTTGGGACCCTAAAAACCAACGCCCAGAGCTTTGGAATACCTACAACAGCCAAGTTAATCCGGGTGAGAGCATTCGTGTTTTCCCATTATCTAACTGGACTGAGCTTGATATTTGGCAATACATTTATCAAGAAAACATCGAAATGGTGCCATTGTACCTAGCTAAAGATCGCCCAGTAGTTGAGCGCGACGGTACTTTAATTATGGTTGACGATGAGCGTATGCCTCTTAATGAAGGTGAAGTACCGCAAATGAAATCTGTACGTTTTCGTACATTAGGCTGCTACCCACTTACCGGTGCAGTTGAATCAACAGCAAGTACTTTAACCGAAATCATCGAAGAAATGCTGCTATCTACGTCATCTGAACGTGAAGGTCGTGTTATTGACCATGATTCAGCCGGCTCAATGGAGAAGAAAAAACGTGAGGGGTATTTTTAATGTCTAGCCAAAATAACGATACATTTAACGAAGTAAAAGAAATAGGCATAGACGCCTACCTAGCACGCCAACAAGACAAAAGCTTATTACGCATGCTTACTTGTGGCAGCGTAGATGACGGTAAATCAACACTGATTGGCCGCCTACTGCACGACAGCCACCAAATTTATGAAGATCAGCTAGCAGCCCTTCATAAAGATAACGAAAAAGTAGGTAATGCAGGTGAAGATCTTGACCTTGCTTTATTAGTTGATGGCCTACAAGCTGAGCGTGAACAAGGCATTACGATTGACGTAGCGTACCGTTACTTTTCAACGGCTAAGCGTAAATTTATTATTGCCGACACGCCTGGGCACGAGCAATACACGCGCAACATGGTAACTGGTGCATCAACAAGCGATGTCGCCATTATTTTGGTTGATGCGCGTTACGGCGTACAAGTACAAACTAAGCGCCATAGCTTTATTTGTGACTCGCTGGGCATTAAGCAGTTTGTTGTTGCCGTTAATAAAATGGATATCGTTGATTTTGACGAAACCGTGTATGAAAAAATTAAGGCCGATTACCTTAAATTTGCTGAGCAACTTAACGTATCAAACATTAAGTTTGTGCCTATGTCGGCGCTTAAAGGCGACAACGTAGTAACACGCTCTGCACATACACCGTATTACACCGACAAGCCGCTACTAGAGTTACTAGAAGATTCGCCAGCAGCCGAAATAGATACAGGCTTTGAAGCGCGCCTACCGGTGCAATATGTCGTGCGTCCTAACTTAAACTTCCGTGGTTTTCAGGGCACACTGACATCGGGCAAGATGCACGTAGGCGATGCTATAAGAGTATTACCGTCGGGTAAAACATCAAGCATTAAAGAAATTGTTACCTTTGATGGCAACCTAGACAGCGCCGAAGCAGGCCAAGCAATTACCGTTACCCTAAATAACGAAATTGATATTAGCCGAGGGGATGTAATCGTACCTGCAAATTCAACGGCCGCTGTAACTAACCAGTTGCAAGCTAAAATTGTGTGGATGCATGAATCGCCATTAGTGTTAGGTAAAAGCTATAACCTAAAACTAGGTAGCAAAAACACCTCAGCTATTGTTAAAAAGATTGACTACACAATTGATGTAAACACGCTTGAGCACGGCACTAGCGACTCACTGCAGTTAAACGAAATTGCGATTGTAACGCTTGAACTAACCGAAACTATTTTGGCAGACGAGTACCACAGCAATCACGAAACAGGCTCGTTTATCCTAATCGATCGCTTATCAAACCTAACTGTTGCTGCCGGTATGATTGAGCAAGTACTGCAAAGCCAAACAAAGCAAAGTAACTTTAGCGAATTTGAAGTTGAATTTAACAGCTTAGTACGCAAGCACTTCCCGCATTGGCAAGCGCTTGATATTTCTAAGTTATAAGTTAACTTTAGCCTGTTAGGAATTTAAAAGCATGGTAGAACAGCTCGTTTTAACAGGCATTATGCTTACCTTAGTCGGGTGCCTTTTTGGCACCCGTATTAATCCAGCATGGTTATTTGTAAGCGCTATTGGCACCAGCTACTTAGCAGGGCTAATCGATCTTGAAAGTATGCTAGTTAACTACGCTAACCCGTCGCTTATCACTTTAGTACTATTGGTGTTAGTATCGACCGCAATAGAAAAAACCACCCTAATTCAAAAGTTAGCGCAATCGCTATCTAAAGGTAGTTTAGTAAAATCGGTAACAAAATTGGGGTTATCAACCGCCTTTTTATCGTCGTTTACTAACAATACCGCCGTTGTTGCATCGCTTATTACCGCGATAAAAGACAATCCTAATCACTCCCCTTCAAAGCTATTATTACCGCTGTCGTACACTGCTATTTTGGGCGGCACTATCACGCTTATTGGTACATCAACCAACTTAATCGTTAATGGCTTTGCAGTAGATGCGGGTATGGAACCGCTGGGCTTTTTTGACTTTACCTTAGTGGGTTTAGGCGCGTTAAGCGTAGGCCTAATTACCATTTTAGTGATGCTTAAATACTTACCCGACAACGGTAAAAGCGACCAAGAAGTCGTGCCTTTTTACCTAGAAGGTAAAGTACAAGCAAGCTCAAAATTAATAGGCCAAACCGTAGAAGAAAACGGCCTACGTGATTTAAAAGACTTATTCCTTGCTGAAATCATTCGCGATGGCAGCCGCATTTGCGCAGTCACCCCGCTGCAAATTATTCAAAAAGACGACGTGCTGCTGTTTGTAGGTGACATAAAATCGGTGCCATTACTTACCCGTTTCGACGGCCTAAAAGTAGTACACGAAAATCATCAAAAAGACATAGAACACTTAGTAGAAGTAGTTGTAAGTCAATCTTCAAAATTTATTGGTAAAACCGTAAAAGAAGCCCGCTTTAGAGAGCAGTTTCATGCAGCCGTTATTGCCATTCGCCGTGGACACGACCGCTTACAGGGCGGCCTTGGGCAAGTGCAATTACAAGCTGGCGACTCACTTATACTCGCACCAGGCAAAAATTTTTACACTTTGCCTAATTTAAAGCGCGAATTTGTGTATATTTCAGGGTTTGACTTACAAGCCCACCTTGCACCTAAGCAATCAAATATTGTGCTACTAAGCTTTGCTGCAGTACTGGGTTTAAGCATTATTGGCATAGTGCCGCTAGTTAAAGGCTTATTAGTGTTACTGATTGGCTTAATGCTCAGCGGCACCATAAAACTTAACGAAGTAAAACGCCGTTTCCCTATCGAGTTATTGGTGGTTGTAGGTAGCGCCATTGGCCTTGCTAAATTAATGATAGGCACCGGACTTGCCGGGCAAATATCCGACGCCATGTTTATGGTACTTGGCGACTTTGGTCCGTACGGCGCGTTTATTGCCATATTTTTAATGACCGTATTATTTACCGAGCTTATTACTAATAACGCAGCAGCTGCCTTGTCGTTCCCTGTTGCTTACTCGCTCGCGGTTGGTTTTAATGTAGACCCACTACCGTTTATTATGGCGGTTGCCTTTGGCGCATCAGCCAGCTTTATATCGCCATTTGGTTATCAAACTAACCTAATGGTTTATAGCGCGGGTAACTATCGCTTAAAAGATTACATAGTGATGGGCTTACCCCTTTCTATTATTTATTCAATCACGGTATTAACCCTGATCCCGCTGGTATTTCCGTTTTAATACCTGCGCTCACAGCATAAGAGACTCTCACTATGGATGAAAATATAGTTTGGCATAACTACGCAACGACAAAAGCACAGCGTAGTGAGCAAAAAAAACATAAGCCCGCTATTTTATGGTTTACCGGCTTTTCAGGCTCTGGCAAAAGCACCGTAGCAAACGCACTAGAAGCGGCGCTTAATCAGCAAGGTACGCACACTTACCTGCTCGATGGCGACAACGTACGCCACGGTTTGTGTAAAGATCTAGGCTTTAGCGACGAAGACCGCATTGAAAACATACGCCGCGTAGGCGAAACCGCAAAACTAATGACCGACGCTGGCTTGTTAGTACTTACTGCGTTTATATCGCCTTTTAGAGCAGAACGCGACATGGTGCGCAGCTTAGTAGACGAAGGCGAATTTATCGAAGTATTTATCGATACCCCACTGGATGTATGCGAAAGCCGCGATCCAAAAGGCTTATACAAAAAAGCCCGCGCTGGAGAGATAAAACACTTCACTGGTATCGATTCAAGCTACGAAGTGCCAAACAATCCAGAAATAATTTTAGATACAAGTAAAAACACCCTAGACCAATCGGTTACACAACTGATAACGTATCTAAAACAAAAGCACATAATATAGGTTAACCCCATGAATCAAACCGAACTGCTAGAAGAAACCCTCATCCTTGCCCGCAAAGCAGGCCAAGCGATAATGGGAATTTACGAAAAGGATTTTAACGTTGAGTACAAAGCCGATGAAAGCCCCGTAACCGACGCCGATTTAGCAGCTCATAAACTGATTGTGGCAGGGCTTCAACAGCTCACACCTGATATTCCAATACTCAGTGAAGAAAACGCCGACATAAGCTGGGATGTACGCCAAACGTGGAAAAGCTACTGGTTAGTTGACCCAATCGACGGCACTAAAGAATTTATCAAAAAGAACGGTGAATTTACCGTAAACATCGCCCTAATTAAAAACGGCATTCCTATTTTAGCCGTAGTAGATGCACCTGCCCTTGGCGTATCGTACTTAGCCGCCGAAGCCATTGGCGCATTTAAAGATAAAGGCGATGAGCGAATTGAGCTTAAGGTAACTACCAAACCTAACAAAGGGTTAATTCGAGTTGTAGGCAGCCGCTCGCACCCATCACCCGATTTAGCCGAGTTTGTAAAACGCTTTGACGAGGTTGAAATGGTGTCTAAAGGCAGCTCACTAAAACTGTGTTTAGTAGCTGAGGGCAGCGCCGATATTTACCCGCGCTTAGGTCCAACTTGCGAATGGGATACAGGCGCAGGCCATGCAATCGCCGAAATAGCCGGTGCTAAAGTCACTAAGCTTGATGGCAGCCCGCTTATTTATAACACTAAAGATGAGTACTTAAATCCGTATTTTGTAGTGAGTGCAATAGAAGAGTAAGGGTAGTTTTTAGTGGTTAGCTATCAGTTGTCAGCAAGACAAGTGATAGCTTTAACTACAATAGGACTTTATATTAACTATTGAATTTGAAGCTTTCTAGCATTTCTATCCTCTGCTTTAAACTCTCTAGATCAATCGAATTTCGAAACCCGTCAAAACTTTTTGTTAATTGTACTACATCATATGAATAGCTCTGTTCTTCTGTACTAGCACTTTCATCAGAACTTATATCTTCATGGTACTTTAGTGCTTCTCCAATATTACCGTGGTAGCTATCATTTTTTGCTCCAATTAAAGAGCTTTCAATTACTGCGCACGCTCTAGAATCTATTGATTTCAAATTAGGGGTTATTGTATGAAGAACTTTAATCAGCTTTTCTGGTGTATCTCCTCCATTAATATACCCACTATAACTTTCGTAATAGTACTCTTTAGCAACAATCAAGAATGCTAACAAGTCAGGGTAAAGATATACATCTTCCGCTGTAGATTTAACTACTAAATTTACTTTCGCAAATAACTGCTCTACTTCCCTTAAAGACAGTTTTTTAGCTTTCGCCAATAATTTAAAGGTATTCTTTAAGTGATCTTTTTCGTATCTAAATGATTGGTATTGAGTTCTTTTTTGAAAGAAAATATCAAACTCAAATATTTTATAAAGCTGTTCAATAAATGCGTCTAAATCACTCTCAGGCAAAATATACTCAATATCAATAAACCGCCTAAGATAACCCATTGCTTCAAACCCTGCACCATAGACCCCTTTAACGCTATGAGACAGTTGAAGTTTGTCCATTGCAATTACAAATACAAGACCTTCAATATCTAAAAGGTGTTTTATTCTCTCTAGTAACTCAATTGCATAAGTAGGTCTGCACCGATCCAATTCATCAATAATAATAAATAATTGGCTTGTAGCTCCATCTCCATTTTTTAAAGCTTTTGATACATTCTCTTTAAAAGAAGTAATAGCCTCTTTACTCTTTGTATAATCATCCAAAAAATCTTTAGATAACCCCTCCGTGAATTTGGCTGCTTCAGCTTCAATTATTTTTTCAGCGTCAATTATTCCAGCAGTAGCAAGCTTTACTAACACGGGTAAACCTTTTTTTAAAATTTGTGCACCTGCACTCTTTGCATTAACCCATGCTTTACTTTTCTCTTTATCTCCCTCAACAAGAGACTCTATTTTTTTATTAACCTCGCCCAGAAATGCTTGCAGTGGATCATTAACGAAATCAGTTTCCCAGGCACTAAAGTAAATTGCCGAACAATCATTTATTTGTAGGTTAGCTTTTAACATCTCCAAAAATGTAGTTTTACCTTGCCCCCAAGGAGCATTCACGGATAAAACAATCGGTGAGCTAATGTTTTTGAGGAGTGTAGTAAAGTTTTCGACATGAGGTTTTCGTCCAAGCTTGTCATTCTCAAAAGGGTCGTTTGGATCAATAATTATTTTATGTGATTTAAATTCCATTTATGTATTCTTCTCCGATTCCAGCATTGAAAGGTCAACTCAAAAAAACTAATCTTATATTCACATCAGAAAGCTCTAATGTAAACATTGCTTATCAATAGGGATGTGCAAGCAAGCTATGCGTTTTTATTACCTTCTCGATTACTACGTACCCCACTCAGAATAACTCCTTTAGGATCAGGTCTTGTTTTGAGTTTAGGGCGAAAATCAAAAAAGAATGTACCGATTCTATTCCTTCTACAACCCTTAACGATTTTGCTGGGCGATAAAAGCAAGCGAGTGCTGATTAAATAAGTCTGGGCGCTCCACATTACAGACATGGCCGCAATGGTGAATAGTTTGCAGTACGCTGTTTTTATGGCGCTTTACCATTTCTTTAACAGGGCCAAGGAACATATGATCTTCTTTGCCCATAATGTACAGAATGGGAATATCAATGTCTTTTTCTTTGAAGTATTGCATTAAAGGGTTTACATCCATGGCTAATTTAAACCATTTTATAAACTCTTTTTGGCACAAGCGTTTTGCTTCACGAACAAACAAAAGTCGAGATTCTTTATGGCGCTTTTTAGGCATCATAATAAAAGCAAATAAGCGATACAGCCACATATAAGGCAGGAAGTGTTTAAAAGTATTACCTAAATAAACCAATGTATTACTGCGAGTATTAAAACGAGTAACCGCTCCACCTAGCACCATGCTAGAAACATATTGCGGCGCAATTTCAGCAATATTTCGAATAATAATTGTGCCCAATGAAATACCAACAAAGTGTGCGCTGGTGATATTGTTATGATCTAACACATCGATAATGTCTCTAGAGACATTATTAAATGAATAATTATTATCAACAAAGTTTTGTACTAAGTTATTCGATTTACCGTGACCACGAAGATCTAGCAACAACACATTATATTCTTTTTTATAGGCTTTAAGCTGACGAAACCAAATTGCCGAGCTACCACCTGCTCCATGGACAAATACAACCCATGTTTTACTGGTTTCGTGCGCAAAAGTAGTATGGAAGAGAATCTCTTTGCTCATTGCAGTTAGTGGCCTATTTACTTCGTTTGGCATATTCAATTACAGGAAGTATAACGGAGTTTAATAAAAATCTCTTATGAAGTTCAGATCAATGGCTTCTACTTAACAGCTTTTCGCTGCAGATTCTGATTTTTAAATGAAAGCCAATAAAATGACCTTCCCCTATTTTTACGTTATGAAAACCGCCTACCTCGCCTTTGTTGCTCGCGTGACACTATAGCGTGTTGGGTTTCGCTGCGCTCAAACCAACCTACTTTAAAATTATAATGTGGTTCTGCCGCTTAAGGGTTTGCTCACTTTTACACCGCTGTTTCGTATTCATGACACTTACCCTTCAATTTGGTCTAATTAATTAGTCTACAAATCCTCTCAAAACATGAAATTTTTAGCTAAAAACTATATTCTTGCGCGCGATTATTATTTAAATAATGGATAAACACACACATGACAACATCTCAAGATGCAACGCTTTCAAATGCATCAACAAAAGGTGCACACACACCTTCAAACACACCCACTTCTAAATGGAACCTGCACGATACGCAGTGGACTTTAAGCCTTTTTGGTACCGCCGTTGGTGCGGGTATTTTATTTTTACCTATTAATATTGGCATTGGCGGTTTTTGGCCGTTAATTATTTTGGCATGCTTAGCATTTCCAATGACCTTTTGTGCACACCGTGGATTAGCGCGTTTTGTACTTTCATCAAAAAATAAAGATGCCGATTTTACCGATGTAGTTGAAGAGCACTTTGGTGTGACTGCGGGGCGGTTAATTTCTTTATTATACTTTTTATCTATATTCCCAATTTTGCTTATTTACGGTGTGGGCTTAACTAATACCGTTGATAGCTTTATGGTTAATCAAATGGGGATGGAATCACCTTCTCGCGTGTTGCTTTCGGGTGTATTAGTTGCAGGTATGATTAGCTTAATGATGGGCGGAGAGCGCTTAATGCTGCGTGCCTTTGCTATTTTAGTTTATCCGCTTGTGGGTATATTGTTCTTTTTATCACTTTATTTAATCCCTAGCTGGCAAATGCCAGATATGACACTGCCTGAAATGGGCAGCTTTGGAAAAACGTTGTGGTTATCGATTCCTATTATTGTGTTTTCGTTTAGCCACGCAGCGGCTATCTCAAGCTTTGTAAACGTGCAACGCGGTCATTACGGCGAACAAGCTACACATAAGTCTGAGGCGATTTTAAAGCGCACTAGCTTACTACTTATTACCTTTGTACTGTTATTTGTGTTCTCTTGCGTGCTGTCGCTTACAGGCGAGCAAATGGCAGCGGCTAAAGCCGCTAACGTATCGGTTTTATCCTACCTTGCTAATATTACTGATAACTCGTTTATTGCCACACTTGGGCCGCTTGTTGCCTTTATTGCTATTACATCGTCGTTTTTGGGTCACTTTTTAGGGGCACGTGAGAGCTTTACGGGTTTAGTAACTAAACAAACAAGCTTAAGCGCAAAAGCGGCTGATAAAATTGGTGTGTTAATTATGTTTTTAGCTATTTGGTTTTGCGCTGTTAAAAACCCAAGTATTTTAGACATGATGGATCAGTTATCGGGCCCTATCATCGCAATGATTTTATTCATCATGCCAATGATTGCAGTTTATAAAGTGCCTGCACTTCATAAATACCGTAACCGATTAAGCACGCTATTTATATTAGCGGTTGGTTCACTTGCTGTATTTGCACTTATTTACAGCATGATTAATTAATACGCTATATATTCAAAAGCCCAGCTAATTTAATTAGCTGGGCTTTTTTAGCCATAAAAAAATGGCGCTCACTGAGCGCCATTTTTAATTTAATTCGTTGCTATTATTCTGTATCTGGCAGGTTACGGCCATAGAATATTTCTTGCATTTCGCGAGTCAGCTTAGAGCGAATTTCGTCTTCTTCTTCGTCCGATAACTCATCAGTAGAAAGGCCGAATAAATAGGTATTTAAGTCGGTTTCTTTTAACATCATTTTAGTATGGAACAGGTTTTCTTGATACACGTTCACGTCCATCATCTGGTACGCTTCTTTTGTATCTTCTGTCATGAAGTTTTGAATCGAGCTAATAGCATGATCAATGTAGTGCTTAACACCGTTTATGTCGCGGGTAAAACCACGAACGCGGTAGTCTATTGTTACTACGTCTGACTCAAGGCTATGAATTAAGAAGTTTAACGCTTTAAGTGGCGAAATAATGCCACAGGTAGATACTTCAATATCAGCACGGAATGTACAAATACCATCATCAGGGTGAGCTTCTGGGTATGTGTGTACACAAATATGGCTTTTATCTAGGTGTGCAACAACTGAATCAGGTAATGGGCCTGGTGCTTCGTCAGCATCGTAATTTTGCTGCTCTTCTACTGGTTCTTCTGAAACCAAAATAGTTACACTTGCGCCTTGCGGTTCATAATCTTGGCGCGCTACATTTAAAATGTTAGCACCAATAATATCAACAACTTCACCTAAAATATCGGTTAGTCTATCTGCACTGTACTGCTCATCGATATATTCAATATATTCTTTACGTTGTTGCTCGGTCTTTGCGTAACAAATATCATAAATACTAAAGCTTAAACTTTTGGTTAAATTGTTAAAGCCATGAAGTTTAAGTTTATCGAAGGGTTTGTTCATAATAAACCAACCTATAAATTAGTGGGTTCTGCACCTGCAGAATGAAAAGTTCGCGGATTTTATACGAATTTTCCTCGTGGAAAAAGCGTTATTTTGCTTGATCTTGCACAACTTCGTGGCTATGCGTAATTTCTACTGTTTTATCAAGCATTAATGCAACCGAGCAATACTTTTCAGCAGAGAGTGAAACTGCACGTGCAAGGTGCTTTTCAGACACATTATTGCCTTTAACAACAAAGTGTAAGTTGATTTTGGTAAACACGCGCGGTGCTGTTTCGGCGCGTTCTGCACTGAGTTGCACTTGTACGTCTGAAAAATCTTGTTTAGCTTTTTTTAAAATACTAACCACATCAACTGATGAGCAACAGCCAACTGACATTAAAACCATTTCCATTGGGCTTGGTGCTGCGCTATCGCTGCCGCCATCAAACACAACATTGTGGTTAGAATTAGAACGGCCAATAAACGTATCGCCTTCAACCCATTTTACATTTGCTTGCATTGTTATATCTCAAAAAAATATTTTCTTGATTGTAAGCAACTTAGCCGTAGTTGCAAATGAAAATGCAACGCAGGGCTATAAAATGGCTAAGATTGTTGTGCTAAAGCGCTATCAAAGAGGTTTTTTACTAAACCTGCAAATTCATCTATAAAGGCATGCTGTTCAACCGTGACAGGCTGTGAGGTGATGCTGCTGAGGACTTCTTCTAAATCGTAAACTATGCCATCAACTTCACGTACAATTTGACTACGCTGCTCTGTGTTGAGGTCTGTGTGCTGCTCGCAAATAAGCATCACATTTTGTGCAATAACGTCTTCGATTAATTCCATTACTGTTGGAGCGCCTGGTTTTATTTCGCCTGGCTTCTCAAACAATGCTAAATTTTGAGTTAGATACATGATCAAATCATCGTACCCTTGCCTATCTAAAACCATTATGCGAACCACCTAAATATATTTAATTATGCTGATTTAAGCAGAAAGAGTCGATAATTACTAGCCTTGTACGATAGCAATACAAAAAAAGCAGCCGAAGCTGCTTTTATAATGATTAAGTAGTATTACTACTTAATCTATTTTTAAGCCTGGGCTTAGTGTTGCTGGCATCGCTACTTTTTCAAGCTCTACTGAAGCAACTGGGTATGCACAGTAATCAGCTGCGTAATACGCGCTTGCTCTGTGGTTGCCCGATGCGCCAATACCACCAAATGGTGCTGCGCTTGATGCGCCAGTAATTGGGCGGTTCCAGTTAACAATACCAGCGCGAATACGACGTAAAAAATGGTCGTAATCTGCTGCACTATCACTTAATAAACCAGCCGATAAACCAAAGGTTGTATCGTTTGCTTTATCAATGGCTTGGTCAAAGTCGTCAAAGCGGAATACTTTTAAAAGTGGTCCAAAATGTTCTTCATCTGGGAAATCACTAATATTTGTACACTCAATAATACCTGGTGTTACAAAACCGGTATTGGCTGTGTGCTCAAGCTCTACTAATACTTGAGCGCCAAGCTCAACAAGCTCGTTTTGCGCTTTAACCATGCCCGCTGCTGCCGCTGATGAGATCATAGAGCCCATAAATGGCTGGTCTGCATCATCGTAGTTGCCTACTTTAATCGCTTTAGTTGCAGTGATAAGGCGCTCTAAAATTGCATCGCCTTTGCTACCTTTAGGTAAAAATAGTTTACGTGCACATGTACAACGCTGGCCGCTTGAGATAAACGCTGATTGAATAATATCGTGAACAACCGCTTTAGTGTCTTCAACGTCAGTAATAATAAGTGGATTATTACCACCCATTTCTAGCGCTAAAATTTTACCCGGTTGACCCGCAAACTGTTCATGTAAAATATGACCAGTACGCGAAGAACCCGTAAAGAACAAGCCATCAATCCCTTTGTGAGCAGCAAGGGCTTTACCCGTTTCTACTTCACCTTGAACTAGGTTAATTACACCGGCTGGTAAGCCTGCTTTTTCCCACAGTTTAAGCGTAAGCTCGGCAACTTTAGGAGTGAGTTCAGACGGTTTAAATACAACCGTGTTACCTGCTAAAAGCGCTGGCACAATGTGGCCATTAGGTAAGTGACCCGGAAAGTTATACGGACCAAATACGGCTACAACCCCATGTGGCTTATGACGAATCATCGCACGGCCAAGTGGCATTGCGTTTTCTACATCGCCAGTGCGCTCTAAAAATGCTTTTTCAGAAATGGCAATTTTACCAACCATAGCACCCGCTTCTGTGCGCGTTTCCCACAGTGGCTTACCTGTTTCTTGTGCGATAGTAATAGCGAGCTCTTCGCTGTTTTCTTTTAATTGCGCTGCGAATGCTTTAATTATTTCTAAACGCTCAGTAAAGCTTTTATCAGCCCATGCATAAAACGCTTCGCGCGCTGCATTTACTGCGGTGTCTACTTGCGCCGCAGTTGCTGATGATGCCTGCCAAATAACGTCGTTATTTGCAGGGTTTACTGAATTAAATTCTGTGCCTTGGCCTTGTGACCATTGACCATTAATAAATTGTGCAGGATGAGTCATATACTTTCTCCTAAATTAAATCGTGGTTGCACTAACAATATCGCCAGTTTGCAAATGCAATGCATCTGCTACTTCTTGCGATAAAATAAGGCTTTTTGCGCGCTCGTCAAATGTCATTGGTGCAACGGTTGCTCTAAAATCTTCAAGCTTTTCGTTAGCTAGTAACACCATGGTGTCGCCAGTCATTTCGCCAATTTCAACGTTAAAGTTATTTGCATTACGAATCGTCGCAATGTTATCTACTTTTGCTTCAACCGTTGGGCCGCCGTCAAAAATGTCTACGTAGCCATTAAACGTAAAACCTTCGCTTTTTAATAACTCGATTGCTGGGCGTGTGTTGTCGTGTACTTTACCTATTACGGCTTGCGCATCTTTACTTAGCAAATTTACATAAATTGGGTATTTAGGCATTAGTTCAGCAATGAAAACCTTTTGGCCAATACCTGTTAGGTAGTCGGCTGTTGGAAAATCCATTGAGAAAAAGTGCTCTTCAAGCCACTGCCAAAAAGGGCTACTGCCGTTTTCGTCAGACACACCGCGCATTTCTGCAATCACTGTTTGTGCAAAACGCTCTTGATGCTGCTTTATAAACATAAAGCGCGCTTTGGAAAGTAGCTTACCATTACAATTTTTACGATAGCCATCTTTTAAAAACAATGTGCAAAGCTCTGTAGCGCCTGTGTAGTCGTTACATAGCGTTAAAATATCAACCGCTTTGTATACGTTTAATGTGCGCGAAGAGTGAATCACTTTACTTAAGTGATAATGATAAAATGCATCATCAAGCCCTACCGCAGCTTCAATTGCAGACGTACCTACAACATCACCGGTTTCGCTATCTTCAAGAACAAACAGGTAGCCTTCGTCACCGGGTTGTGACGTTTGCTTAGCAAATGAACTTACAGAATGGTCTATTTTCTTTTGCAATAGTTCTTCGTTTAATGGCAAAGACGTAAAACCATGCCCAGATTCGTGGGCAATTTTCAGTAATGCTGAGTAATCATTTTGCTGGATTGGGCGAAGGATCATCATGAGTCCGCTTGCTCCCTTATAAATAACGGTAAATAGGAATTGCAGGGCAAGCGGTGCTTGCCCTTAATTGGTTGGCTTAAGTCGCTTATGCGTTTACTACGCTTGCTACTGCTTTTTCAAAGCGTGCCATACCTTCGCGAATGTCCGCTTCAGGAATTACTAAAGATGGAGTGAAACGTACTACGTCTGCACCGGCAACTAGTGACATAAGGCCTTGCTCAGTACCTGCCACTAAAAACTCTTTTGCACGACCTTTGTATTGCTCGTTCACTACTGCACCAATTAATAAACCTTGGCCACGGATTTCGCTAAATACGTTGTATTTTTCGTTAACCGCGCTAAGTAGTTCATTAAATAATGCGGCTTTTTCTTTTACGCCAGCCAGTACGTCTGGGGTATTTACTGTATCAAATGCCGCTTCTGCAACAGCACACGCAAGCGGGTTACCGCCATAAGTAGAACCATGTGTACCTACTTTAAGGTGCTGTGCAATTTCAGTTGTTGTGATCATAGCGCCAATAGGAAAACCGCCGCCAAGTGCTTTAGCCGAAGTTAAAATATCAGGTACTACGTTTAAGCCTTGGTATGCATATAAATCGCCAGTACGACCAACACCTGTTTGAACTTCATCAAAAATAAGCAGTGCGTTATGTTTAGTACATAAATCGCGAACGCCTTGAGCAAACTCATCAGTTGGTGAAACAATACCGCCTTCACCTTGTAGAGGTTCCATCATTACAGCACATGTTTTATCGCTGATAAGTGCTTCAAATGCAGCAAGGTCATTGTAATCACAATGTACAATGTCGCCAGGCTTAGGACCAAAACCATCTGAATATGCAGCTTGGCCGCCAACAGTTACGGTAAAGAATGTACGACCGTGGAAACCTTTGTTGAACGCGATGATTTGTGATTTTTCTGCGCCAAACTTATCAAGTGCAAAACGACGCGCTAATTTAAGCGCGGCTTCGTTTGCTTCTGCGCCAGAGTTGGCAAAGTAAACTTTTTCAGCAAATGTCGCATCAACCATTTTTTTAGCTAGGCGAAGTGCCGGCTCATTGGTCATTACGTTAGATAGATGCCAGATTTTTTCGCCTTGCTCTTTTAATGCGCCTACTAATGCAGGGTGGCAATGGCCAAGACAGTTAACTGCAATACCACCAGCAAAGTCGATAAACTCTCGACCTTGTTGATCCCATACGCGAGAGCCTTCGCCTCGAACAGGAATTACGCTTGAAGGTGCGTAGTTAGGAACCATTACGTGATCAAATAATTCGCGATTGACTGTCATTTTATTTCCTCTTAATTGTGAGCAACACAAAACATCAAAATAGGTGTTTGGTTAATATTTGTAACCAACTTTATAGGCAAGATCAGTAACCTGATAATTGCGCAAAATTGCTTTGTGGTTCAATTTTCAGACGCACATTATTTCAGAATTACTGATATCTGTCTCGTTAAAAACTTTCATGTATCCCTTGAAAATAAAGGGCTAAAGATATTATTTCATAGATAGTGAATAACTATTTGCATAGCTATTTATGCTTATTTTTAGGCAACTAACCGCATGAGTACAGAGGCGCACACGCTTTAATCGGCAAATATGTAATATAACAATAAGATGAGAATGAATGGTTAGTCGCAAAAAAATTAACAAAAAATTCAGATTTTTAGTCAATTTGAATAGCTAAATTGGTAAAATTACTCGATTGGAGGGTTTTTAGTTCCGTTTTAGTGAACTTAAAGTGCGAAAACCAGCTTAGAGCTTCATCAGGTTCAATAAGTTGATGTTCTTTTAAATTAAGATATTGAGAATAGCACCGTGCCTTTAGCATTACTTCTGTTAATGGCAGTAATGTATCGCCCTTATCTACCCCATTTACTAGCTGCTGCATTACCCCTTTAAACGGTAAATATTTAAAAGCCATTTTGTCTATTACCTTAGCGCTTACTTCTATCGATTTATTGCTAAGTAGAGTGGTTAAAAATAGCGGGTCGGGCTGAAGCTCTAATAAAGCGGTGTGTAAATCTTTTTGGTTTTCATTTCGGGCTAGCTGTACTTTACGTTGCCATATTTGCTCAAACGTTTTTAAGTACAAGCGCACTAATGCAATTCGCCCTACATCTAAAAGCATACCTAGGGTAAATGCATGAACGTCATTTACATTATTAATTTGTGCAATTTTTTGCGCAGCAATGGCGTTTGCCATGGCACTGTCACGTAAACGACGCTTTAATAACGAAAATGGTTCGGTGCTATGTGGCATCCAATGGCGGGCAGCAAATGTAGGAATAACTAGCTGTAAGTTATCAAGGCCAATATAACGAAGGGCGAGCGATGGCTTATCTACTTTTACAGACGTGTTTTTACTACGTTGATTACGATAGTAAGGTAAATTAACGAGCGTTACTAACTCCCTACCCAACCAGCTTATATCATTAACCAATGGCTCTAAACGCCCTACCGACGCTGACTTTACCGCTAATATATCGAGTATATTGGCAATACCATCTTCAATACCTATGGTGCTATGAATTACGCCATCTATATCTTCGAGCTGCTTATATATAGCTGTTTCAATTGTTTTGTGCAGTTGCTCACTGGCTCGAGCGCGGTACTTATGATGTGCAGTACTGCTTTGCTGGCGTTTATTCTGTGCGGCCACTTCAACCTGCAGCAAGGTACGCTGCTTCATGGGTTCGCCGTAATCTATATCTAATGTATGAATGAAACCAATTTGCTGATGCGCAAAGCTGTGCCCAAGCAATAAGTCATGAGCTCGTTGGCTTAGTATTTTGGCAGTACGCTGCTGGGCTACAAGTTCAGTCATGACATCCATTAATAAAGTATAAAATGCTATGTGTATTATAACATTAGAAGCGAGTTAAAAAGTTATCAAGCAGTTCTAAGCCTTGAGCAGTTAAAATAGCTTCGGGATGAAACTGCACACCTTCGATAGCAAGTTCATTGTGTAACAACCCCATAATTTCGTCAAACTCGCCTTGCTCAGTTTGAGTCCATGCGGTTACTTCAAGCTCTTTAGGCAGAGTTTGCGCTTTAACCACTAAAGAATGATAACGACATACCGTTAACGGATTAGCTAAGCCTTTAAACACCCCTTTATTAGTATGAACTATGGGTGATGTTTTACCGTGCATTACTTTTTTAGCACGTATTACATCTCCACCTAAAGCTTGTGCGATAGTTTGATGCCCCAAGCAAATCCCTAAAATAGGATATTGCCCTTTTAGTTGCTCAACAACATTTAGTGAAATACCCGCTTCGTTAGGGGTGCATGGCCCTGGCGATAACACGATGTGCTGCGGGTTTAACTGTTTTATTTGTGCAATGCTTAGCTCATCATTACGTTTCACTAAAACGTCTTGATCTAAACGCTGAAAATATTGCACTAAGTTGTAAGTAAACGAATCGTAGTTGTCGATCATCAACAGCATTACACAACAGACCTTATAAATTATTGACCACTACTTTACACAAGTGGTACTAAGCGCTGCATTCTACCACTATTAATTAACCAACATAAATTAGCAAAAAGCGTTAAAAATTAACTCTTTTAGCTAAAATACTTAAAAGCCTTTAGCGGGTATTGGTTTACTAACTTGAACTCTGGTTAAGAGATTTACTAACGTATTGAATCATGATGATATTTAAATTTATTTTCTCTAGCCAGAGATTCCTTGCACCTTGAGCAATAATATCGAACCCTAAGCTTTTTACGACTAGTTAATACACCTACGTAGGCTGTATACCCCAACAATAAATTATTGACCTCTAAAGTACGTGCATTTATTGATCGCACTATTAAATACTTTGGTGAAATGCCTTACTGAGCAAAATAAACAGATTGTTTGTACTACATCAAATTAGCGGCTCGATGGTTGAATTATATCTATGTAAGCCCCAGTGTATTATATGAAAGGCAGTAATTCACTTATACAACTCACTTACTTGTGAGCTCATTTATATCCTACTAAGGAGCGAATATGTTAGGCGAAGACCACTCATTAACAAATGACTTTCCAGAATACTTAAAGACCATTGCCGAGTTAAATGAAAGCGATACTGAATTTGCAAAAAAAGCAGATAAGTACGACAAGCTAGATAAAGAGATTAGAGTGTTAGAGCTCAAAGATGCGCCCATAAGCGATCAACAAATGCATCTATTAAAACACGAACGTACAGAATTAAAAGATTGGTTATACGAGCGCTTGCAGCAAGAGCAGTAATGCCACTAAAAAAAGAGCTCACTGATGAGGTGAGCTCTTTAGATCAACAATGGGTATTTTCTCTAAAACTTTACAAAGCCACCCACAGGTTTCATAAATACACTGCTTGGGCCTGCAAAGGCTTGTGCAAACTCTTCTGATAATTGACTAAATACCGTTACTTTATCCATATCAACTACGCTTAAAAATAGTGGGCCACTTTCGCCCCAACCAGCAAGATGCGCTTTAGCAGCATCTTCATCTTGGTAACGCTCGTAAATATGTACATTGCGCTTGTCATCACTTACTGTCCACTCATACACTAAAGTGCCCGCTTCACTTTTAGCCAAAGTAACTAATTGTGCCATTACCAGTAAAAACTCATCGTATTTACCTTCTTTAATTTGGCCTTGTACTGTCCAGGTAACATGCTTTTTCATTATGCTTTACCTAATTTAAGCTGTGCTAAAATACTGTCTAACGTATCTACGAGTTGTTGATTTTTAGCATTATTAAGTGCATCAACATGAGGAGGCGCAAAGCGTCCTGTATCGTTATCAAAATACAGGCCTGCGGCATCTTTAAATTCATCACTAAGCGCTGCGCGACAAAAAATATCTGCGCCAATTTTTAAATCCCCACCATCTATACCGTAAGCGTCTTTTACCATTTTGCTTCCCAGTAACGATTTAGGGTTTACCGATACAACTAATGGCCCAATATCTTTAAGCTCAAGCCCTAAATGACGTGACCACATAGTAATAGCCAATTTACTTTGTGCATAAGCCGCACTATCAGAAAGTTCAGTGTTACCTATAAGTGCATTTAAGTTAACGCTTGATTGCGCAGCTGATGACACATTAACCACTCGCGAATCATGACCAAGGACAGGTAATAATAGTTTTGTAAGAAGATATGGCGCAATCGTGTTTACAACAAAGCGAGCATCAAGGCCGTCAATTGTTGTAGCATCAACTAATTGATAAACGCCTGCATTATTAATAAGTACGTCGAGCTGGTTATTATTTTCGGCCATATCGGCTAATACATTTTTTGCCAAAGTTTGAACTTGGCTCATATCGCTTAAATCAGCAATATAAGTATGTGTACTTGCATTTGGGTATTGCTCGGTTAAAGCTACTTGTAGCGCATTGAGCTTTGCTTGGCTGCGGCCATGTAATAATACGGTGTGACCTTGTGCTAATAACATCTTTGCAGTTTCTAGCCCAATGCCATCGGTTGCGCCGGTAAGTAAAATTGTTTTGTTCATGTTGATCTCTCCTTACTTTATTTTCGCTATATTAGCACCCCGACTTACTGCTGATAATTAGGCCAATAGTTGAATCAGTTTATAGAATTAATTGATAAAGCTAAGCCTATGTTAGTTAATATAAAAGTATTCCTTTAAAAGGCAGATGAGTGTTTAAGCTGAATATTTTTTATGCTTTTATTTGAATTACTCAGCAATCATAACTATTGTTTTTAAACCACCTTAATAGTAGTATTTATCATATAAATACACTTTTCGAGAAATAACATGAAAGTTTTAGTTACTGGCGGCATGGGTTACATAGGTAGCCACACATGTATTGCATTGCATGAAGCAGGTATTACGCCTGTTATTTATGATAACTTGTCTAATGCAAGTGCGCGGGTACTTGACCAACTCGAAAAGATTACGGGTACTCGGTTTGAGTTTATTTTGGGCGACATTCAAGACGAGCAACAGTTTAAGCTCGCTCTAAAACACACTAAAGCCGAAGCTGTTTTTCACTTTGCAGCTTTAAAAGCCGTTGGCGAATCTACCGAGCAACCGCTGCGTTATTATCAAAATAACGTGTCGGGCACATTAAGCATGCTACAAAACATGCAAGATGAAGGCGTTAACCATATTATATTTAGCTCATCGGCTACAGTATACGGCGAGCCAGACTACCTCCCTATTGACGAAAAGCACCCTATACGCGCAACGAACCCTTATGGTTGGACTAAAGTCATGGTTGAACAAGCCATGCAAGACGTATGTAATGCCAACAGTCAATTTATGGGTATTGCGCTTCGTTACTTTAACCCAGTAGGTGCACACCCAAGTGGTTTATTAGGTGAAAGTCCTAATGGTATTCCTAATAACTTAATGCCATTTATTGCCCAAACTGCAGTAGGTAAACGTGACGTGGTTAATATTTTTGGTGACGACTACGACACCGAAGATGGCACAGGTGTGCGCGACTATATTCATGTTTTAGATTTAGCTAAAGGTCATGTTGCGGCATTTATGCAGCATAAAACAGATACCGCATTTCATGCTTACAACTTAGGCACAGGGCAAGGTTATTCTGTGCTTGATATGATCAACGCATTTAGCGCATCAGCCAATAAAGATATTCCGTATAAGATTGCACCGCGCCGAGCAGGTGATATTGCCTGTAACTACGCCGATGCTACAAAAGCGCAAAACACACTTAACTGGTACGCAGAACTAACACTTAGCGACATGACAAACGACACATGGCGCTGGCAAACTAATTACCCAAGTGGGTTGGAGAGTTAACATGGCTTTATTAGAAAGTACTCACAGACGTAAAAACCCGCTAACGGGTCGTTGGGTATTAGTGTCACCACATCGTAATAACCGCCCATGGTTAGGCGCAACAGAAGCCGTTAACGAAAACGTATTACCAAAACACGATGAAAGCTGCCCACTTTGCCCAAGTAATACCCGTGCAAATGGCGACAGTAACCCAGATTATAAATACACACACGTATTTAGAAATGACTTTGGTGCATTAACGCCTAATGCCAGCGAGCAATTACAAAGCTTAGAGTCAGACAGTGATTTATTTATTGCCGACGAAGCCAGTGGCGAATGCCGCGTAATTTGTTTTTCTCCAGAGCATAATAAAACACTACCAGAGCTTAGCCAAAACGCATTGCACGAAGTAGTGAAAACCTGGAAACAAAATTACACAGAGCTTGCACAGCAGTACGAATGCGTACAAGTTTTTGAAAATAAAGGCGAGATAATGGGTTGTTCGCAACCTCATCCTCACGGCCAAGTATGGGCCCACTCGCATTTATCAACCGAAATAGAAGCCGAAGATACCCAGCAGCTTGCTTATTATAAAAAGCATGGTACAGCTATGCTTGCCGATTACGCACAAAAAGAGCAAGCAGATCAAACACGTGTTGTATTTGAAAACGAACATTGGCTTGTTGTTGTGCCATTTTGGGCTGCGTGGCCGTTTGAAACAATGCTAGTAACTAAAGATAATATTCAAAACTTTAGCCAGCTAAACGATGTCCAAACCGACTCTTTGGCACAGGCACTTAAAGTATTAACCACTAAGTACGACAACGTATTTAATTGCAGCTTCCCATACTCAATGGGGTGGCACAATGCACCGGCTAACAGAGGCTCTGATGAGCAACATTGGCGTTTGCATGCCCATTTTTATCCGCCGCTACTTCGCTCTGCTACTGTTAAAAAACACATGGTAGGCTACGAAATGCTAGGCGAAAGCCAGCGCGATTTAAGCGCAGAAACCGCTGCTTCTATTTTAAAAGCAGCCAGTACAACACACTATAAAGATACAGCAGGACACACAGATGAAGCTTAACGAATTCCAACAACAATTTTTGTCACTGTATGGCGCGCCTGCTCAAGGTATTGCAGCAGCACCGGGGCGTGTAAACCTTATTGGCGAATTTACCGACTACAACGACGGTTTTGTTTTACCGTGTTCGTTAGAGTTTCGTACCCAAGTGATGTTTAAAGAGCGCGACGACAATATTATTACTGTGCATTCTTTAAATTACCCAGGCGAAAAAGACAGCTTTAGTGTTGATGAAGAAATCACTGAAGGCCAGTCGCAATGGGGTAACTACATTCGTGCTGTTACTTATGTTCTTAAAAGAGCGGGCTACACACTGCGTGGTGCCGACGTACTAATTGACAGCAACTTACCGCAAGGTAGTGGCTTGTCGTCATCGGCCGCACTAGAAGTTGCTGTAGGCGGTATGTTTAACCATATTGCACAGCTTGGTTTACCGCCAGAGCAAATTGCGCTATTTGGCCAAGAAGCCGAAAACGACTTTATGCATTGCCAATGCGGCATTATGGATCAGCTTATTTCAGCTAAAGGCGAGAACGGTCATGCACTATTAATCGACTGTGAAAACCTCGCAACCAAATCAGTTAAAGTTCCTGATGATTTAAATATTGTTATTGTTAATTCAAACTACCCGCGTAAGTTGGTTGATAGCGAATACAACCAGCGCCGCATTGACTGCGAACAAGCTGCTGTAAAAATGGGTGTAGAAACACTTCGCCAAGCCACCATGGCTGGCCTGCAAGCAGTAAAAGCGACATTAAGCGAAAACGAATATAAACGTGCACACCACGTAATTAGCGAAAACGACCGTGTAATTGCAGCAACTACTGCACTACAAAATAACGATATGGATGCACTTCGTACGCTAATGGCTGCATCGCATCAATCACTTAAACACGACTTTGAAGTAACCGTACCTGCAACCGATGGCTTAGTAGAAATTTGTAAAGAAGCGATGGGCGAGCGTGGCGCAGTTCGTATGACAGGGGGTGGTTTTGGTGGCGCAATTGTATGTTTATGTCGTGATGCGGAAGTACCACTAATTAAAGCAGCGGTAGAAAAGCATTACTTTGAACGCTTTAATTTAAATGCTGATATTTACGTATGTTCAGCGGGTTCAGGATTACAAATTACGTCTTTTTAAATAAACTTAAGGAATAAGCATGGCAAAGGTTAATTGGGGAATTATTGGGTGTGGCAATATAGCTCACACCTTTGCTACAAGCATTGCGCATTGCAGTGATGCACAGCTTATTGGCGCGGCATCAACGAGTATACAGCGCGCTAAAGAATTTGCCACACCGTACAATATTCAAGGCTATGAAAGCTATCAAGCTCTTATGCAATGCCCAAATATAGATGCTATTTATATTGCCAATACCCACGATCAACACTTTAAAACGATAGCCCAATGCTTAAAACACAATAAGCACGTGCTAAGCGAAAAACCAATCACCGTTAATGCTAAGCAGTTGCAAAGTCTCACTGAGCTTGCCAAGCAACAAAACTGCTTTTTAATGGAAGGCGTTTGGATGCGGTTTTTACCAGCCATAGTAAAATTACAACAGCTCCTAAGTGAAGGTGTTATTGGTAATGTGCACAGTGTTAATGCCAACTTTAGTTTACCTGGCAGCTTTGCCGACACTCACCGATTAATGAACCCTGTAACAGCGGGTGGCGCCCTGCTCGATTTAGGTATTTACCCTATTTCGATTGCTGATGTGGTATTTAATAAAGCCCCTGAACACATCAAATCCTTTGTACATAAAAGCACAACCGGTATTGATGAGCGAAGCACTGCTTTAGTTGATTACGGTAACGGGCAATTTGCATCTCTTGCCAGCGCATTACAACAAAGTGGCCCAACAGAAGCATGTATTAATGGTGAGCTTGGCTATATTCGAATACCTCAGTTTGTAGGTGCACAAACGCTAGAGCTACACATAAAAGACCAAGACCCTCAGTACTTTGAATACAACTTTAGTGACGATGAAAACTTTAAGTTTGAAATTGCACATGTCACGCAGTGTATATTACAAAAACAAACTCAAAGCAGCGTGTTGCCCCTCAGTACTAGCTTACGAGTTATGAACATAATGGATACCTTGCGAGCACAGTGGCAGCTGCAATACAGCAATGCCGTCGAGTCGGCTGAACTGACTAATTAAAAAATAAAAATACACAACAAGGACACACAATGACACACACACTCAAGGCGCTTTCAAAAGCTATATTACTTGCAACGTGCAGTTTATCTGCCAGTGTAGCTGTTGCTGAATCTAATAAACCAGAGCAGCTATACCCGCCAATCACTAGCGAAGTACTGCCAGAGCTTGCAGCTAAAGGTAGCTACAATGTAGGTGTGCAAACACTTGATTTAGTTAACCCTGCGCAATTTGACCCCGCTACACAAGGTCAAAAAGATCGTCCTTTAAAAGTAGAGGTGTGGTATCCGGCTGCAAATACAGCAAAAGCGCCACTTAGCAGCTACACAGATGAAACTCGCTCAGGTAAAGAGTTTACTTTGCAAGCCGATGCAATGCGTGATGTCGCCATTAATAATAAAGAGCACTACCCTGTGATAGTGCTTTCGCACGGTTATACCGGTTACCGTACAATTATGTACTACCTTGGCGAGCATTTAGCGTCGCACGGTTACATTGTGGTAGCTATTGACCATACTGACTCAACCAATGCCGATGTTGATTTTAAAAACGCACCGTTCTCTGGCTTTTTTAGCACGCTTATAAATCGCTCACGCGATCAGCAGTTTGTAATTAATTACTTTAATGAGCAAAACAACTTTGCCAGCAAGCAGATAGATAACAAAAGCGCAGGTGTAATTGGTTACTCAATGGGTGGCTATGGCGCGGTAAATACGATAGGTGGTTGTTACGCTTTTAATGAGCAAACTACGGCTATGTTTACGGGTATGAAAGACCCAGCTCAAATTAAAAAAGTACAGCAATTACTAAACAGCTGCGCTGGTGGACAATACCAAAACCCAAAAATAGACCCTCGTATAAAAGCGATGGTGGCCTTTGCACCGTGGGGCGGACAGCACGCTATATTTGATGCCAAAGCAATGGCAAATATTAAAGTACCTTCGCTTTATGTAGCCGGTAACTTAGATGACATTTCAGGCTATGAAGGCATTAAAAGTCTTTATGAACAAACAGGCAGCAAATATAAGTACATGCTTACTTACAAAAATGCACGCCATAATATTGCACCACACCCAGCCCCTGCTATTGCACAAAGCAGCAGTGAGCTAGATATAGGCCATTACTACGAGCCTTCGTGGTCTATGCGCACACTAAACGAGACCAACAAACACTTTGTACTTGCCATGATGGATTGCCACGTAAAAGGCATAGCCAGCGAGTGTAAATACTTAGATTTACCACAAAACGGCGACCAAGCTGTTGTTGATGGTAAGCCGCTGCCACAGTGGCGCGGGTTTGATAATCGCTTTTCTACCGGTATGGATTGGCAACAAGCTAAACCTCACACCAAGTAATAATAAGCTTTAAGCGGTTATTTTAATCAATAGCCGCATACGCCCTTAAAATAATGCAAAAATAAAACGCCTTTTATATAAAAGAGTTACCAGCAAATATCAGCGTGTTTATTTTTTAATCTGCTATTTTAAGAAAAAACCATTGCCATTAACTTCGGTTAAAGGCAATCTAGTCATATATAAGATAAGATAAATAACACAAATATCATGTCCAAATACATACTCTCAATTGATCAAGGAACCACAAGCTCTCGGGCCATCTTGTTTACAAAAGATGCAGACGTTTTTGGTACAGCACAACAAGAATTTTCGCAGCATTTTCCACAAAATGGTTGGGTAGAACACGACCCTAACGATATTTGGCAAACAGTGCTTAGCACTAGTCGCGAAGTGTTAACTAAAAACGATGTAAAGCCTGAAGAAATTATTGCCATTGGTATCACCAATCAGCGCGAAACCACTTTGGTATGGAACAAAAAAACAGGCAAAACAATTTATAACGCTATTGTATGGCAAGACCGTCGCACCAGTGACTATTGCGAAAGCCTAACAACTGATGAGCTTTGCCAAACAATAAGCGATAAAACAGGCTTATTACTCGACCCTTATTTTTCGGCCACTAAAGTTCGTTGGATTTTAGATAACGTTGAAGGCGCACGCGAACAAGCCCTTGCAGGCGAACTCGCCTTCGGTACGGTTGACACTTACCTACTTTGGCAGCTAACTGGCGGTAAAGAGCACCGAACCGATGCAACCAATGCATCGCGCACCATGTTATTTAATATTCATACCCAGCAGTGGGATCAAGAGCTTTTAGAGTTATTCGATATTCCAGAATCTATGCTGCCAGAAGTAATGGATTCAGCTGACGAGTTTGGTTCAACCAGCGCTGACATTTTTGGCGCGCCAATTCGTGTTTGTGGTATTGCAGGCGATCAACAAGCTGCGCTTGTAGGACACGCATGTTTTGAACAAGGCATGGCTAAAAGTACTTACGGTACTGGCTGTTTTTTAATGCTTAACACTGGCGAAAAAGCACTGACCTCAGAAAACCGCTTACTGACCACTGTTGCTTATAGATTAAACGGCAAGCCAACTTACGCCATTGAAGGCAGTATATTTATGGCTGGCGCAACTATGCAGTGGATTGTTGAAGGCTTAAAACTACTTAGCCATGCTGGCGAAAGTGAGTCGATGGTTAAAGATGTACCGCTCGATCATGGTGTATTTTTAGTGCCTTCGTTTACTGGTTTAGGCGCTCCTTATTGGGACCCTAATGCACGTGGCGCTATTTTAGGGCTAACACGCGACTCTGGTATTAGCACTATTGTTGCTGCAGCGCTGCAATCAGTTGGCTACCAGACCAAAGATTTACAAAAAGCGATGGAGCGTGATGGCCTTCGCCCAAGTGTGCTTCGTGTAGATGGCGGTATGGTAAAAAATAATTGGGTTATGACCTTTTTATCAAATATTTTAGGTGCAACAGTTGAGCGACCAACAGTGACCGAAACCACCTCTTTAGGGGTCGCTTATTTAGCAGGCTTGCAAGCAGGTGTGTACGAGTCAACTGAACAGTTATCTAAAATGTGGACATGCGACCGTCGCTTTGAGCCCACCATGAGTGCCGACGAGCGTAACGATCTATACGCAAAATGGCAGCACTGCGTAGCTCAAGTGTGCTTAACGAATAAAAACTGCCCGCAGTAAATACTAAGTGGTTAAGGCCAGTACTTTAGCCACTTTGCTTTTTTAACTTAGCTAAATGCTAGATTTAAAAGGCATGTTTTACTGCTTTAAATTGAAAATGGATTGGCGTCAAAATTAACGAATAAAAAACTGGGTTTTCTATTGTCAAATGAAAACAGCAGCTTTATGATGTTTATGTCTTATTTATATTACAAATAAAAAGGTTAGCTCGGTGGAATTAGCAGATAACGAATATGACTTACTAGTCATCGGTGGCGGTGTAAACGGCACTGGAATAGCAGCTGATGCAGCTGGCAGAGGGTTAAAAGTTCTATTGTGCGAACAATCAGACCTTGCCTGTGCAACATCTTCAAACAGTTCTAAGCTGATCCACGGCGGTCTGCGCTACCTTGAGCATTACGAATTTAGATTAGTAAAAGAAGCGCTAGCAGAGCGTGAAGTGCTACTTAAAAACGCACCTCATATTATGTGGCCGCTAACCTTTAGATTGCCGCATCAAAAACACCTCCGCCCTGCGTGGATGATTCGTATTGGCTTGTTTATGTATGACAACCTAGCAAAACGCGAAACACTAGCGGGTTCTCGAAGCATTAAATTTGGTGAAAATAGCGTTTTAGAACCCTCTATTACTAAAGGTTTTGAATACTCAGATGGCTGGGTTGATGACTCTCGCCTAGTCGTTTTAAACGCCCTAGCAGCGCAGCAAAAAGGTGCTGTTATTACCACGCAAACTAAGTGTGTACATGCTAAACGTGAGCAAGGTAAATGGCAGGTAACGCTTGAGCAGCAAAAGAGTAAAGCTAAATACACCATTTCTGCCAAAGGGATTGTTAATGCTGCGGGTCCTTGGGTTGCTAAATTATTTGACGAAGCACTAACAGAAAAATCACCACAAAATATTCGCCTTGTAAAAGGTAGCCACATTGTAGTGCCTCGTATTCACGATGAAAAACAAGCTTATATTTTACAAAATAAAGATCAGCGTATTGTGTTTGTTATTCCGTTTGAAGATGACTTCTCACTTATTGGCACAACCGATGTAGAACACAAAGGTGAAGCACAAGACGTTAAAATTAGTGATGAAGAAATTGATTACTTAATTGATATTACTAATACCTACTTTAAACAACCGATTAAACGCGAAGACATAGTACATACCTTTTCTGGTGTACGCCCATTACTTGATGACGAATCAGTTAATGCACAAGCCGTTACTCGCGATTATAAATTAGAGCTTTCGAGTGACGCCAAGCAAACACCACTATTGAGTGTGTTTGGTGGAAAAATTACTACTTATCGTAAACTTGCCGAAGCTGCGGTTAATAAGCTTGAAGATTTTTATCCGCAAATGAGCAATGCGTGGACCAAACATAGTCCGCTCCCTGGTGGTGATTTTAGCTCTGTAGAAGCACTTAAATCAGAGTTAAAAACAAAATACGAATGGCTACCTGAAATAACACTTAAACGCTTTGTACGCACTTATGGTACTCGTGCTAAACATATTTTAGGTAGTGCAACTGGGCTGAGTGATTTAGGCCAGGATTTTGGCCATGGTTTATTTGCAGCAGAAGTAGATTACTTGCTAAATGAAGAGTGGGCAGAAAACGCATACAATATTTTATGGCGCCGCAGTAAATTAGGACTACGTTTTAATGAGGCGCAAGTTGCTGCGCTTAATGATTATATTGAGCATAACCAAGCAGCTAAAAGCGCTTAATTATTCAGTTATAATAGCTTCCTGTTAACCCCTTTATAATTTAACCGTTATAAAGGGGTTTATTTTTTTGACTCTAAATTAAATAAATAATTAAAGCCACTAAGCGTCGCTGTTTTAATATCAAACTCAACACACTTCACACCTATTTGGTTAAGCGCCGTAGTAAAACACTTATTCAGCTGCTTTGTGCCAATCACCACAACTTGTGTATCACTTAATAATTGCCATTCACTAGCGTGGCGAGCTGCTCGTACATCGCTGCCAATTAATACACCCGACAAATAGGCTTTAGCTTGTACTGGCGTTAACTCCTTTGAAAGCTGGCGGGTACGCACACTAAAAATACCATGTGCCAAGTTACCGCTATCACTACCTAAAGTTAGCTCACAGCCTTGCTCAAATGCTTTAAAGTCAAACTCACCTTCTGCACAGTCGTTAGGAATTAAAACACTTTGATGACATAACAAATCATATAACTCACCGGTCATGGCTGTTTTAAAGCAAATGATTTCGCCATTGTTTATAAGCACCCATTTGGTATGTGTGCCAGGCAAACAGAGTAATATTTTACCTTGTTGATACTCTGGGTTTTGCTTTAAAAACCCTAAAATTTGCAGCTCTTCACCGCGCATTACATCAAACAAGCCATTTTGCAGCGTACACTTTGTGCCAGGTAACGCTTTAATAATATGTCCATCGCAATCAAAGCTAACAGCAGCATTAAGTAACCCTTCGGGATTAATTGGGCATTCTAAATAAGGTGTTTCGTGCCAGCCGATGCTTGAGGTGATTTGTCCTGCAATATATATAGGTAAGCTGCCATATTCTTGCTTCCACACCTCAATGGTGTCGATTAGGGTTTGCTCAAAATTTTGATTTGCTTTAACAACGCCAGGGCCATCACGTTGTGCTAATAATTTAAGTGTTGATTGCGCTCGTACTTCGCACAAATAAGCGCGTAAATGGCTCGTGCCCCAGTCAACAGCAATAAAAAGAGATGAAGTAGCCAAGCTTTAAAGCCTCCCACCGTCAATTTTAATACTTTGCCCGGTGATCATACTGCTTTCATCGGCGGCTAAAAAGAGTGCCAAATTAGCAACATCTTCAGGAGTTACTAATTTTTTAAGCGCCATGGCTTCCATCCACTTAACTTGCTCTTCTTCGGTAAACCAGCTTGCTAGTTGACGGTCGGTAGCCACCCACCCTGGTAAAATAGCGTTAACGCGAATACCAAACTCGCCGTAATCGCGAGCCAGTGCCTTAGTCATACCAATTAGGCCTGCTTTTGCGGTTACATAGCCTGCCATTTGAGGTTGCCCCATAATAGCGTTAATAGAACTAAAGTTAATGATACTGCCCGCTCCATCGCCCTTCATAAAAGACATAGCAACTTGAGAGGCAAAAAATGCAGGGTTTAAGTTTATTTGTAAGCACTGATCCCAGTCTTGCACTGTAACGTCTTCGCTTGCTTGACGGCGATCGTTCGCTACATTATTAACTAGTACGTTAATGGCACCAAAAGCGGCGCATGCATCCACAAGTGATTGCTGAAGTGCATGAGAGTCAGTTACATCAACTTGCCTATACCATAGTTTTGCATTGGGTAAATCACGAATAAGCGATTGCGCTGCCTTATCATCAATATCTATAAATGCTACTTTTGCATTTTGGTTTACAAAGGATTTAACCATTGCTCTACCAATGCCTGATGCACCGCCTGTAATAAAAATAACTTTACCAGAAAGACTATGATATTGAGCTAGGGTGTTCAAATTCAACTCTCCATACAGCGCATTTTCAATTTTATTTAAACTCTTTATAAACTTACATTTACAGTATAAAGAGCCAAACTAAGTCGTTATTGCTGTGTTAAAATATTTAGCTAATTAAAAGTTTATATCATATCCTTGAGTACATTAATATGATATATGATATATAATAAAGCAATATATCAACTCGGAATCCTGCGCAATGAAAAGCCAACCCCGTCAAAATTTAACACAACAATTAACCCACGATTTGGGTTTTGCTATTGTGCGTGGTGTTTACCCTGTAAGCGAAGGCCTGCCTTCTGAAGCCGATTTATGTATAAAGTATGATGTAAGTCGCAGCGCTACCCGCGAAGCGGTAAAAATGCTCTCTGCTAAAGGGTTAATTTCATCGCGTCCTAAGCAAGGTATTCGTGTATTACCTGAAAGTAGCTGGAACATGTTTGATACCGACGTACTACGTTGGATTTTAAGCAGTAAGCCATCACTGTCGTTATTAAAAGAGTTTACTCAAGTACGCGTAGCCCTTGAACCACAAGCGGCCGCTCTTGCAGCACTAAATGCAACTGCTGAACAACTCGCTGATATAGATAGTGCCTTAGCCCGTATGGCTGAAGCAGACGAAGGCTTAGACGACCCATTAGAAGCCGACATTGCTTTTCATACCAGCATATTAGTGGCCAGTAACAATCGCTTTTTTGTGCAGTTAACTGAGTTTATTAGTACAGCTCTTAGAGTAAGTATTCGTTATACAAACCACATTAAAGGTGTACCGGGCGCAGATGTTGCTAAGCACGCTGATATTTTAGAGACTATAAAGTCACGCGATCCTGAGCGCGCTAAAAAAGCAGTAGAAACAATTTTAGAAGAAGCACTACAGTTAATTGAATCTAAATTAGTGTAATGTTAGTTCAACATATTATATAAATATTGAGTCCATCGAATTTACTCTTTGCAGTATATTTTATGGACTTTTTTATTGCCTATAAAACTTAAATTACAGGCATTAAAAAATCCGATATCAGTCTCCTGATATCGGATTTTCAATTATTTAAATCAGCTTAATAACTCGGGTTATTAACTAAGATAAAACGCCTTTTTACAGACTAGAATTACAATCCTAATTTCTTCTCAAGATAGTGGATGTTAGTACCACCATTTTGGAAGTTTTCATCTGCAAGAATTCTCTTATGCAAAGGAGTATTAGTTTTAATTCCGTCAATTACTAGCTCGTTAAGTGCATTGCGCGCGCGGGCAATAGCTACGTCACGGTTTTCACCGTAAGTAATTAACTTACCAATCATTGAATCGTAATGTGGTGGAACCGTATAGTCAGCGTAAATATGGCTGTCCCAACGAATACCTAAGCCACCAGCAGGATGGAAACGTGTAATTTTACCCGGTGAAGGGATAAACGTTTCAGGGTCTTCAGCATTAATACGACACTCAATGGCATGACCACGAATAACAACGTCGTCTTGCGTGAATGATAATGGTTGACCCGCAGCAATTTTTAACTGCTCTTTGATTAAATCAATACCAGTAACCATTTCAGTTACAGGGTGTTCAACCTGAATACGTGTATTCATTTCGATGAAGTAAAACTCGCCGTTTTCGTATAAAAACTCAAACGTACCTGCACCGCGGTAACCGATTTCGATACATGCACGTGTACAGCGTTCACCAATAAATTTACGTGTTTCTGCAGTAATACCTGGCGCTGGTGCTTCTTCAACTACTTTTTGGTGACGACGTTGCATAGAACAATCACGTTCACCTAAATGTACTGCATTACCTTGGCCATCTGCTAATACTTGAACTTCGATATGGCGTGGGTTTTCAAGGAATTTCTCCATGTAAACCATGCTATTACCAAAGAACTGCTTAGCTTCTTGCTGTGTTAATGCAATTGAATCAATAAGTTCAGATTCGCTACGAACAACACGCATACCACGACCACCACCGCCACCAGCGGCTTTGATGATTACCGGGTAACCGATTCGTTTAGCGATTTGCATGTTACGTTCTTTATCATCTGATACCGGACCATCAGACCCTGGTACACATGGAACGCCTGCTTTACGCATTGCTGAAATAGCAGAAACTTTATCACCCATAAGGCGAATAGTGTCACCTTTTGGACCAATAAATACAAAACCACTTTGCTCAACTTGGTCGGCAAAATCAGCGTTTTCTGCAAGGAAACCGTAACCTGGATGAATCGCTACAGCGTCAGTTATTTCAGCCGCAGCAATAATGCGCGGGATATCTAAATAACTTTCAGTTGCTGATGGTCTACCAATACAGATGGTTTCATCTGCAAGCAATACATGCTTAAGATCGCGATCCGCCGTTGAATGCACAGCAACCGTTTTGATCCCAAGCTCTTTGCAGGCGCGCAATATACGAAGTGCAATTTCACCTCGGTTTGCAATGACTACTTTATCTAACATTAGAGTTGGCCTTTTAGGTTACGCTATTATTCAATGATGAATAGAGGTTGATCAAATTCTATTGGCTCGCCATTTTCAGCTAAGATAGCTCTTACTGTACCGGCTTTATCTGACTCAATTTGGTTCATCATTTTCATAGCTTCGATAATACAAAGCGTATCGCCAACTTTAACTTGCTGACCAACTTCTACATACGCTGGAGCTTCAGGAGACGCTGCTGCATAAAAAGATCCAACCATTGGTGATTTAACTTGATGGCCAGTAGGTTCTGCTGGAGCTGCTGCTTCAACTGCTACAGGAGCTGCTGCAACTGGAGCAGGGGCTGCTGGCGCTGGTGCATATTGCTGTGGAGCAAATTGCGGGTAACCAGGGCCTGCGCTCATGTTGTTACGGTTAATACGTACTGATTCTTCACCTTCAGTGATTTCTAGCTCAGCAATACCTGATTCTTCTACTAATTCGATAAGCTTCTTTATCTTGCGAATATCCATTACACGACCCGCCTGTTTGTTTGTGTGTTAATTTAAAATTAAATCGAGTTTTTCAACCGGCTCACAGCGGCATTTAATGCTGCGTGGTAACCCATTGCACCTAATCCACATATCACGCCTTGGGCCACATCAGAAAAATACGAATGATGACGAAAGGCTTCACGTGCGTGCACATTACTTAAGTGCACTTCAAAAAACGGAATATCAACACTTAGCAATGCATCACGTAATGCAACGCTTGTATGCGTAAATGCAGCAGGGTTAATTATTATGTAATCAACCGCTTGCCAAGCACTGTGTATTCGCTCAATGAGGGCTTGCTCACTATTACTTTGAAAATGTGCTAACTCAACATCTAGACTATCAGCGGCACTGGTTAGTTCGCTCATAATTTCACTTAGCGTTTGAAAACCGTATTTATCCGGTTCACGCTTGCCAAGCATGTTCAAATTTGGACCATTTATAACTAAAAGGTTAAATTTTGCAGCCATAATACGCGATATATCCTATAAGTAATGAGTTAAGCAGTTGCTAAGTAGTTTTTCGCTTTTAAGTAAGCAGAAAAAAGTAATGTAGCAACAAATTCTCACGTTAACCAACTATTATAGTGATTTCGATGTAAATAGCAGCAAAATACTGGTCCAATCTCTATTTTGGGAACGAAGAACTAGGAGGGAGTCGTAAGCCACTTGGTATATCCAAGTGGCTCTATTGCACTATTATTGTGCGCTGGCGCGCACTGTAGCAAGGTGTTTAGCAAAATCTTCTGCGTTTAAAAAGCCGGTTACACGTTGTGTAGTTAGCTCTTTACCTTGGGTGTTAAAAAACAAAATACTAGGTAAACCAAACACGGTGTACTCTTCCATTAACTCAATTGTTTTATTGTCACTGTTTGTTAAATCAACTTGAATTAGCTGATAATGGCTAAATTCACTTTGCACTTTGGCATCTGGAAACGTGTAATGCTCAAACTCTTTACACGCCACACACCAGTCAGCATATAAGTCGACCATAACCATTCGACCTTCATTACTCGCTTGCGCTACGGCTTCTTTTAGCTCAGCTAAATCCGCCACCTTTTTAAACTCATTACTTTGTGAGCTAACTTGCACAGCTTGTACTGGCCAAAAGTAGTTTTTAGTTAACGTAAACCCTGTCATAACTAATAGCGTTGCAGCAAACCATAATGCAGTTTTTAACTTGCTTTGTGTTTGGCTACTTTGCCAGTGATGTAGGTAAAGTGCCGTTGCTAATGCAAGCACACCTGCTATTAATAATATAATGTCGGCGCTTACTAGTCGCTCAAGTAATATAAGCGGCACAACGAGCATCACAAAACCAAACAAGGTTTTAACTTGCTCCATCCAACCACCTGCTTTAGGCAGCAATTTACCGCCAGATGTACCAAGTAATAAAAGTGGTAACCCCATACCTAAACTAAGCACGTATAGTGTTAAACCACCTACTAAGTAATCACCACTTTGCGCAACAAATAAGAGCGCCGCCGACAGTGGCGCAGTAGTACACGGTGATGCTATTAATCCCGACAGTACGCCCATTAAAAATACGCCAACGTAGTTGCCGCCTTTTTGATTGTTACTTACTTGAGTTAGCTTGCTCATCATACTGCTTGGCAGTTTTATTTCGTACCAACCAAACATCGACATAGCCAATAATACAAATAGTAAACTAAAGCTAACTAGTACAAATGGATGCTGTAAATACCCCTGAACTTGCCCACCAAGCGCCGCAACAACTAAACCAAGCGCTGCATAGGTAACTGCCATACCTTGTATATATACAAACGACAACGCAAACGCTTTTTTAGTTGAAAGGTTTTGCTGACCCGCAATTAAGCTCGACAAAATAGGAAACATAGGGAATACGCAGGGCGTAAAAGCAAGGCCTACACCAACAACAAAAAATATGAGTAAATTAGTTATTAAGCCCTGACTTGCTAATTGCTCAGTAAAAGTAAGCTCTTTTTCGGCATCATCCGAATTTGTTGAAGGTTCAGTAGTTGGCTCGTTGAGTGCTGCAAGTGTACTTTGCGCAGTTGCCGCTTCATCGGTGGCGCTATTTTGATCTACATTTTTAACCTGTGCGCCACTAATAACACTAAGTGGGATGCTAATTACTTCTGGTGGATAGCAAAGCCCTGCTTTTGCACAGCCTTGGTAACGAACTTTAACCACGGCGCCTTCGGTTATATTACTTAGCTTACTAATAACACTCGCGGAATTAAAAAAAACCTCTGTTTTACCAAAAAATTCATCTTCAATAATTTCGCCACGGCCAGAGTCGCCTACTTGAATGTTTGCACCTTTGGCGATAATTTCTATTTTCTTTTTATATAAATAATAGTCTGGCGCTATATCCCAACCTACAAACAAGGTACTGCCTTGCTGGTCAAAATCAAAAACAAACGCTTGGTCTACAGGTAAAAAAGTCTGTTGCGGAGGCCCAAGTAGATCACCAAGCGCATTATTAGTCGCAGCCTTTACGGGTACAGTTAATAATGTAACCAACAATAAAAAGAAAAAACGCATTAATTCAGTACCTCGTCCATCCAATTAAAATACGCCAAATTACCGGTTGAAACTTCTACAACCTGAATCTCCGGCACTTCGTAGCTATGTAGCTCTTTTATTGTTAAAAACACATCGTTCATTTTATCTGCTTTTGTTTTTATAAGTAGCTTGGCTTCAGTTGCTTCTGCTACTTCGCCCTCCCACATATAAATAGAGCCCATGTTAGGTAAAATATTTACACAAGCTGCTAGCTTTTTTTCTACCAACGCCCTTGCTAGGCTGCGTGCTTCTGCTTCGTCTTTGCAAGTCGTAAAAATCATTTTAAAATGCGTAGTCATTATGAACCTATTCTTATTGGACAGTGTCTAGCTTCATAGTATCTGATAGCCGATACAATGTGTAGACGCTTAAATATCAGTAAAATGACTATACCTATGCCCTAACCTTGAAAAGAGACCTAGTCACCCTCATTTATATTTCATCAACTCTTTTGAGTGTCATTATTTAGAGAGCGCTATGTTTAGATTTTTATTTGTGTTGTTTATCATCATCCCTATTATCGAAATCGCCTTACTGATTCAAGTAAGCGATGTGATTGGCGGATTTGCAACAATTGCACTTGTTGTTATTACCGCGATTTTAGGTGCCAAAATGGTTAAAACACAAGGTATGGGTGCGCTGCAAAACGTACAAGCGCAAATGGCGCAAGGGCAAATGCCAGCCAAAGAATTATTTACCGGAATATGCGTTGTAATTGCAGGGGTATTATTACTTACCCCTGGCATTATGACCGACGTGTTTGGGTTACTATTATTAACGCCTGCAATTCGTAACAAACTGGCCGCAGGCCTTGCTAGCCAAGCAACTGTTAGAATGAGCGCAGGTAGGCAACAAGGGCCATCGCCGTTTGCTGGGCAGCAACATGCTGAACGAGAGCAAGGGCAAATGGAACGACCAACGACTATTGATGGCGAATATGAGCGAAAAGATTAAAAATTTATCATTTTTTCTCTTGGAATTTCACACTCTACCCCCATTAATGAATGCAAATTAGAAAAGCTTTTTTCTGTACTGTTCAGAAACTGTTAGGAGAACTAAAAAACATGAACATTCGTCCTTTACAAGATCGCGTAATCGTTAAACGTCTAGAAGAAGAAACAAAATCTGCTGGCGGTATTGTATTAACTGGCTCTGCAGCTGAAAAATCAACTCGCGGAGAAGTTGTAGCCGTAGGTAATGGTCGCGTTTTAGATAACGGTGACGTGAGAGCGTTAGAAGTTAAAGCCGGTGACACTGTGTTATTTGGCTCATATGTTGAAAAAGTTGAAAAGATCGAAGGTCAAGAGTACCTGATCATGCGTGAAGATAATATTTTAGGCATTGTAGGCTAAACCTACTTTTCGTTTATAAACATTTAAGAATTTAGAGGAATTTAAAACATGGCAGCAAAAGAAGTACTTTTTGCAGGTGACGCACGCGCTAAAATGCTAACTGGCGTAAACATCCTGGCAAACGCAGTAAAAGTTACATTAGGTCCTAAAGGCCGTAACGTTGTACTAGACAAATCATTTGGCTCTCCAGTTATCACTAAAGATGGTGTTTCTGTAGCAAAAGAAATCGAACTTGAAGACAAGTTTGAAAACATGGGCGCACAAATGGTTAAAGAAGTTGCATCTAAAGCCAATGATGCAGCCGGCGATGGTACAACTACCGCTACAGTACTTGCACAGTCTATTGTTAATGAAGGCCTTAAAGCTGTTGCAGCAGGCATGAATCCAATGGATCTTAAGCGCGGCATCGACAAAGCAGTTATTGCTGCTGTTGCAGAGCTTAAAGCGTTATCTGTTCCTTGTTCTGATACTAAAGCAATTGCACAAGTAGGTACTATTTCTGCTAACTCTGATCAAGAGATTGGTAATATCATTGCTCAAGCAATGGAAAAAGTAGGCCGCAACAGTGGTGTTATTACTGTAGAAGAAGGTCAATCACTTGAAAACGAACTAGATGTTGTTGAAGGCATGCAGTTTGACCGTGGTTACTTATCTCCTTACTTTATCAACAGCCCAGAAAAAGGCACTGTTGAACTAGATAACCCATTTATTCTACTTGTAGATAAAAAAATATCTAACATCCGTGAATTATTACCAACATTAGAAGCGGTTGCTAAAGCAAGTAAACCACTACTAATCATTGCAGAAGACCTTGAAGGCGAAGCACTAGCTACATTAGTAGTTAATAACATGCGCGGTATTGTTAAAGTATCAGCTGTTAAAGCACCTGGCTTTGGCGATCGTCGTAAAGCAATGCTACAAGATATTGCTGTATTAACTGGCGGTACTGTTATTTCTGAAGAAATCGGCTTAGAGCTTGAAAAAGCAACAGTTGAAGACCTAGGTACAGCTAAGCGCGTAATTATCACTAAAGATGATACAACTATCATTGACGGTGCTGGCGAAGAAGCGGGTATTACTGGTCGTGTTTCTCAAATTAAAGCACAAATTGAAGAAGCTACATCTGACTACGATAAAGAAAAACTTCAAGAGCGCATGGCTAAACTAGCTGGCGGTGTTGCAGTAATCAAAGTAGGTGCTGCTACTGAAATCGAAATGAAAGAGAAAAAAGACCGCGTTGAAGATGCATTAAATGCAACTCGTGCAGCGGTTGAAGAAGGCGTAGTACCTGGCGGCGGTGTTGCACTTGTACGTGCTGCTAGCAAGCTAGTTGATTTAGTTGGCGACAACGAAGATCAAAACCACGGTATTAAAGTTGCACTTCGTGCGATGGAAGCACCACTTCGTCAAATCGTAACTAACGCAGGCGACGAAGCATCAGTTGTAATTAACGCAGTTAAAGGCGGCGATGGTAACTACGGTTACAACGCAGCAACTGGCGAATACAACGACATGATTGAAATGGGTATCCTAGATCCAACTAAAGTAACACGCTCTGCGCTACAGTTTGCAGGGTCTATTGCGGGTCTAATGATCACTACTGAAGCAATGGTAGCTGAAATCCCTAAAGACGAATCTGCTGGTGCACCTGATATGGGTGGCATGGGCGGAATGGGTGGTATGGGCGGAATGATGTAGTGCGACGAGAGTCGTGTAGGTCACTAACCTAGCAGGCTACACCGTAAGCAAGCGTTAACTCGCTTGCTTCCATACCTGCAAACTTAGTAGTCGACACCGGTAATCGGTATACATAAACCGATTGCCGGAATCTTCCTTCGAAGATGTCGCGCAATTGTGTTTTCTATAAGTATACAATTGGAAAAGAAAAACGGCGGCCTAGGCCTGCCGACAATAGACAACTACAAACCAGCTGACAAGTTATGCTGTCAGGAAAAAAACCGGCGACTTTCAGTCTGCCGACAAGCCATTATGGCACCCCAGTAGTTAGTCTTCCAAGATATAAAATAACATGTTTACCATATTAGTAAGGTCATTTCCTTACCTGTATTGCTACGGTTATTTCTATACGATTATCGGTTTCATTCAACGACTACTGGAAGTGATCTTCCGGTGTAAGCTGTTGAAGTTATTGTTTCAGCATATTCATTTATATGTTAGTGAGACCAACCTTACGACAGGTTGTAGCCTAGGGATAGTGCATTACTGGTAACGGTTTTGTGCGAAGCTTCCTAACAATGTATCTCTGCGAAAGCAGTATTTTAACTCGTGAGAGTAAATATAGTCTGTTAATAATAAACGGACTGAGAGCTAGGCTAAACAATAGGGTTAACGTACGTGAACTGCTAATAAACACCGTCAACCGCAATAAGCGAAATGTTATTGATACGCTTAAACCAAAAGGTGCGCGGCTGGATATTTCTTTTACATCTGGAAATACGTCGTCATACAGTCGTCGGTGGATAGGCAGAGCCTAAGTTGTTTATGTAACTTTAATGGAACTCGGTAAGCCCAAATATTTGCTTTATTCATTCGTAGTTTGAATATTTAAAGCAGGGGAGTCGCAAGGCGAACTGTTGAATATGTGGGTAAAGGAGGTTGGAAAAAGCGAATGCTAGATTGTAATGATTTAGATAGGTGCGAAATGCGCTAACTGGAAACGGTGCTTACTTCCAACTGGTCTTTAATCGTGAGATAGACGTGTAAAGCCGTCTTTAATTTGATCCTAACGGGATGAGAAACAATTCTTCCCGTTAGGGGATAGTTGTGTCTTGTTCTTGTTAGGTCATAACTAACAGGAGAAAAGCAAGATGAGTACGGCATTTGTTGTACCTGCGTTCTCCCATCAGGCGCAAAGTTGGCATACCATTAATTGGTATTCAGTTGAGCTCCAGGTGAGAGGGCTACAAGTACGGATCGCGAAGGCGACTAAGCAGCAACAGTGGCGTAGGGTGAAAGCCTTACAACGGATGTTGGTGCGCTCGTTTGCGGCTAAATGTTTAGCGGTTAAACGGGTAACTGAGAATCGAGGCAAAAGGACTGCTGGTGTCGATAGGGAGTTATGGAGTACGCCAAATTGTAAATGGCAGGCTATTTCTCGATTAAAACGGCAAGGGTATAAGCCTAAGCCATTGCGGAGGATTTATATTCCAAAGAGCAACGGTAAACGTCGCCCTTTAGGAATACCGACCATGTTAGATAGGGCTATGCAGGCGTTATACCTGTTAGCACTTGAACCAGTGTCGGAAACCACCGCAGATCGTAATAGCTATGGCTTTCGACCAATGCGCTCTACGGCTGATGCGATAGAACAATGTTTTGTCAATTTAAGTCGTAAAAGCTCGGCAGAGTGGGTGTTAGAGGGAGATATCAAGGGCTGCTTTGATAACATCAGCCATGACTGGTTACTTGCCAATGTAGTGTTGGATAAACAAGTACTTGGAAAATGGTTGAAATCGGGATTCATTGAATTCGGTAAGTTAAACCCAACGAAAGCGGGTACACCACAAGGGGGAATTATTTCTCCTGTGTTGGCTAACTTAGCACTTGATGGTTTGGAAGATGTGTTATACGCCCATTTTGGGAAGAAAAACACGAAAGCCGCCTACAAGACTAAGATCAATTATGTGAGGTACGCCGATGACTTTATTATCACAGGTATCTCGAAAGAGTTGCTTGAAAATGAAGTTAAGCCCTTAGTTGAAGCCTTTATGGCAGAACGAGGGCTTACGTTGTCACCAGAGAAAACGGTGATAACGCATATAGACGATGGGTTTGATTTTCTTGGGCAAAACTTACGTAAATACAGCAATGGTAAGATGTTAATCAAGCCTAGCCGGAAAAGCGTAAAAAATGTGCTTGGGAAAGTTCGCGAACTTGTTAAAGGTCAAAAGACGACAACAGCAGGATTGCTGATTAGTCAGTTAAATCCAATTCTTCGGGGTTGGGCTAACTACCATCGTCATATAGTGGCGAAGGAAACCTTTAATTATGTGGACTATCGAGTGTGGAAACTATTGTGGCAGTGGTGCCGACGACGACATAACAATCGTCATAAACGCTGGATTAAAGCTAAATACTTTAAATCAATGGGGCCACGAAACTGGACGTTTTCAGGTGTTATTCCTGACGATAAAATTGTCAGGTTGTTATACACCAATGATATACCGATAAAGCGACACATTAAGGTGAAAGCAGAGGCAAATCCGTATGATTTAGCATTCGAGGAATACTTTGAAAAGCGCCAAGAGCGAATTTGGAGAGACTCAATGCAAGGTAAACGAATATTGTTAATGCTTTGGCTCAGACAACAACAATGTTGTGCCATGTGCCGCCATCCAATTACCAAAACAACAGAGTGGAATATTCACCATGTTGTTGAAAAGGTAAAAGGTGGTAGTGATGAACTGAGTAACTTAGTGTTGTTGCACCCTAATTGTCATAGGCAATTGCATGTTAATGTAAGTTAAATAAAAGGGGCGCCTCTGCCCCTAATAACCAACTTACAGCAACATTAAAGCGATTTTAAACGCGATAATGACTAACACTGGGTCTATCTTGACTTTCAGCTCAATTGTCATTTATTGATTCCTTTTAGTTTGGGGTTAAAGTTTGAGTTTCGCTCACGGTTAGTTCCGCGTTCGAACTCGGCGGGGATAGAGGTTCATACACGTAGTGTTCGAACCGATTACACCCATGGCTAAGAAACAGATATGGCCTGAGTCCGCCACTTTCTCCAAAATAAGGACAATGATTGTCAAAACGAGCTGATAATAATGTTAAGGGTAGGAATAGTCAATAACTCAGTAAGTTGCTGGTCTGTATTCTGGTATGGACTTATGAAGGCTTGAGCCGTATGCGGGGAAACTCGCACGTACGGTTCTTAGGGGAGGGGTGATCAGTAATGATTGCTCCTTACCCGACATAAACATCACCGTTTAAGCACCTCGCTTATATAAAAAACCAGCTTCGGCTGGTTTTTTGCTTTTTAGAATAAAAATCATTGATATTGTTTAATTTATACCCATACCTAAGTTACGTATAACTAAGATTTATATTAAATGGATTTATTAAATAATAACGAAATATTCATCTTCTTTGTTTTTGTTGCTCTTGTGACTGGGTTATTTTCATTCGTAGTTTGGGCTATGCTCAAAATGGTCACGTGGGGTAAAAGTATGTCTAAGGGGCTTATTTATTTTTAGCATTCTTTCCGCTTATTTCTATTATACCTATCCCACCGCCTACATACGAAAATGTACAAAAAGCAAAATAAGAACAAAGAAAACGCAAAGAAGACTCAGGTGATCCACCCGATGATGAAGACGAACTCGTAAGTTAATTCATATTACGTACTGCGGGCATATACCCTGCGTAATCGTTTACTAAATATGATAAAAAGCACATTTATTTAATAGTACGGAGTGAGCTAAACATGACTAACGTTCAACAGCATATCGGCAGCATTGCATTAGTTGTTAAGGACTACGACGATGCCATTGAGTTTTATACTCAAAAGCTAAATTTTGAATTAGTTGAGGATACTAACTTAGGTGAGGGTAAACGCTGGGTGTTAATTTCACCTCCAAATTCAAATGGGGCTAATTCAAACGAAACTAATTCGTGCAGGACTAATCTACTGCTTGCTAAAGCCACAACGCCCGAACAAATGAGTGCTATTGGTAATCAAACAGGTGGTCGCGTGTTTTTATTTTTGCATACCAATGACTTTTGGCGAGATTATAATTTAATGCTTTCTAAAGGCGTTACATTTAACGAAGAACCTCGAGTAGAACCCTATGGCACCGTAGTGGTTTTTGAAGATTTATATGGTACAAAATGGGATCTACTACAGCTTAATAATTAGCAAGATAAAGTGACGCTTAAACTCACGTCACTTTATTAATTAACTCTCTTACAACTGGGAATAAATCACTGGGTAGCATTCCCCTTTGCCCGTCTCGCTCACTTGCGATATCACCGGCTTTAGCGTGCAGTGTTACACCATAGCGTGCTGCTTCATCAACAGTTAAACCTTGAGCAAGTAAGGCACCAATAATACCAGTCAGTACATCGCCACTGCCGCCAACGGCCAATGCCGGGTTGCCATCTTCACATACCCACGTTTGCTCAGCATTATCTATTAATGTTCCAGCCCCTTTTAATACACAAGTCGCGGTATAGCGCTTGGCGCAAAGGCGGGCATAATTAAAACGATCTGATTCGATTTCGCTGATGCTAACACTTAGCAGTCTAGAGGCTTCGCCGGGATGTGGCGTAAGTACGCATTGCTCTAACGTGTATGATGAAGCTTGCTTAGCGAGTAAATTAAGGGCATCTGCATCTATAACCAATGGCATTTTATTGTTTTGGCAATATTGCATTACTTCATCGAATGTTTGCTGTGCCCATTCGTCTTGCCCAAGCCCTGGGCCAATAACAACGCAGCTTGCCCACTCTAGCGCTTGATGTAAGTTATTACTGCTCACCATAAGTTCTGGTCTGCCAATGCTAATAGGCGTTATTGAGCTTTCGTGTGTATACACTCTTACCATGCCAGCACCCGTCCTAAGAGCTGCTTCACTACTTAACCTAATTGCACCTGTAGTACCTTGATTGCCACCAACACATAAAAGTTTACCGTGGCTTCCTTTGTGACTATTAATTGCCCGCGTGGCTATTCCTTTAAAGCTATTAATATTTATCAAGGTTCCTGATGATTGCGCTATACAAGTAAATGCATCGCCAATTGCTAAATCATCAAATATTAACTTACCGCTATATTGTTTACCTGCTGTCGTTGTGAGCCCTTGCTTAATACCCACAAAAGTAACGGTTGAAGTAGCTTGTACTGCGCATCCTAAAGGCTGTCCTGTATTTGCTTCAATGCCTGATGGAATATCAATGCTTATTACTGGCTTACCACTGTTATTTACAGCGTTAATTATATTCGCAAAATTATCGCGCACTGCGCTTTTAAGCCCAGTACCAAGGAGCGCATCAATAACGATATCGCACTCATTAAGAGCATCTTTTGTAAAATGAGAAACCACCCCACCCGCTTCTCTCCATAGCTGCTGCGCTTTTGCAGCATCACCTTTTAATGTTTTTTCGGGTTCAGCAGCGCATACTGTTACCTTTTTACCTGATTGCATAATAAGCCTAGCTACAACGTAACCGTCTCCAGCGTTGTTACCATGGCCAACAATGACTAATGTATGCTGTACATCAAATAACTGCCATTGCTTATATACAGCCTCTCCTGCTCGCTGCATTAGGGTAAATAAATCGCAATGACTATTTTTAGCCGCTAAAGCTTCATTATCTCTTACTTGTTGTGCGGTAAATAAGGTTTTATTAAGCATAAAGACTCCTTTAATAGGTGATACTTCACCTTATCAAATAGTTATATCTAGCGGCTAGTTCTGTTGGCAATTTTAAACTGTAATTTTATTTAAAGTCTAACTTGGTAAAACATTGCCACTTCAATTTGAACATGGCTCACTTGAGCACGTCTAACTTGAGCAAGGTGAGCTAATTAAAGTACAATGCAGTTAATTAAAGGCTTGGTTTACTTGTAATCCAAGCCTGTTTATTTTTAGGTAGAGAAAAGCATGGCACAAACTCGCGGTAACTTATTTATTTTATCAGCCCCTTCAGGTGCTGGTAAATCAAGCTTAATCAATGCGTTATTAAAAAAACACGCTGATATGAAAGTATCTGTATCACATACAACTCGCGCCCCTCGCCCAGGCGAAGAAAATGGTGTGCATTATCACTTTGCATCTACAGATGAGTTTAAAGCGCTTATTGCCAAAGATGACTTTTTTGAATGGGCCCAAGTGTTTGACAATTACTACGGCACATCAAAGCAGGCTATTGAGTCGCAACTTGATGCGGGTATTGATGTGTTTTTAGATATTGATTGGCAAGGCGCGCAACAAGTGCGCGAAATAATGCCAAGCGTGAAAACTATTTTTATACTACCTCCTTCAAAAGAAGAGTTAGAGCAACGCTTAAATAATCGTGGCCAAGATTCGGCTGAGGTTATTGCCTCTCGTATGGCAAAAGCACAATCTGAAACATCACATTATAACGAATACGACTATGTAATTGTTAATGATGACTTTGAGAGCGCGCTTGGCGACATAGAAATGATTGTAATGGCTCAGCGCTTAACCCTAAAAGCGCAAGAAGAACGCCATCAAGTTTTACTAAATAGCCTGCTTAAATAATTTAAGTCTATTTAAATCAGGCTTAGACAAGTAAAACTGATAAAAATTGAACACTGGCTATTGGCGAAAGTGGCTGCTTGCAGTAAACTACGTCTTTGATTTAAATTATTTTTGGAGTGCTGTGATGGCCCGCGTAACAGTTGAAGATGCAGTAGATGCAGTTGGTAATCGTTTTGACTTAATTTTAGTTGCGGCTCGTCGTGCCCGCCAAATTGCTGTTGGTGGTAAAACTCCACTAGTAGACCCTGAAAACGATAAGCCAACGGTAGTTGCTTTACGTGAAATTGAATTAGGTTTAGTTGATAGCTCTTCAATGGACTTAATTGACCGTGAAGAACAACAACACCAAGAAGCAGCTGAATTAGCTGCTGTTGCCGCTATTGTTGGTGGCAACCAATAATCGACCTCCCGGTCTGATTTAGCCAACGGCGCAGTATTTCTACTATAGCCGTTGGCAATCCTCTCTTTTCATCGTATATTCGTAGCTTACCTAATTTACTTCACTAGGGCTGTTTATCTTTCGAGGTTAAATTTGCAGTAGTATGTTTGGTATTTAGGCAAGGCAGAGCCTATGTAGTGTGGTTATTCCCCATAAATAGGCGATAACGCAGCATAAATGCAAAACATGCGCTGCCTAAAGGGTTCTGCCTAGGGGCACTTTACTCTTTGTTGCTCGATTTTTACTTAGCCCGCTAGGCTAAAAACCTCGCGCCACAATTAAATCGCCCCTAGATTGAACAAATTTTAATCCTGAAAGGTCAACAGGCCCTAGAACATTGGAGTGTGAATGTATCTTTTTGAAGGTCTTAAAAAGAAAATCTCAGAATACTTGCCCGCTGCTGATGTAGAGCTGGTTCAAAAATCTTACGTGGTAGCCCGAGAGGCCCATGAAGGACAAACTCGCTCGAGTGGCGAACCTTACATAACGCACCCAGTAGAAGTAACCCAAATTCTTGCAGGCATGCATCTTGACCATGAAACGCTCATGGCCGCGCTAATGCATGATGTAATTGAAGATACTGATTTTAGTCAACAAGATTTAGCCGAGATATTTGGCGAAACTGTTGCAGAGCTAGTTGAAGGTGTGAGTAAGCTCGATAAGCTTAGCTTTAAAGATAAAAAAGAATTCCAAGCTGAAAACTACCGCAAAATGATTATGGCAATGACTCAGGATATTCGAGTCATTTTAATTAAGCTTGCTGATAGAACACACAATATGCGTACTTTAGGCGCATTGCGCCCAGATAAGCGCCGCAGAATAGCGCGTGAAACACTAGAAATTTACGCACCAATTGCAAACCGCTTAGGTATTCACGATATTAAAAATGAACTTGAAGACTTAGGTTTTCAAGCTTTATATCCTATGCGTCATCGCGCACTTAAATCGGAAGTTGCTAAAGCACGCGGTAATCGCAAAGAAGTTATTACTAATATCCAACATGAAATAGAAGCACGTCTTGAAGAATCAGGCATTAAAGCAACTGTGTCAGGCCGTGAAAAACATTTATATAGTATTTATAAAAAAATGCTTAATAAAGAACTGCTATTTAACGAAGTTATGGATATTTACGCGTTTAGAATTGCAGTTGACTCTATGGATACGTGTTATCGTGTATTAGGTGTAGCTCATAGTCTTTATAAACCTATTGAAACACGCTTTAAAGATTATATTGCAGTACCAAAAACAAATGGTTACCAATCGCTTCATACTTCATTAGTTGGTCCTCACGGTATACCTGTTGAAATTCAAATTCGTACTCATGATATGGATCATATGGCCGACAAAGGTGTAGCGGCGCATTGGATGTATAAAAAAGCAGGTGATGGCGCAGGTAATACTTCGCAGCAACGTGCTCGCCAGTGGATGCAGAGCTTATTAGAGCTTCAGCAAAGTGCGGGTTCATCATTTGAATTTATTGAAAATGTAAAAACTGAGCTATTCCCAGAAGAAATTTACGTATTTACACCAGATGGGCGTATTGTTGAGCTACCAATGGGTGCTACCGCAGTCGATTTTGCTTATGCCGTGCATACAGATGTAGGCAACACCTGCGTAGGCGCTCGCGTTAATCGCAAGCCGCACCCTTTAAGTAGGCCCTTAGATACAGGGCAAACTATAGAAATAATAACAAGCTCAGGCGCTCACCCTAATGCAACATGGCTAAACTTTATTGTTACTGGTAAAGCGCGTTTGGGCGTTCGTAACTACCTTAGAAGCCAGCATCATGAAGAAGCTATGCTTTTAGGGCGCCGCTTACTTGATTCAGCATTAGGTGAAAACAAACTAGATAGCATTGCTGATGAAAATATAGCGAGAGTACTTGAGGAGCACGAACTAACAACGCTTCTTGAATTACTTGTAGAAATTGGCTCTGGTAACCTAATGAGCATGTTAATTGCCAAACGCCTGTTACAAAATGACAGTGACGACTTAACTGATATTACCAGCCAAGCCAAAGCGACCATTATTGGTACTGAGGGCATGCTAGTTAATTACTCCAAGTGTTGCCGACCTGTACCTGGCGATGCTATTACAGCTCATGTAAGCCAAGGTAAGGGCCTGACCGTTCACCGCCAAGAATGTAAAAACATCCGTGGCTGGGAAAATGAGCGCTCTAAATACTTAGTTGTAAAATGGGACGATAACCCAGAGAAAGAATATATTGCAGCTCTGAGAGTTGAAATTATTAATCATCAGGGGGCTCTGGCTAAATTAACCAATGTTGTTACTACAACCCAAGCCAATATTGTAGAAATAACCACCGATGAAAAAGAAAGTAATTTATACGTGATAGATTTAGGGGTTACCGTTAAAAACCGTATCCACGTTGCTAACATTATGCGCCGCATTCGCGTTATGCCTGATGTACAAAAAGTCTATCGTAAAAAGTAAAATAGGAAACACATGAATAAAGCATTTATCTCTACCGACAAAGCACCTGCTGCCATTGGCACTTACAGCCAAGCAGTTAAAGTAGGCACCGCTGTTTATTTATCTGGTCAAATTCCATTAGTGCCAGAAACGATGGAAATGATTTCAGAAGACTTTAGTGAGCAAACGCATCAGGTATTTAAAAATATCACTGCGGTATGTGAAGAAGCTGGCGGGCAAATTCAAGATTTAGTGAAAATAAATATTTATCTAACTGATTTATCTAACTTCGCTACTGTAAATGAAGTGATGAGCCAATACTTTAAGCAACCTTACCCAGCGAGAGCTGCATTAGGTGTTCGTGCACTTCCAAAAGGTGCACAAGTTGAAATAGATGGAATAATGGAACTTCCTTCTACCAATTAAGTATTACAGGCTATAGAGCCTCTCTATAGCCTTTTTTTTCCTCTTAGCACTTCGTTCTCTGTGACTTCTTGACTCAAATGTAAATTTCTAGCAATCTGTAGTTGTGTTTTAAAAAACAAACTTAACTTAAGTAGTAAAAAAGGATTAACTCGTGTTTAAGCTTGCCAACAATGGAAATGTTTTACTTGATGTAAAAGAACATATTCCTCCCAGCGCTGCATTTATTTTAGAGGCTCTCGAAAAGTCAGCTTTTTGCGACTGCAAAATAGATCATGACGCTATTAATGATTTTTTTAAAAACGAAAACACACAACACACTCTGGTTGTAGCAACAAAACACAATGCCACTTTAAATGTAACAATTAGCGACGATAAAATGTTGGCCATTGGCGAGCTAACCCTTGCCCAAGGCGGAAAATTATTAAGTTTAGAAGATGCAAAAAAACAACTCGTTAAAGCAGGAATTGTGCGTGGCTATAAGCAAGCATTTTTAGAGTTGCTACTGCAAAAACAGTTTGAACATACAGCGGGTTCTGTCGTTAAGGGAGTATTAGCTAAAGGCAGACTACCAAGTGATGGTTTGGCCACTAAACTAATAACAACCGTAGAGACTTTAAAAGACCGTTTAAAAACCCCCAAGCTCAAAGAAGATGGCAGCGTGGATATGCGCGACTTTGGCAAGCTTGCAAGCGTAGAGCCAGGCTCTGTGCTTATTCGCCAACAACCAGCAACCCCTGGTAAAGAAGGCTTCACCGTAATAGGTGACATACTGCCCGCAAAACCCGGAGAAAATAAACAATTAGTAGCAGGCGAAGGCACCGAAATATCAAAGCTAAATCCGCTTGAACTAGTCTCTACTATTGCAGGTGTTCCGGTTGAAATTAATAATGGTATGCGTGTCGACGATATTTTTACCATTTCAGATGTAAACGTAAAAAGCGGCCACATTGACTTTCAAGGAAGTGTTATTGTTACCCGCAATATAGACCCTGGAATGAAAGTAACAGCCAAAGGCGATATTACTATATTTGGCACTGTTGAATCAGGAGAGCTTACCGCAGGCGGAAACATCACCGTTAAACAAGGCATTATTGGCCATCAAAAAGCCGACGAACAATCACTGTCTTGTAAGCTTATTGCGCAAGGTGATATTCACGTCTCTCATTCACAGTATTGCTACCTAGAAGCAAATAATATTTTTATTGATCGCCAAACAAGCCACTGTGTAATGAAAGCTAAACGCTTACTGCAAGTTGGTCAATCCGACTTACCTAAGGGTAAAATATTTGGTGGCGAAATACTCGATGCAACGACCCTCATTGCTGGCGAAATAGGGAATGAATCAGGCGCTAAAATGATTATTAACCTAGCGGCTTCTGGCGCCGAAATAACCGCTGATACTGATAATTGCTTTAAAGACTTAGCTAAAACAGATGCACAGCTAGACACGTTGCAAGCAGCACTAGAAAAAACTGATTTAGTGAAGGATGCCGAAAAGAAAAAACTATTAATTACTAAAATTGGTGCTACTCAAAAGCATTATTGTGAGCAGGCAGAGCAATTAGAAAAACGTCTTTCAAACTTAGATCACGACTTACACGATTTACTTAACGACGCTAATTTAGCGGTAAATTCTGTTTTACATTCAGGTGTAGAGATTCATATTTTTGATAAAGTACTCAAAACAATCCGCAATTACCCTCCGTGCAACGTTAAACTTTTGAATAACAAAATTGAAATAGAGTTCAAAACAAGCTAATAACTGAGTGCTCTATTGAGCACTCAAATTTATTCACATTTAAAGTAAACCGCTTACCTCAGCATGTGTTTGCTGCGGCCATACACCCACTTGTACTTGACCAATATGCTGCTTTTGTAGCAAGAGCATAGCTAAGCGCGACTGCCCTATTCCACCGCCAATTGTTTGCGGAAATTTACTTTGCAGTAGCGCTTTATGCCAATCAAACTCTAAGCGGTCTTCATCTCCAGTTGTACTTAACTGCGCTTTTAAAACTTCAGGACTTACGCGTATACCCATTGATGAAATTTCAAAAGCGTCTTCAAGTACTGGGTTCCATACTAAAATATCACCATTTAAACCCATGTATTGCTCGCATGTCGGCGTAGACCAATCATCGTAATCTGGGGCTCTTACATCATGGATTTTGCCATCACCAAGCGCGCCACCAATACCAATTAAAAATACAGCACCATATTCTTGTGCAATGGCTTTTTCGCGTTGTTTAGCGCTAAAGTCAGGGTACATTTTACGTAGCTCTTCACTGTGCACAAACTTAATGTCTTCCGGTAAAAAAGGCGTCAAACCATAAGACTCACTTACAAAAGCTTCCGTCTCTTTTATCCCTTTATAAATAGATTGAACAGTTTGCTTTAGTGTTGCCAGCGAACGCTCTGTGGTTTCGTTAATTACTTTTTCCCAATCCCATTGATCAACATATACAGAATGAATAGGACTTAATGAATCTTCATCTGGGCGCAAAGCTTTCATTTGAGTGTAAATACCCTCACCAACACCAAAGCCATAAGTTGCGAGTGTTTTACGTTTCCACTTAGCCAATGAATGCACCACTTCGTAGCGGCTATCTGTAATCGCTTTTACATTTACAGCAACTGCGTTTTCATGGCCGCTTAAGTTATCTTGCGTGCCGTCACCTACTTTAGCCAAAATAGGGGCTTGAATCTCAACCAGCCCAAGTTGGGTTTCTAGTTGCTGTGAAAAAAATTGTTTAACTTTACTTATTTGCTGCTGTTGCTGCACATAGTGTGAACTCATAATAATTGGCCTCATTCCCAGTTATTGTTACTTGCTTAATTTATAAAAAGCGCCCTAATGAGCGCCTTTAATGAGGTTAATGTAACGATTTGATGAATTAATTCAATATCCCATAATAAAAATAGCCTTAACATATTAAAACCATCAATTAAGTGGTATAAAAATCATATATTCGATAATTTTATGAGAAAAATATAATGGAAAATTATTTAATCGATAATCTCGATAAACAGATACTTCATGCATTAATGGAAAATGCCCGTACTGCGTACGCCGAATTAGCAAAAAGATTTAATGTAAGCGCTGGGACAATTCACGTAAGAATTGAAAAAATGAAGCAAGCAGGAATCATTACAGGCACCCAATTAACGATTAATACTAAACAGCTAGGCTACGATGTGTGTTGTTTTATAGGTATTAATTTAAATAACGCACGTGATTACCCACAAACACTTATAAAGCTAGAAGCATTGGAGGAAGTGGTAGAGGCTTATTACACAACAGGTAACTACAGTATATTTATAAAGGTAATGACAAAATCTATTGATCACTTACAAGATGTGCTGATTAATAAAATACAGGCAATAGAAGCCATTCAATCAACAGAAACACTGATTTCTCTACAAAATCCAATTAGCCGTACGGTAATGCCTTAACTGCAAAAATCTCGTATAATTGCCGAAAAAAGAGGATAACCATGCAGCAAACTCGCTATCAAAGAATCGAAGACGTACTTTCGCGCCGTCAAACAGACTTAACCGTGTGCTTAGAAGACGTGCACAAACACCATAACTTATCTGCAATAGTACGAAGTGCTGATGCGGTTGGTTGTCATCACGTACATGCTGTATGGCCTGAAAAGCAAAAATGGCTAACAAATAATACCTCAGGTGGCAGTAAAAACTGGCTAGAGACGCACTTACATAGAAATATTGATGATGCAGTTACTGCAATGCGTGAACGCAATCCAGAAATACAAATATTAGCGACTCACTTATCAGAAGATGCCGTTGATTTTAGAGAAGTAGATTACACCAAGCCAACGGCTATTATTGTTGGACAAGAAAAAACAGGGATATCAGAAAAAGCCCTAGAATATGCCGATCAAAATATTATTATTCCAATGCAAGGCATGGTGCAATCACTAAATGTTTCAGTTGCTGCTGCGCTAATATTGTTTGAAGCACAGCGCCAACGCGAGCTGGCTGGTTTATATAATAGAGATATGTTGAGCGCCGAAGTTAAACATCCACTTTACTTTGAAGGCTGCCACCCTATTATCGCAAGGCAGTGTAAACAAAAAAAATTACCTTATCCTGCACTTGATGAAAACGGCGAAATAGTCGCTGACGAGCAATTTTGGCAAGCTTTAAAACATACTTGATGGACTAAAGCTCTGTAAGTACACTTAACTTATTCACAAATAATAAGATTGATATAATTTGTCTAAACCTAGCTTAAATCAATACCCAATTACAGAGCTCAAAGGGGTCGGCCCAAAAATGGCTGAGCGTTTGTTAAAGCTAGGTATTTTAACTGTGCAAGATATGCTTTTTCATTTGCCACTTCGCTATGAAGATCGCACTCGCTTATACGCGATTAATGAGTTGTCACTACATAGCCACGTGAGTGTTGAAGCAACAATTGAAACAAGCCAAATCACGTTTGGAAAAAGGCGCATGCTTGTTTGCCAAATCAATGATGGTACTGGCAGGCTAACACTACGATTTTTTAATTTTACCGCTGCACAAAAAAACGCATTTAGCGCTGGTAAAATAATACGTTGTTTTGGTGAAGTGCGCCGTGGCCGTGTTGGCTTTGAAATGAGTCATCCTGAATACAGCATCAGCGATACCTCTAACGAGCAGCCGGTAGCGACAACATTAACGCCCGTTTATTCAACAACCGAAGGCTTAAAGCAACTATCGATTAGAGCTTTAAGCGAACAGGCTATTGATTTACTAAATAAATACTCAGTAGAAGAACTACTGCCTTCACAGTGGCAGCCATCAAATATGCCGCTAAGTGACGCCTTATTATTACTGCACCGCCCACCAAATAATGTTGATGTAGCTGCATTAGAGCAAGGTACTCACCCTGCTCAACAGCGCCTTGTATTTGAGGAGTTACTTGCTCAAAACCTCAGCTTATTAAAAGTGCGAGAGCAAGGGCAACAAGTGAAAGCCGTGGCATTAAATCCGGTAAACACATTAGAAAGCCAATTTTTAGAGCAACTTCCTTTTGCACCCACAAATGCGCAAAGCCGCGTAGTTGCTGAAATTAAAGGTGACATGCAACACGCGTATCCCATGATGCGTTTAGTACAAGGCGATGTAGGCTCTGGTAAAACCCTAGTAGCAGCACTTAGTGCACTAACAGCCATTGCGCAGGGCTTTCAAGTCGCTTTAATGGCTCCTACTGAAATTTTATCAGAGCAACATGGTGTTAATTTTACAACGTGGTTTAATCAACTAGGTATAACAGTTGCTTGGCTTGGCGGTAAAACAAAAGGCAAAGAGCGCGTAGCAACACTTGAAAAAATAGCCTCTGGTGAAGCGCAAATGATTGTAGGTACTCACGCTTTATTTCAAGATGAAGTTAAGTTTAATAACTTAGTGCTTATCGTTATTGATGAACAACACCGCTTTGGTGTCCACCAGCGTTTATCACTGCGTGAAAAAGGTAAGTTTGGTGATTGTTACCCTCATCAACTAGTCATGACCGCAACACCCATTCCACGTACACTCGCCATGACCGCCTATGCCGACTTAGAAACCTCTGTGATTGACGAGCTGCCACCTGGACGTACGCCAATCACAACAGTGGCACTTCCTGATACTCGCAGAGACGATATTATTGCCCGCGTTAAATTAGCGTGTAACGAGCAAGGCCGCCAAGTTTATTGGGTGTGTACACTTATTGATGAATCTGAAGTACTGCAATGCCAAGCAGCGGAGGACAGCGCACTGCAGTTAAAAGAAGCATTACCAGAGCTAAACGTAGGCTTAGTACATGGGCGAATGAAATCAGCTGAAAAACAAGCCATTATGAGCGAGTTTAAGGCAGGTAATATACATGTTTTAGTTGCCACGACGGTTATTGAAGTTGGTGTAGATGTCCCTAATGCGAGCTTAATCATTATAGAAAACCCTGAGCGCTTAGGCTTAGCACAGCTGCATCAGTTACGTGGGCGAGTTGGCCGTGGCGCTACTGCATCGCATTGCGTGCTTTTATACCACGCACCACTGTCTCATACCGCTCAAAAGCGATTAGGTGTACTACGCGATAGTAACGATGGCTTTGTGATAGCAGAGCGCGATTTAGAAATTCGTGGCCCTGGTGAAGTACTCGGTACAAAACAAACAGGGTTAGCCGAGTTTAAAATTGCCGATCTTACCCGCGATAAGCACATCCTCAACCAAGTTAGACCGATTGCACAGCAAATGCTTAAGCAACACCCAGAGGTTGTTGACCCGCTAATTCAACGTTGGTTGGGTAATAAGCAAAATTACGCGCAAGCGTAACCACTCTATTTTCGATATTTTTGAGTTTACTAAGTTAATTTACTAAATTAGCTTACTAAGGATATAAAAAAGTCAGCTCTAAACAATATAGAGCTGACTTCTGATATCTCAATAGAGCAGCATAAAAGCGATTTTCGCCCTTTACTGCTCTTAGTTAAATTTAAGCTTTATTAAGCTCAAATATAAGCGATGTTTGCGGGAATGAAATTGGCATTTGTAAACCAAACTGCATTAGCGCTTCACCTGTAAATGTTTGACCATTTACCGCAGCAATAGAAGATGGGCGATACTCTTCAAATTTTACCGGCCACACTAAATTAAGTGTGTACTGCGCATCGGCATCTAGGCCAACAAAACGAAGCTTATTAGGCGCTGTACGCGGTGTTTCGCGAACGCTGTTATAGGCAAATAACGCTTTTGTTTTTTGCGCATCAATTAAACCAAAGTTAATTGATAAATCGTCGCTATCTAGGCGGTATAAATCGGCAGCATGAATAAACTCACGATGCTCTTTGTGTAGTGCTATTGCCGCTTTAAGTGCATTGTATTCGTGATCGGTCAGTTCACGTGGGTCCATTTCGATTCCCATGTGGCCAAACATTGATACCGCAGCACGCATTTCAATACTTACATTACGCCCTGTGATATGACAATCGCGTGGGCCTACGTGTGCACCCATAACCGACGATGGGAAAAAGAAAGAACATCCACGCTGTATTTCAAGGCGATCTAGCGCATCGTTTGAATCTGACGTCCATACACGATCTGTGTGTGCAAGTACGCCGTAATCTACACGTGCACCACCTGACGAACAGCTTTCTATTTCAAGACCAGGGTGCGCCGCTTTAATACGGTCAATTAAACGATAAAGTGCCAATGTTTGCTGATGCACAGCAGGCTTGCCATCAAAATTACCCGCATGGTTAATATCGCGGTTCATATCCCATTTAATGTACTTAATAGTTGGGTATTCAACTAAAATATCGTCAATCGCTTTGTATAGGTACTCAACAACCTCAGAGCGCGTTAAATCAAGTACTAGCTGATTTCTAAAGCTTAACTGCTCGTTATTTTCTGAGCCTAAAACCCAATCAGGATGCGCGCGGTATAAATCACTATCTGGGTTAACCATTTCTGGTTCAAACCAAATACCAAACTCCATACCTAAGCTATTAACATGATCAATGACTGGCGATAAACCATCAGGGTAAATTTTGTAATCTACTGTCCAATCACCTAAGCCTGCATTGTCGCCACGGCGGCCTTTAAACCAGCCATCATCAAGTACAAAACGCTCAATACCTAACGGCGCTACTTTGTCGGCTAGTTGCTTAAGCGTGTCTACGTCGTGATCAAAGTAAATACCTTCCCACGTGTTGTAATGCACAGGGCGCGCTTTTTCACGTTGAGCTTGGCTAAGTAAATTAGCTTTAACAAAACGATGGAAATTACGAGAAAGCGCACTAAAACCTTCACTTGAAAACGAGCCATAAATGCTCGGGCTTTGATACGTTTGACCTTTAGCAAGCGTAAGCTCACCAGGAAGTAGTAGCTCACCCATTTGTACATAACGACGACCTTCAGCTAAAAGCTCTGCACGTAGTTTATTGTTGCCGCTCCAACCTAAATGAAAGCCGTAACATTCGCCGTGTTGCTCGCCTGCATTTTCGTTATGCACTAATAAACCAGGAAACACATCGTGTGATGTTTTGCCTTTACGGTTTTCGCGTACAAAACTCCCAAGCACTAAATCAACAGATTGACGCTGGAATTCGTTTGACCAACGACCTTCAAAGCTCACTATTTTGCTTACGCTATCTGGCAATTGAAATGTTGGCGCGGCGCAAAAATTAACGCTCAGTGGTGAGTCACCTAAATTAGTTAATACAGTATGTGCACTTAGTACGTCACTGTTGTTGTCAAGCGTAATGCTGTGCACGACTTCAATACCACGAAGCTTATCTACACTTACAAACTCAACAGTCGCACTTGAAGGCTGACGCACTTCTTGAAGCTCTGGCCCAACTGACCATGCGATTGAATCATTTACTAGCTCAAGCCCTGGCGCGCCAGTAAAGCCTTCGCCTAATAAAGGAGATAGAGAAATAGGCGCTTCTTCAACCACGGCACATTTTACCTCTTGACGGGTAGCAAGCTGAGTAAGCATTGTTTCTGTTGTTTGCTCAGATAGGCGTTTACCAAAGTACAGTAACGCCGGTGTTTTGCTCTGGCAGTCGAAAATAACGGTGCTGTTTACACTGTCTAATCGATAAAATGATTTAGTGTCGGCCATGATTTTCCTATCCTCTTGTTCATTGTGTGAGTTATAAATATAACGAAAATTAGTAAGCTACACTATTTACTAAATGTATCTCTTTGCTTGAGCCACAATCTATCAGATGGTGACACTCAATAATAATAGTATATATCATACAAATTAGGTTTTGATAGTCTTTACATCGCAAATAGTCAGATAAACTCACTGGAAGTACCACTGTAATAAAAGTTATTAAACTAACCTTTACTTTAAAATTCTGTTATTGCTTTTAATATATATAAAAAATCGGCCAGAGTTGCCCCATGACCGATTTTGTCAGCTTAAACTATTTACAATCTATTTTTGTACTTGTACTTGTCCTGCGTCATCAAGTGCCGGTGTTTTACCTGCCCACTGCGCATTCAAACCAAATACCACTTTATTTACTATCAATGCAAAAGCTACACATACAATCAGTGTAATTGGCATTAAATGAATGTAATGAATGTCAGTATGTAGTGGTGAGTTTGCAAACGTAAGCATGCCGTACATTACAACACCTAAAATTACTGCTGCAATACCTGCACGTGCATCAACATTTTTAAATAATAAGCCCACTACAAAAATTGAGAATATAGGCATACTTAATAAGCCGTTTAATTGCTGTAGCAAGTTAATAATACTGTCTGCTTGCTGGTAAATTGGTACAAGTACCAGTGTTAAGCTTGTTAGTAGCAATGTTACGTAACCGCTTAGCTTTACAACCCTTGGCTCTTTATTAAAGTAAGCTTCGTGAATGTCACACACGTATAGTGCTGTAGCTGAATTTAATAAGCTGTTGTAAGTAGACAGCACTGCTGCTGCCATTGCCGCTGCGAACACACCGGTTAACCATACTGGCATTACATCACCCACAATTCGACCATAAGCAGCGTCGCCAATATCACCATAAAGTTTAAACGAAATAATACCCGGTAATACCACAATGGCAGGGACGATTAAAAAGCGAATACCCGCTGCGGCAAATATACCTTTTTGCGCTTCTTTAACATTAGGAGCAGCCATGGCTCGTTGCGTAATTGTTTGGTTAGTACCCCAGTAATACATTTGAATAAAGATCATACCGGTTAAAAGTGTTGGCCATGGAATAGGTGAATCAGCATCGCCGATGAGTGTTAAGCGCTCCTCAGGAATACCCGTAAAGTCATAATCAATCGCATTTAGTGCTAAAAACACCACTAAAACAGCCATACTCAGTACCAGTAAGCCGTTATAAGTATCAGACACTGCAACTGCACGTAGACCACCAAAAAACGCATAAATAGCACCTACAATGGCAAATGCGGTGGCAATATACATTAGCGGAATATCAACCTTAAACATGGTTTGCATAAACAGCGCACCTGAGTAAATTACCGCTGGCATGTAAATAAGTGCATTACCTAAAAAGAATAATCCCCCAATAACAGCGCGAATATGTTTGTTGTTATAGCGCTTTTCTAAAAGCTCTGTGGTCGTTGTACAGTTGTATTTATAATAAACAGGAATAAACACTTTGGCTAAAATAATTAAGCCAATAATCGCCGCAAGCTCCCACCAAACAAGCAAAGCCATTTGGTTACCATTCATACCTACAAGCTGATCAGTACTTAAATTAGTTAATGTGATTGAACCTGCAACAAACATCCAAGTAAGGCCACCGCCCGCTAAAAAATACTCTTTGGTTTGGCTTTGTCCGTTATTGCGATTTTGGCCTCGGCATTTCCAATAAGTAAGGCCACCAATTAAAGCGGTGACAAAAACAAAAACCACCAGCTGTAAAATGTTATCTGACATGTGTGTGTCTCCTACGCGTTACGCGCAATGTCTGTGTAATAAAAAAGTGCACGCTACAGCGCATGCGCATCTCGACTTAGTTCTAACTTAATTTGCTTTAAAGGCATAAGTTCGGGACGTTGGTTGTGCAGCTTTACCAATGCATTTAACTGAAACAGTGAAATAAGCATACTGTTAAGCACACTTAGGTAACCTTGCTTGTGTAAGTTTGCAACGGTATCGCTATCTAAAGTTTGCAGTTTGTCTTCATCAACGGTGCTCAAACCTTGAATAGTTTGGATTTCGCCTTGTTCAAACTGCAATACAATATCTATGTTTTTAATAAGCCCTAAGCGCGCTACTTCTTGGGTAAATTGATACGTTTGATAATCATTTTTTAAATCGCTCTCAAGTAGCTTTTGCTGTGAATTTAAAAATAAGCTTGGCTTACCTTTAGCATCAAATAGTGCCTCGCCTTGCTGCGTATTTACGGCTGAGCTTTGATCATCAATCGCAATAAAGTAGTCGCTGCTATTTGCTTCACGGGTCATTAAATAAAGAGGGTGAGTTTGTATACATACCGGTGTGTAAAGTGCCTGCCATTGGTTGTTATTAACCAATAAACTTTGACCTGCACTAAAGCTGGTTAACGCTGATACGGTATAACTACCATTTTGTGTATTACGTGCTAAAAAAATAGGTAAGTCGCAGGCTGCTTTTGCCACTTCGTTAGCTCTTAAATTAACTAAATGCTGCGTTTTTGCATATTCAACACCTGCATTAGGGTTAATTTTTAATGTTTGGTGTTTGGTGTTTACTAGTTCACTAATAGCCATAGTTACACATCCTTAAACTGGGTTAGCCGCTAACCACTGCTCAATATAAGCGCGGTGTGGCGGCAAAGTTTGCAACATCTGCTGTGTAAGCTGGCTGTTACGTTCAATTATTTGTTTGGCTTGCGCGTCTTGTGAATACAAATAAGCCTGTTTAGTAAAGTCTGGTTTGAAGCCCATACCATATAAAACGTACTGGTAGCTGGCGGCTGGGAATAACTCTAATGCGCCATGAAAATCTTGAATTAGCGGGCCACGGCTTCCCCAAAGCAGTAAATCTTCTTGCAGGGTTTGTGGAATAGTATTGGGCTGTACATGTGCTTGCCAGTAAGGTTCTGGGCGCTTGGTTAGCATGTAATGCAGCTTTAAAAAGTCGATAATACGCTGCCAGCGGTAATCCATCTGCTCGTTAAAGCGTTTAGCTACTATAGGCATTACTTGTGTATCTGCTGGCATGTGCTCTGCTACAAAGCGTGCTGAAATTTCAACAAGCATAATAGCGGTTGCTTCAAGCGGCTCTACAAACCCTGCTGACATACCCACTGCAACACAGTTTTTATGCCAAAACTTCTCACGGTAGCCCGACTCAAAGCTAATTTTACGGGCAGTTAAACCGTTTGCAGCATCGCCTAAATAGTTTCGTAAGTTTTGCTCTGCTTCATCGTCTGATAAAAATTTGCTTGAATATACATGCCCTACACCACGGCGATGCGTTAAACCTATATCCCAAATCCATCCAGCGTTTTGCGCTGTTGCTATGGTATGGCTGGCTAAGGAGTCATCGTTTTCATCGTAAGGGACTTGCATCGCCAGTGCGCTGTCGTTAAATAGCACGTGGTCCATTTTTTTAAACGGTACGTTGAGCGCTTGGCCTAATAACAATGATGAAAAACCAGTACAGTCTATAAATAAATCGGCGCTTATAATGCGGGTTTGATCTTTTAGAGTAAGCTCATTTATTGCACCATCGTCATCAAGTTTTACCTGATCAACAGTACCAATAATATGCTCTACACCAAGCTTACTTTTACAATGTTGTTTAAGCATTTCTGCAAAAGCGCCGGCATCTAAGTGATAAGCGTAATTACAGTTACCTTGATATTCACCTTGCGCTATACCTCTTGGGGCTAAGCTTGCTTCGCAAATATCATGTTGAAAATTAGTTTGCTGTGCAAAGTCTTCAACATTATCTAAATAAGGGGCTAAATCTATGCGGCCGTAGCCTAGCGGTACAGTAAATGGATGGTAGTAAAAGTCGTTGTTGCCGTGCGTCCAATTTACAAATTTACCACCTTGCTTAAAGGTAGCGTTACAGGCTTTAAATACATCAACTTCACGCAAACCTATTTGCTGAAGTGTGTTTTTCATCGTGGGCCAGGTACCTTCACCTACACCAATTGTTGGAATATCTGACGATTCAACCAACATCACTTTTAAGCCATCACCATTTTTACCTTGGTGATACGAAGCTATAATTGCAGCGCTCAACCATCCTGCTGTGCCGCCACCAATTACTGCGATTGTTTTTATTGTTTTATTCATAATGGACTACTCTTTGAGTATCTTTGATAACGTTTTATACAACAAATGCCCGGTAGGGCATTTGGATTTAATGTGGCTTCATTTTAGCCAATTAGGTTAACTAATATACATTACTGTTAAATTAACCTAATTGGTATTAGCACTAATGTACTGCAATGAAACAAGAGGCGAGAAGTTCGCCTCAAACATTAATTAAAACGATCCGCGAATACCAAACGCGTAACGTGAGCCATTATCTTCCACTGAATAAATTTGGTTAGCAAAACGACCTGTTTGTACTAACTCTTCTTCAGTGATATTGATGCCTTCTGCAAAAATAGTGAAGTTTTCGTTAATATCGTAGCTTGCACTAATATCCCACTGGCCGTACGTTTCTACGTTCACTGGTTCACCATTGAAGCCGTTATCAACTAAGCGTAAAAAGCCTTCACGGTTGTTAAATGCAACACGTGCTTGCCAGTTGTCTTGCTCATAAAACAATACTAAGTTTTGTGAATCGCCCAAACCTTCAAGTGCAAATGTTTGAGTTGTATCATCACCTACACTAATGTCGCTATTCACTACAGTCGCATTGGCAATAAAGCCAAAGCCATTTTCAAACATGTGAGTAACACCCACTTCGAAGCCTGTTACGGTTGCAGACTCACCATTTTGAGGACGGCTTACAGTGTAAACTTCTGAGCTACCAATAAGTTCGTCATCTGTTTGGTCTGTACATGTAGTACACGCAAAATCAGGACCTGAACGGTCAGACATTTCGTATGTTTCTGCACCCGTTAACGTAACAATAAAGTCGTCAACTTCTTTACTAAATACTGCAAAGCTAAATAAGTTAGCATCGTTGTAGTACCACTCGTAAGAGATATCCCAGTTTTCTGATTGAAATGGTTTAAGTGCTGGATTGCCACCACTTGCCGTTAAGTTTTGACGACGTGGCTCGTTAAAGTTTGTCGCTGGAGATAACTGAGACATAGTTGGACGAGTAATACTATCGTACGCGGCAAAACGTAAAATCATATTATCTTGTAGCTCAAGCTTAACGTTGAAAGACGGCAGTAAGTTTGAGTAGCTAGTACCTTGTTCAATATTAGTCGCAGGGCCAAATACGTTAGCAAACAATGTCGCATCTGAAGTTGGAACTACATCGCTAATAAAGCTTTGTATTGCAGCAACTTCAATATCAGTTTCTGAGTAACGAGCACCCATATTAACGGTTACTGGCATATCAGCTAAATCAAAACCAAGCGTAAAGTCCATGTATAAACTAGTGATGTCTTCGTTAATTGTGTAACGGTTATTTTGTAGCGTTGGCTCTACTGGGAAACCTTGATCGGCTAAGTAATCAAGCATTTTATCGCCATCGTAGCTATAAAATGTATCGATCAAACCAGGGAAGTAATTACTCGCTGTGTATGCTTCAAAATCAATTTCATCAAGCGGTGCTTGTGTACCGTAACCACAAAATTGACATTGGCTACCAAAAATTTGGAAGCTAGATTTTTCACGCTCTTGGCGATAAGCACCAAAGTTAATACGCTCTACTGGGCCTTTATCTGGCACGTATTCAAAATCGGCTTTTACTTCAGTGATTTCATCTTCATCGGTAAATTGATTACCAATTTCGTTGTAGTGAAGACGCGCTAGGCTTGGATCTGGCAATGAACCATTTTCAAAGCCATCATGCTGTACGGTAGGAATGCTGCCTGTACCGTCAAAAGTATAGCTGTTAATAATACCCACTACGTTAAAACGATCATTACCTGCACGGTCGTTTTCAGCTGTTGAGCGAGATACATCAAATTTTGCTTTTAGTGACTCGTTTACTTGCCAATCTACATTAATACCAAATGCTTTATTAGTTACGTCACGTGAGTTACGTGTATGTGATACAAAGTCGCTTGCAGGGTCGCCACTTGGTGCGCCTAAGCCAACTTCTTGAGAGAAAGTTAAAAGCGTACCCGTTTCAGCATCAATTGTTGCGCTGCCTACACGGTCTGGTTCGAACCAAGATGCTAAATCACGCACTGACGAATCAACTTCAAATTTTGAAATCATTCCATCAACCGTAATCGTAACATCGTCAGATGGTGCATATTGAAGTACTAAACTTGCGTTTGTACGTTCACGGTCTTGCTCATCAACTACTTGGTCCCAGTTACGTGGAATGTAGGCATTTTCAAACAATACACCATCAGTTGGGTTAGATATTGTTTGGCCACCGCGCCAACCTGCCGTTAAAATTTGGTTATTTTGAAGTTTACGTTGTTGATTAGTGATGGCAAAAAGCACACCTAGCTTGTCATCGTTAAACGTATTACTTATTAAAAATGATGTTGATGGAGATACTTCTTCAGAAAGGCTTTCGTACATACCTTTAACTGAACCTAAAATATGTAAACCACCAAAATCAAAAGGGCGTGCTGTAGTTACGTTAACCGTACCACCAATGCCGCCTTCTTGAAGCGTTGCTGTATTACTTTTATAAATATCAGCACCGGTGATTTGATCTGCCGCTAATACATCAAAATTAAATTCACGACCTGCACTGTCTGTCGCAATTTGACGACCATTAACAAGTACAGTATTAAATTGTGGACCAAAACCACGAATAGTTACCGCTTGGCCTTCACCACCACTGCGGTCAATTGCTACACCTGTAATACGTTGCAGAGACTCTGCTACATTTAAATCAGGAAATTTACCAAGATCTTCTGCTTTAATCCCGTCTGTAACAACATTAGATGCTTTTTTATCTAACATTGATGAACGTAAGCTGCTGCGGATACCCGTTACTGCGATAACTTCAACATCTTCATTTACTACTGTAGGCGTATTGCCTTCAGCGCCTTGAGCTGCAACGCTTCCGCTTGCCAATATACCAGTGATAGCAATACTGAGCGCGGTTTTCTTGTTGAACGATAACTTATTGTTAATTACCATTTTTTAAAAACTCCTGATTGTGTGTAGTCGTTGTGTCGTTGTGGTAGTGCGTATAGTTTCAAATACTATTTATATTATAAATACTTTAAACCGGCAAAAAGTGCAACCTTTTCCTTAATTATGGATAGCATTCAATTACCGTATATTTTCTTTTGGTTTTCTTTTAATTAACATTAAAGAACTGTATTCACTCAGAAAAAGCGTAAATAATAACCTGTTCGTATTTCTCTGCTGGCAATAAATTAGCCTTTGGAAAATTTTCACGATTTGGCGCATCTGGCCAATTTTGCGCTTCAAAACACAAAGCTTGCCGTGCTTTAAAAGGCGAACCAACAAAGTTTGCGGTATAAAGCTGCATGCCTGGCTGCGTACTTTTAAGGGTTAAACTAACGTTCGTGTGTGGCGAAGTTAATGTAGCCATCGTCTTTAAACTGCTGTCATCATTAAAAATATAGCAGTGATCAAAGCCATTTCCAGCTTCTAGCTGAGGATGAACGGCGCTTAAGGCCTCACCAACTTGAGCTGGCTTAGTAAAGTCAAAGCAGGTACCGCAAACTAAAGCGGCTTCATTAAGTGGAATACTAGTTGTATCAATAGGAAGGTAACGATCGGTATTAATTTGAACAAGATGCTCATTAATTGATGAGCTGCCATCAAGATTAAAGTAGCAATGGTTAGTAAAGTTAACGAGCGTTTCTTTATTGGTTAGCGCTTTAAAGTGCAGAGTAAGCTCGCCGTTTTTAGCGCTAATAGTTTGCCAAACCTGCAACTCACCGGGGAAACCTTGTTCGCCGTCGGGCGAGCAATAATAAAGCTCAACTTCACTTTCAGTTTGTTTGGTTACTTGCCAAAGTACTTTATTAAAACCTTTAACACCGCCATGTAGGCTATTAGGACCGTTATTTGCCTCTAATTGATACTGCGTACCAGATAAGCTAAAACGCCCCTTTGCAATACGATTAGCGTATCGACCTACTGTAGCGCCTAAGTAAAATGGGTTTTCAAGATAGTATTTAGGGTCATCGACGCTAAGCGTCATTTCTTGTTTTTTAAATTTAATGCTTTTTATTATTGCGCCAAACGGTAAAATTTCAGCTGTTAAATTCTCACCATCACTGAGCTGAATAACTTGTAAAGGCTGGTTACTGGCAATAGATGTCACACGCATACTCCAATCAAATTACCGAATTAACATTTCCTGTTATAACGGCGCAACAATATATAATATAAATAGTATATAATTGGAGCCTGCAACTCAATCTAAATACGTTAAAATTTCTCGACAAAAATTTATACCTCTTCGCTTAATTAAGTGATCTATTTTGAGGAAAGAAAATCGTGTTGATAACAAGGCAAAAATTTCGTTATTTAGTTGTTCTATATCAGAAATTTTTAACGCAGTTATCGTCAGATTTAATCCCTCAAATTGATTAAGTATTATTGAGGATAGGTATTACAGCTGCCATTATTTATTTACACTAATCCAGCTCAGCATGAGCTTATATAAAATATAAGCTTTGTAAGGTTAACTCCCTTGGTAAATATGCTCGTTAAGCGCCGCTTTTTCGTCAATGCTAAGCGCTTGCTTTGATTTAGCAATAAAATCGTACCTCACCATCACAGCTTTTCCTATTGCGCAGCATTTATCGTGTTGCCATGCTTCTTGCCTAAGTGTAAAAGAGCTAGTGCCTATATGCTCTACAGAGGTTTTTACGGTCACTTCGTGGCCATAAAATAATTCGCCCACAAACGACACTTCAACTTTGGCGATAATCAATTTCCAATCATGTGGATTTAAGTCCGGTGTAAAAAACTTAAAAATAGGTCCACGCGCGACTTCAAACCATACAGGGAGTACGGTATTGTTGATGTGTCCGAGTGCATCTGTTTCGCTAAAGCGCGGCATCACTTTTTCAATAAACATAAAAATCCAATAATAATTATATAAAGGTAAACCATGACGGACTTTATACGCGTTATTGATAACGCATTAAGCGATGAGTTTTGCGATGAATTTATTTCCACATTCGCGCAAAGCCCGCATGTAAGACAAGGGGTAACATCGGGCGGTGTCGACTTAAAGAAAAAAGACAGCCACGACCTACACTTAAATAATCACCCCGAATATGCACAACAATTAAAACATATACAACAAACGACTGCACAGCATGTTTTTAAGTATGTTGAAGAGCATATTTTTATGATGATTGGGGCATTTGGCTTAAAGGTTTATCATCCAAAAACAGGCGAAGTAGTCGATTTAACCCAAGAGAATTTTGAAGAAGTGGGTAAACCGCAATTACCCGTTTTAGTTCAGCAAATTTTTAGACTCGGTAACATTCAAGCGCAAAAATACGAAGTAAACAAAGGTGGCTACCCTTACTGGCACAGTGAAGTTTATCCGCAGCTACAGCACAATGAAGCTTTGCATCGCGTGTTGTTATTTATGTTTTACTTAAACGATGTAGAAGAAGGTGGTGAAACAGAGTTTTATTATCAAAACCGTAAAATCGCCCCTCAAAAAGGCACTATGGTAATAGCACCTGGCTACTTTACACATACTCATAGAGGCAATAAGCCAGTATCAAACGATAAGTATATTTTAACCTCGTGGGTATTGTTTAACCGTGCAGAACAAATATATGGTGCGCCTAAGAGTTAGCGCACCAAAATCAGTATTATTTAACCGAGCAGTTCATCAAATAAATTAAACAACTGATCTAGCTCTTCAATGGTGTTGTAGTGCATACAACCAATGCGCACTACGCCGCCTTTATCAAGCACATCTAATTGCTTGCACAACCCTTGCGCGTAAAAATTACCATCCCACACACAAATATGCTGCTTACCTAGAAATTCTGAAACGGCGCGTGGCTCAAGCCCTTCAAAAATTAAAGCAAAAGTAGGTGTACGCTCATTAAGGCGATCAAAATCATCAATACCAAATAACTTAATACGTGGATAATTAACTAAGCGCGTTAAAAAGTGTTCGCTAAGCGCCATTTCGTGCTGCTTAGTTTTAGCAAAAGCAACGCTTAACTTTTCGCGGCGTGAATGGCTATCGTCAAGTTCGCTAATCGCCGCAATGTAATCAACAGCTGCGATAAAACCAGCCATTGCTTCAAAGCTTTGCGTGCCGGTTTCCCAGCGACCTGGTGCTACGTCTTTAGCTGGCTCAACCTTGTAAGGCGTAAACCCGTCTAAATGTTCTTTTTTACCGTAAACCATACCTAAATGCGGGCCAAAAAACTTATACGCAGAGCACGCTATGAAGTCGCAATCAAGTGCTTGCACGTCAACAAGTTCGTGCGGTGCATAATGTACGGCATCAACATAAACAAGTGCACCTACAGCGTGAGCAAGCTCAACAATACGTTTAATATTATTAATTGAACCTGTGGTATTTGAAGCGTAAGTGACCGCTACAAGCTTAGTGTTGCTGTTTAATAAGCTTTCAAATTGCGCCATATCTAAGCTGCAATCAGCTTCGTTAATTAAAGCCGTATTAACTTTAACGCCTTTATCTTCTGCAGCTTGTTGCCACGACGATACATTCGAGAAGTGATCGGCATTGGTTACAATTATTTCATCGCCAGCCTGCCAGTCGCGTGAAATTGCACGGCTAAAACTAAACGTAAGGCTGGTCATGTTTGGACCAAACACAATTTGTTGTGAGCTAGGTGCATTAAGTAAGTCTGCGGCGGCTTGGCGTGCATTCGCCATCAACTCAACCGTTTTATCACTTGAAAAAAACGCGCCACCTAAGTTCGAATTATAATGACCTAAATAAGCTGTCATCGCAGTAAGCACCGATGTTGGTACCTGCGAGCCACCTGGTCCGTCTAAAAATATTGGCGATTTACCATCAACGTTCTGCATTAATGCTGGAAACTGCTCACGTAATTGCGTTATGTTCATGCCTAACTTCCTTAAGACGTTAATACAAAACAATCCAGGTAACCTGGTTTGCTAGCATCAATTTTGTTCATAGGTGTTGCGTTATGCCACACTTGACGGTCGTTTATTAATGCAAACATGCCGTCTTTTATTTCCATTTTAAAACAAGGCTCAGCTTGCTTGTTTTCGTATACAAGCAGTTCGCCACCTTCTAAGTTCTCGTGAGAAACACCGCATATACATACATGGTCAAAACCATCTTGATGCACGCCTTCTGGCGCTGCAGGTGTATCGCTATCGATGGCAAGCATACGGAACTGATGAATTTCAATATCACGCTGCTCATCAATACCGGTAAGTTGGCGAAACTCATTTACAATGCTTTTCATGCCCTCTGACTCAAGTAAACTTTGCTCTAAATTTTCGTAAGTACGCTCTACATTGCCTTGAAAAGTATTAATTGAATCATCTTGAACAAATGCTTTGGCTTGCTGTAGCTTTATTTCACCATTTTGCATTTTTACTACTGAATAACGACGTTTACGAAAGGCACCATCTGCATAAAGGTTTGCAGGAAGGTTATCAAAAGAAGGTTTAACCAAATCAATATTTGCTTGGTTAACAAAACGTAGTTGCAATAAATTCTGGTTGTTTAATGCTGTCATAAAATCTCGCCTAAAATAATGAGAATATTGATAAGGATTTTAATGCATTTTGATAGGAATTTTTGCGCGATTAATTACTTTAAAAGCAATTTAAGACTAGAGTTAATACAATAATATAAAAAAAGAAGCATGAACTATCTAATATTTGTTTTAGCCAATAAAAAACCCGCCGAAGCGGGTTTTTAAACAAACTCTAAAAGTTATACAGCTTGTTGAATAATCACGTTGTCTGCTTTTTTAGTGTAAGCAGGCATACGGTGGAAGTTTAAGTAACGGTAAGTATCTGCAGCCGTTGCATTAATCTTCGCTGCGTATTCTTGGTACTCAGCTGGAGTAGGTAGTTTACCTAAAATAGCCGCTACTGCAGCAAGTTCTGCTGAAGCTAAGAATACGTTCGCGCCATTACCTAAACGGTTAGGGAAGTTACGTGTAGAGGTAGACACAACCGTTGCTTTGTCTGCAACGCGTGCTTGGTTACCCATACATAGTGAACAACCTGGAGTTTCGATACGTGCACCTACACGACCAAAGATACCGTAGTAACCTTCGTCTGTAAGCTGATCTTTATCCATCTTAGTTGGCGGGGCAACCCAAAGCTGAGTTGGGATACGACCTTTAAAGCCATCTAGTAACTTACCTGCTGCGCGGAAGTGACCGATGTTAGTCATACAAGAACCGATGAATACTTCGTCGATTTTCTCGCCAGTAACATCAGATAATAAACGTGCATCATCTGGGTCATTTGGAGCACAAAGGATTGGCTCTTTAATGTCTGCTAAATCGATTTCAAGTACATGTTTGTACTCTGCATCAGCGTCAGCTTCCATTAGTTCTGGGTTAGCTAACCAATCTTGCATTGCAGTAATACGACGCTCAATAGTACGTACATCGCCGTAACCTTCAGAGATCATCCATTTAAGCATAACAATGTTTGATTCTAGGTATTCTGCGATAGACTCTTTAGAAAGTTTAACCGCACAACCTGCTGCAGAACGCTCTGCAGATGCATCTGATAGTTCAAACGCTTGCTCAACAGTTAGGTGTTCAACGCCTTCAATTTCTAGTACACGACCAGAGAATTCGTTAATTTTACCTTTTTTCTCAACTGTTAATAAACCTTCTTTAATACCGAAGTAAGGGATTGCATGTACAAGGTCACGTAAAGTGATACCTGGTTGCATTTCACCTTTAAAGCGAACCAAAATTGACTCAGGCATATCAAGAGGCATAACACCTGTAGCTGCTGCGAATGCTACTGCACCCGAACCTGCTGGGAATGAAATACCTAATGGGAAACGTGTATGTGAATCACCACCAGTACCTACAGTATCTGGTAATAACATACGGTTTAACCATGAGTGAATTACACCATCACCTGGGCGAAGTGACACACCGCCACGGTTCATGATGAAATCAGGAAGCGTATGGTGAGTGTTTACATCGATTGGTTTAGGGTAAGCCGACGTATGACAGAAAGACTGCATTGTTAAATCTGCAGAAAAACCTAAACATGCTAAGTCTTTAAGTTCGTCACGTGTCATAGGACCTGTTGTATCTTGCGAGCCAACAGTTGTCATTTTAGGTTCACAGTATTGGCCTGGGCGAATACCTGGAACGTTACACGCTTTACCAACCATTTTTTGCGCTAGCGTGAAGCCTTTTTCAGAAACTTCTGTCACTGTTGGTACTTTAAATACATCAGTTGGACCTAGGCCAAGTGATGTACGTGCTTTATCAGTTAAACCACGACCAATGATAAGTGGTATACGACCACCAGCACGAACTTCATCTAAAATTACATCAGATTTAAGTTCAAAAGTTGAGATTACTTTGTCAGTACCGTGGCTCTTAACAACACCTTCGTACGGGTAAATATCGATTTGCTCACCCATGTTAAGCTCATCAACATTTAATTCGATTGGTAATGCACCTGAATCTTCCATTGTATTGAAGAAGATTGGAGCAATTTTATTACCTAGACATACACCGCCAACACGCTTGTTTGGTACGAATGGGATATCATCGCCCATGAACCAAAGTACAGAGTTAGTTGCAGACTTACGAGAAGAACCAGTACCAACAACATCACCTACATATGCAAGTGGTAAGCCTTTAGTTTTTAATTCTTCAAGCTGAGAGATTGGACCTACTTCGCCTGGCTTGTCTGGTGTAATTCCATCACGTTCAATTTTTAGCATTGCTAAAGCATGAAGTGGGATATCTGGACGAGACCATGCATCTGGTGCTGGTGATAAGTCATCAGTATTTGTCTCGCCAGTTACTTTAAATACAGTAACTGAGATCTTTTCAGCAACAGCTGGCTTATTAGTAAACCATTCTGCATTTGCCCAAGACTCAATAATTTGCTTAGCGAATGTATTACCCGCTTTTGCTTTTTCTTCAACATCGTAGAACGCATCAAACATAAGTAATGTATTTGAAAGGCCTTTAACTACGATTGGTGCAAGTGTTTCGTCATCAAGTAGGTCAATCATTGGCGCGATATTGTAACCGCCCAGCATTGTACCTAATAATTCTGCCGCTTTTTCTTTAGAAACAAGTGGAGAATTAGCTTCACCTTTAGCTACAGCTGCTAAAAATCCCGCTTTAATATAAGCAGCATCATCAACACCAGCTGGTATACGCTGAATGAACAAATCTAAAATGAATTCTTCTTCACCTGCAGGTGGGTTTTTTATTAATTCAATAAGATCAGCAGTTTGCTGAGCATCTAATGGCGCTGGTACGATACCTAACGCGGCACGTTCTTCTACGTGTTTACGATATTCTTGTAGCACAATATTGCCCTCTTGGTGACGTGAAAGTATCCGGTAGCGCTTTGGGCGCAAATAAGTTACCCAATACTTATAGTATTCTAACGCGTAATTATAAAGCTTTTATGGATAGATGAAAATCCATCCAGTTGCGCAACTGATTATACCGATTATAAATACTATGAATAGTGGTTGTGGTAAAAACTATTTTCATGAATACTTATTAAGTAAGAATCATTACCATTAACTAATATTAATTTATTACAGGCATAAAAAAACCCAGCACTTGGCTGGGTTTTTATTACAAACTATTTAATTAACGTAAAACTTTAACGTTTTTGATAGTTTTGATATGCGCTTCTACACGACGGTTTTCTGCGTTTGCAGCTTTAGTGTTTGCATCATTTTTAAGACGCTCTTCACCCAAACCAACTGTAGTAATACGGTCTTCAGCAATACCATCAGCAACAAGTTGCTTAGCTACAGCATCAGCACGTTTTTTAGATAACCATTTGTTGTAAGTTGCTTTACCTACAGCAGAAGTGTGACCTTCTAATAGTACTGTTGTATCTGGGTACTCTTTTAAGAATGCAGATACTTTTTCAATATCATCTAAATATTGAGTAGATACTGCTGAAGCATTGTTAGGGAAAGTCACTAATAAACTTACTGTTACTTCTTTATCTTCATATAAAGTACAACCAGTACCATCTACAGCATCAGTCATAGGTGTGTTAGGACACTTATCATCTGCGTCAAGAATGTTATCGTTGTCGCTGTCTACAGGAGCTACAGCTACTTCAACTACTTTAGGCTCTGGAGCTGGTTTTACTGGCTCTACAGGAGCAGAGTTTTGGCCAAATAAGTAGTTAATACCAATTTTAGCACCAACATCTGTGTAACCACGGTCAAGACCTTGGTATACAGCTGTTTCAGCATTTACAAATAAGCCATCTGTAATGAAATGTTGGTAACCAACACCTGCATTTAAGAATGTGTTGTCATCAACTACGTCAATTTCTTTAATACCGAAAAGACCATAGAAAGGACCGCCGTCTAAATGGTAAAGAGCATCAATACCGTAACGCTCGCCATCAATATTGTTACGGTTGCCAGCAACTTTATCAAAAGCATTAAAATCCATGTCTGCATATTCAAGACGTGCGCTCCAGTAATCACTGAAACGGTAACCAGCTTCAACACCCCAGCCAGTTGATTCGTTTACGTCAAGACCAGCTTGGTCACGCATGTTTTTCCAAGATGCGTCATAGTAGTCGCCAAATGCGCCAATGTAGAAACCTTCTTCTTTATCAGCAGCGAATGTAGATGCGCTAGTTGCAGCCAACGCGATTGCAATTGTAAGTGATTTTAATTTCATTGTTTTCTTCCCATTTGAACAATTGTAAATTGTAGCTAATCGATACTAGCTCAATCAGTTTTATATAGACTAACTGAGCCTTTGTTAATCAATACTTAACGAAAAATAAAGTTTATTACTTTTTTCTATGCCTTGTCGCAACACACATCCACTTACTATAGGCGAAATTAAAACTTTATTGAAAAATAAATATAGTAGTTTTTTGTAAATTAGTACTTAGCAAGGAATGTAAGAGCAATTAAATTAAATGCACTTATAAATGCAAAGAAATATTGCTTGGTTTTAATTGTGCGCATAATACCACCAGAATTAGCATTCCCCTAGGTATATGCGCATGTTTGATTAAAAAATGACTCTTTTTAATCATGCGGTTATATTTAAAGTTAAGTATTAAGTACCACAAAAAGTCTGGTAGTCATTATCATTCGTCGGTGGAGAGCAAAACTCTGATAACTCTTCACTGTTAGAATATGGATTCCCAGCTATTTTTATAAAGCGCTGTAGTAACTCACTAGACCCTGTAGCGTTATATTGTGCAATTATTTCTTCGATCACATGATTACGCGGTATTACACGAGGATTTGCAGCTCTCATTACTTCATAACTATTATCGTCAGTTAAACTTACCCACTTAGCTCTCCATTCAATTAGCGACTCAGGTACGCTTTTTTCTCCTTTTAAGGATTCAGTAAGCGCATCAAAGGTATTGGTGTAGTCGAGCTGATTATCTTTTAATAGCGTTAACAACTCTGCTATTAACTCGCCGCTACTATCGCTAGATTCATTTAAACCCAGTTTTTGTGCCCACATAGCCGTAAACTCAGTATTAAACTGCTCAGCAAAAATATTAATAAATGGCGTCATTAATGAAACAGCTTGCTCGTCATCATCGCTAATAAGCGGTATTAAACTCTCAGCTAAGCGTGCGCAGTTCCAGTTAGCTATATTAGGTTGATTACCGAATGCATAGCGGCCTTGTTTGTCTATAGAGCTAAATACGGTATCAAAATCAAAGCTATTCATCATGGCACACGGGCCGTAATCAATAGTCTCTCCGCTAACTAGCGTATTATCTGTATTCATTACTCCGTGAATAAAGCCAACACGCATCCAGCTCACAACTAGCTTAACTTGGTTTTTAATCACAGCGCCTAAAAATGCTAAGTATCGCTGCGAACCTGTATCGGTTATTTCTGGGTAGTGCCGCTCTATAGCTAAATCGGCTAAATTTTTAAGCCCTTCAACATCGCCTTGCGTCGCTAAATATTGAAACGAGCCAACACGAATATGACTCGTTGCTACACGCGTAACGATAGCCCCTGCTTGTGGCGGATTACGATAAACCGTTTCACCACTACCAACAACCGCTAAGCAGCGTGTGGTTTTAACTCCCAGTGCATGCATTGCTTCGCTCATTACGTATTCACGAATAGCAGGACCAAGAGCACAACGTCCATCCCCACCTCTTGAGTAAGGAGTAGCACCAGAGCCTTTTAATTGAATATCCCATAACTGGTTTTCATCATCACTAATAGCGCCCAGTAAGTGCGCTCGTCCATCGCCTAAGCGTGGTGAAAAATGTCCAAATTGGTGCCCAGAGTAACCAAGTGCTACTGCAGGAATCGCCTGTTTTTCGTTACCGCTAAAAGTGCTGGCACGTAAATCAGCCGCAACGTTAATATTAAACTCTTTTGCTAAACTCTCGTTCCACAGCAATAACTGAGGAGAGGCGACACTTGCAGGGAAATCTTCTATCGCGAAGTTTTCTGCAACATCTGTGTATCTTGGCACTAATTTCATTGTAATTCCTATTGTTGCTGACTTATACCAACACGGTTGTCACCTACGCCATAAGCAACAATTAAGCTTAACTCTTGCATACTTAAGCCACTTTGCTCTTGCATTTCGTTAAAAAAAGCTTGGGCTGCATTTAGTGACTTTTTAGTTTGTAAGCCGCCGTCTATAATTTTATGGGCACGCAAATAATTCTCTACATCGCGTGATAGTAAAAATGTATCTTTACCAAGTGCTCGCAGCGCATAAGGCCCTGTATTTCCGCCTAAACGCGAACCATGCTTTTTTAAATACGCCCACAAACCAATAATATCGTCTGTTGGCCAATTAGCGATAAACTGGCTAAAACTGCCATGTTCCCCTGCTATTTCGTGGATCATGTAAGCATTTTCGGTAATTGTTTTTACTTTTTTATAGTTACGAACAATGCGCTCATCCGTTGCTTTTTGCTCCAGCATATCGGGTGGCATCATTAATAACTTATCAACGCTAAAATCCCAAAAAACCTCTCTAAAGCCCGGCCACTTATTATTTATGACTGACCAATAAAAGCCGCTTTGAAATACTTTTCGAGTAAATTCTTCAAGCCAATCGTCGTCACTTAACGTGCTTAGTTGTTTTTTAGATAGCGGTTTTGCAAGTAATAACTTAAGCATTTTTTCAGAGCCTTTTCGCTCTACCGCTCGCTTATAAATATCGCTAAATTTTTCCATACTAATTAAATACCTCACTACTTATATTGCTAGTGTACGAGAAAAGCACCTAATACGTAACCACCCCTCTTTTCGATGAATTAATCTGTATTTAGTCGCTTGACACCTAGACGGCTAAAATGCTTTAATCGCCGTAATTACCCTATTTAAATTGCACAGGTTTGTAAGTTTTACTCTACAAACAGGTGCAAAGGGCTAGAAGAGGTGCGTTATTCAGGTAGCGTATGTTAGGAGCGCAAACTCCAGCAAGCATACGTGAGGGGAATTAACGCCGAGAAGTAACCACTTTTGCGAGGTGTTTATTTCGGGCGACTAGGTTGAACCCTAGCGACTGTCACCAATAGCTGCTTATAAAAAGCAGCTTGTTAGTTTGGTGGAGAGCTTCTGGTCTTAAATATTAAGGCCGTGCGCCCTATTATTTTAAGCCCATTCGCTCTTCGAATTATTAGTTCGAACGACGTTAATGCGGCTCCTTCCATAAAGCTTTTTGACTCTTCGAATAATACCAATTGCATTAAATTAGTTATCGCTTAAATGATCACGTTTTTAATAAAGTTGGTACAAATTATAAGTTCGTGAGAGATGATCAACAACTTCAATTTAAACGACTACTCACTGTGGACCGCGCTCGTAACGCCATTTGATCAACACGGCGATGTTGACTACAACACGTTAACTAAGTTGGTTAGCGATCAAGAAGCGGCACATAACGGTATTTTGCTACTTGGCAGTACGGGCGAAGGTTTAGCACTAACGCTAAAAGAGCAACAAGCCATTGTTGAGCACGTATGCCAGCTAAAACCAACAGTACCACTCATGGTAGCTGTGGGCGGTAGTAACTTAAAGCAACAAATTGAGTGGGTTAACTACTGTAATACACTCCCAATTCATAGCTTTTTACTTGGCTCACCGCTTTATGCAAAGCCTGGCGCTATAGGTCAAACTCATTGGTTTGAAAGCCTACTAAATGCAAGCGCTCATCCATGTATGCTTTATAACGTACCCGGTCGAAGCGCTGTTAGCATCCCAGCGGCAACAATTCAAAACTTACAAAACAATAAAAATTTATGGGCGTTAAAAGAAGCGAGCGGCAGTATTGCTCAGTTTGAAGCTTACCGCCAAGCGGCGCCTAATTTAGCTATTTTTAGTGGCGACGATGCGCTAATGCCTTATTTTGCTCAAGCTGGCGCAAGAGGTTTGGTGTCGGTAGCTGCAAACGCATGGCCTGAACAAACTCACGAGTTTGTTAAGCGCAGTTTAAGTGGTCAACACCCTAATTTATTTGCCCAGTGGTCAAGCGCTATTAATAGCCTATTTGCTGTCGCAAACCCTATTCCCGTAAAGGTACTGATGCATTTGCAAGGCCGCTTAAGCAGCCCGCAACTTCGTCCACCTTTAACACATCTTGAGTTAACTCAAACCGATTGCATCACAACTGCAAACAACACCATTTTATCTTGGCATTAAATACAGGTTTTTATAATGAGCTGGTTAGAACTATTAAATAATTTAGAATCGGGCGCAGTACGCGCAGCATCACAAAACGAAAGCGGCCAATGGCAAGCTAACGTAGAAGTAAAGCAAGGCATTTTAGAAGCCTTTAAAAATGGCACTAATACTGAGTTTGCAGGCGGCTTTGTTGATAAACATAACCTAGCTCCGCAAGAATTTAGTACTGATGATGGCGTTCGTATGGTACCAGGTGGCTCAAGTGTTCGCCGTGGTGCTTATGTTGCTAAAGGCACGATTATTATGCCACCAGCGTATGTAAACATTGGTGCATATATCGACGAAGGCACAATGGTAGATAGCCACGCATTGGTGGGTTCTTGTGCGCAAGTAGGTAAAAACGTACATTTAAGTGCTGCAGTTCAGCTTGGTGGTGTACTTGAGCCAATTGGTGCAAGCCCAGTAGTGGTTGAAGATGACGCATTTATTGGTGCAGGCTGTATTATTGTTGAAGGCGTAGTCATTAAAAAAGGCGCAGTACTTGCCCCTGGCGTGCGTTTATCAGCAACTATTCCAGTATACGACTGCGTAAACGAGCGCCAACTAGATAAAGGCGAGCCAATCCCAGAGTACGCGATTGTAATACCGGGCTCTCGCCCTGCATCAAACGAATGGGCGCGCGAGCAAGGCCTAAGCATGTCGTGTGCGTTAATAGTTAAATACCGCGACGAGAAAAGCGATGCATCGTTATTGCTTGAAGAGGTTTTACGATAATGAGCTTTTTGAGCACGCCTATCAAAACCGCTGTAAATACTATTACACAACAACTTGATACACCTTTTTTTGTTTACGACCTAGATCAACTAAACACGCATCTTGCGCGTTTAGTTGCGCAAACCGATGTAAAGCTGTGGTACGCGGTAAAAGCAAACCCACTGTCTAAAATTATTCAAAGCTTAGACAGTGCTGGCTTTAATTTTGACGTAGCAAGTAAAGGTGAGCTTGAGCAAGTACTAGCACAAGGTATTAGCTCGCAGCGCGTGCTCAACACAGGGCCTGCAAAAAGCCCTAAACAAATAAAACACTTTATTGAGCGCGGCGTGCGTATATTCGTAGCAGAAAGCCTCAATCAAGTACGTTGGTTAAACCAACAAGCGCAACTACAAAATACGCAGTTACAAGTATTACTGCGTGTACAATTACGCTGGCCTGAAGGTGAAAAAAACCCACTGGGCGGCGACAGCCTTACGCCGTTTGGTTTGGGTTGTGATGAGTGGCAAGCACTCAATGTAACCGACTACCCTGCACTTAAGTTTGACGGCTTACATATTTTTCAGTGGGGCAACATGCTTAGCACACAAAAGCTAAGCGAATTGTGGTCACAAATGATTGCACCTCTTAGCCAACTTGCCAGCGATTTAAATATTAGCCTTAAAATTCTCGATTTAGGCGGCGGTTTAGGTATTCCTTATACACAAAACGAAGCAACACTTGATTGGGATGACTTAATTGCTGCGCTAGCTAAAATTAAAAATGATGCGGGTGTAGAAGAATTATGGATGGAACTTGGTCGCTATGCCGTTGGCGAATGCGGTCATTACGCAAACCCAGTAGTAGAGCGCAAACAAAACTACAATCAAGAACAAGTAATTTTAAGCGGCGGTATAAATCACTTATTACGCCCTGCTGTTACCAGCCAGGACTTTCCTGCTGCATTACTGCGTGAATCCAGTGCTAAAACTCAAGCGGTCACTTTATATGGCCCACTTTGTACAGCGCTTGATTGCTTGGGTGAACATAACTTACCAAGCGATTTAGATGAGCACGACTGGCTAGTGTTTAGCCAATGCGGTGCTTACGGCTTTACCGAAAGTATGCCGTATTTTTTATGCCATGAGCTAGCTGCTGAGTACACCTTGCAAAACGGTACACTTACCTGTGTTCGCCAAGCCGAAAATGCCAGCCATTATTTAAGGTAACAAGTATGAGTAATACAACACACATTAGCCAAGAGAACATTGTAGTAGGGGAAGTTGCAAACGGCTTACCACTTACAATTCCTGTGTATCGTTTAAAAGGTGATGGCACAGGGCCAAGTGTTTACATTCAGGCCAATATGCATGGCGCTGAAGTGCAAGGTAACGCAGTTATTTTTCAGCTGCTTGAGCAATTAAAACACCTTAACCTTAGTGGCGATATTACCCTTGTACCTTATGCAAATCCGATTGGCTGTAATCAAAAATCTGGCGAGTTTACCCTTGGCAGGTTCGATCCGATTACGGGCACTAATTGGAATCGCATGTATCACTACAATAAAAATTTAGTGGCACAGTTTGCACAAAATCATACTCAGTATGACGACGCTACATTAAAAAGTAACTTCAAACAGGCACTTATTGACGAAGTAGACAGCAAACTTAACGGCCCTGCTTATTTACTCAATACGGGTAAACGCATTGCGCTTAACTTACAAAAGCTCGCTCATCAGGCTGATATAGTACTCGATTTACACACAGGCCCTATTTCAAGCAAGCATCTGTACTGCCCAACCTATGCAACCGACAGCGCACGTTACTTTAATATTGAACATGTATTGCTTATTCCTAGTGATTTTGACGGCGCTATGGATGAAGCTAACTTTTGCCCATGGTGGCATTTAAGTGATGCGCTTAGCGGACAAGGTCGCGAATTATCAATAGCTGTAGAAGCATTTACTGTAGAGCTAGGCAGCCAAGAAAAAATAGACTTAAAAGAAGCATTAAACGATGCAAACAGCATTTTAAGTTACTTAAATCACAAAGGCGTATTACAAAACGCACCGCATACGCCAGTTAATATGACTCGTTATGCATGTAATTTAGATGACTACTTTGCCTATTACGCCCCTATTGGCGGCATGGTTGAATACTTAGCCCCACTTGGCGGGCACATTAAAGCCGGTGAGCCTATTGCCAATATTTTACGCATGGAGCGCTACTTAAGTGAGCAACCATTGCAAACACTTACTCTTGATTGCGATGCAATTGCTATTTTGCACTTTGCCTCAGCGAGTGTTAATCAAGGTACCGAGCTTTATAAGTTTTTTACTAACATATTTGAGCTTTAGCTCACCCTTCTCATTGCGTGAGAGTAATACCAATTGCATTAAATTAGTGATCTATTATAGCGATAAGGAAATAGCTTAATAACAAGGCTAAAATTATGGTACATAGTTGTTCTATATAAATAATTTTTAACGTAGTTAGTGAGTTATTTAATACGCTAGAATGATCATGTTTTTAACAAAATTGGTATAAATTAACTAAAGTAGTTAATTTGCATTAGAAAAGCGGCTTAGGCCGCTTTTCTTTTGATCTATATTTACTTTGTATACGTATGGACCTTGTTATGAATACAAATTCAGTAAAAGTTCACCGTTACATATGTAAAAAGACGTTATAATTAAATTAACGCATACAACAACCCAAACTCACAAGGAATTACAATGAGCTGGCGCCACTGGATAACTCTTTCTGCTTTAATTAGTACCGCTACCTTCGCACAAGAAGAAGTTGCTACAAACGAGCAAGACAACGACATCGAGCTTGTAAAACAGTGTATTTTAAATGAAGTGATTGGTGGAGATGGCAAGCAAACTCTCGATGACTTGCGTAAAAAGTGCTCATCCCTTGAAGAAGACAAACAACTTACCGCGCTTGATAAACGCCAAGCTCGTGAAGAAGTCGGTAAAAAAAATAGAAATGTAATTACGCCACATAAGCGTAACTATATTTTACCGCTTTCGTATGTATCACACCCAAACGATCGCCCTTTTGATGGTTTTGACGAATTAACAGATGATAACGATGGTGAGCCACTAGACAACCTAGAAGCAAAATACCAGCTTTCAATCAAAGTGCCTCTATATGATGATTTTTCTGATGAAGACCAAGCCATATTTTTTGGCTTTACTCTGCAATCTTACTGGCAGCTTTATAACTCAGAAATCTCTTCTCCATTTCGTGAAACCAACTACGAACCAGAAATATTTTGGATAAACTACCTCGATCCAGAAAACGTATTATGGGGCGACGAAATGGCAATCGCATTAGGTATTTCGCACCAATCAAACGGTCGAAGCCAACCAAACTCGCGTTCGTGGAACCGTATTTACGCAGACTTTATTTGGGAAAATAGGGGCTTTGTTTTTAGCTTTAAACCTTGGTATCGCATAAGCGAAGATACTAAAGAAGACATACTTGATGCTAAAGGCGACGATAATCCAGACATATACAAATACATGGGCTATTTTGAATTTAGTGGTGCATACCGTCTTAACGATCATGAATTTAGCTTCATGACGCGTAACAACTTAAATTCAGAAAACCGTGGTGCAATTCAACTCGACTGGTCATTTCCATTATGGGGTCGCGTTCGTGGTTATGCACAATACTTTAACGGTTATGGCGAAAGCTTAATTGATTACAACGCGGATGTAGAACGTATTGGTGTCGGTATATTATTAACCGATTTGCTGTAATACTTCTCTAAGTTTTACGCACAAAAAAGCCAAGCATTGCTTGGCTTTTTTGTGTTTTGAACAGCTAAACAGTTATTTTTTTACTACAAACTGCCCTTCAAATTCTGCAACCACGTTATCACCATCGTAAATAGTTACTGGCACTACGTAACTTGCTTTACCGTCGGTTTCTAAATCGCTTAACTTGCCCTTACAGGTTTGTATATCAACACAACCACGTGGGTCGGTAGTAAGCGGTTTTAAGTACTTAATGTTAGCATCGGCTAATACAATATTACCTTCAAGCCCAGCTTCTTTAAGTGCTAAGTACGTAGCGCCCCAACCTGTTAGCGTGGCCAAGCTATAAATAGAACCTGCAAACATTGTGTTATGTAGGTTTAAGTTAGCGTCTAGGTCGGCGCTGGTTGTAAATTGCCAATCGGTATAGCTTTCTACCTTAATACCCATCGCGTCACTAATTGGAATAGACTCACGCCACGTATTTTGTAGTACTTGCGTCCAATTAGGGTGACGAAACCAACCTGGCTCAGACGGTTTTTGCTTTACCATTTTAAAGTGTTGAACATCGCCATACGCTAAGTGCGCTTTTTCTTTTAATTCGTAACCGTGGCGTTTATAAAACTCAAGCGCTCGTTCGCGTGCAAACAATACAAGCTCGCCTGCGTTTTGAACCCATGCAATTTTTTCAAGCTCGTGCAGTAAGCGACTACCAATATGCTGGTTACGATTACCCTCTGCAACCGCCATATAGCGCACTTGTGCTTGCTCATGATTGTTAAAGTGCAAACGTGCTACACCTAGCACTTCGCCTTCTTTATTTTTTATAAAGCGGTGCTCAGAGTCTTGTTCCATATCGTCTTGTTCAGAGCCACGAGGCTCGCCCCAAGGCGCGCGTAATACTTGCCAACGCAATTGGTAATACGCTTGCCAATCTTCGCTACTTTGTGGGGTGCTTACCTGAAACATACATACTCCTGTTGTTATATAAGCCGTAAATAAAAGTCAAAAAAGGCTACGGCGCTATACTAATAGTATTGATTATCTACCAAACTAAAAAGCTTAAATAATTAAGTCCGTTGGTATTATTTATGGCAAATACCATACTCCATCTTAAAAAAACTGCAAATACGACTTTGGTGATGGCTGTAAAATAACGTAAAAAATAATGGCAAAGGCCATTGCGCTTTAACGTTGCTAGTTTATGCTGAGAATATGATGGAAAAAATCAATTATATAAATTCACTGACGGGTTTGCTGGGCGATCAATTTATTGAAAATAGCCACAGCATTGGTCAGTTAATCTATTGGCATAAATGCAGTGGCGATCACATTCAAGTACGTGAGCACGAGCCGTTACGCTGGTTACTGATTAACGACACTCTTCAATCTGTTATTGATTTAAATAACCCGGATTTATTACTTTTTCCACATTTATTATGCCTAGGTAAGCATTGGCAGGCTCTTAAGCCGCCACAAAAAGTGTTAGAACTAGGCCTCGGCGGCGGAGCAATTCGTAATTATTTACAATACAAATACCCTAAAGCACAAATAACATCGGTTGAAAAAAACGCCGATATTATTGATTGCTATACCCAATTTTTTTCGTCAAATAAAAATGAGCAACTGCTTTGCGCCGATGCGCAACAGATTTTAAAAAGTGCGCAAAATATTGATTGGATTATTTTAGATTTGTTTAGCCAGATAGATGCACCTCGATTTTTATTTGAAGAGGCATTTTATAAAAAAATTTACTCGGCTTTAAATAACAACGGTGTGCTATTTATTAACTTTTTATCGCAGCATGAGTCGCAATTAAAGCAACTTCAGCAGCTATTACTCGATGTATTTGGTTGTAATGTTAGCCCGCAAAAAATTACGGGCTATGTAAATCATATTGTCGTGGTAACCAAAAACTTAAACAGATAAGTTAAACGTAACGGGCCCATCGTTACACAAGCTTACTTGCATATCGGCACCAAACTCACCGGTGGCTATTGTAAGCCCCAACTCTTTAGCTTGAGCAACAAAGTACTCGTAAAGCTCATTAGCTTGGCTTGGCGTTGCCGCAGATGAAAAGCTAGGGCGCATACCCTTTTTAGTATCAGCCGCTAGCGTAAATTGCGAAACCACCAGTAACTCACCTTTAATATCTTTAAGGCTTAAGTTCATTTTGTCGTTTTCGTCAGTAAAAATACGATAATTACTTACCTTATGTAAAAGCTTATCGGCCGTTTGCGTATCGTCGTGTTTTTCAACGCCCAGCAACAACAATATACCTTGGCTAATTTCACCTACTACTTGGTTGTTAATTTCTACTTTGGCATGCTTTACGCGTTGTATTAAACCTTGCATTTAAACTGTGTCCTTTACTGCTGGTTCATCATCTTCTAGTTCAAGTTCTGGTGTTTCTGGAATATCATTTGGGCTAATACACGCAGTAAATTCAGCGCCAAGCAAAACAACGACCCACGATAAATACACCCATACAAACAAAATAGGAATGGTTGCTACTGCGCCGTAAATAACTTCGTACGAAGGAAAATGGCTAATATAAAGTGCAAACCCTTTTTTAGTCAGCTCAAATAAAAGTGCCGCAAAAAAAGCGCCAGGTATTGCCGCTCTGAACGATACACGCGTATTAGGCACTAAGGTGTAGAGCATAATAAAGCCCACCATCGAAATCCCATACGGCAATAACTTTAACAAAAACCCGCTAAACCCAGGAATACCCTGATCAGCAAACGATACCAAAGATACAATATAAGAGGTAACACCAATACTCGCTCCGAGTAATACAGGCCCTAAGCTCAAAACCATCCAGTACACAGCAAATGAGATCATCATTGGGCGTTTTTTCTTAATTCGCCAAATTCGATTTAGTGTGGCATCTACATTACGTATTAACAGCAAGGCTATTGCAGCTAAAAAGCCAATACCTACCGCCGTCATTTGATTAGCGTTACCGGCAAAGGAGCTAATATGCTCTCTAATAACATCGGTAGAGGTAGGGACAAAGTTGGTAAACAAAAAGCTCTCAATTTCCATGCGAGTAGATTCAAAGCCCGGAAAAGCTGAAAATATAGCAACACCCACCGCAATTAATGGCACTAAAGAAAGAAGGGTTACGTAAGCAAGGTAACCTGCATTAACCGTTATCTGATCGTCTATACAACGATTAAAATACTGCATCCACCAACCAGGCTGCTGGCGTATAAAGGACTTAACTTGCTGTTTGTAATGTGAGAGCTTATCATTCATACAATTGACTTGTGCTTATATAGTTTTGATTATAATAACAATCAGCGCCATAATTTACAGCACTAACGCTCGTAAACAGGAATTCAAATGAAAAAACAAACATTACTCAGTGTTTCAATGCTTGTAGTAACACTTACTTTAACTGGCTGCCAATCAGCTTATTATTCTGCGATGGAAAAAGTGGGTGTTCACAAACGCGATATTCTTATTGACCGCGTAGAAGAAACCAAAGACTCGCAACAAGAGTCACAAGAAGAATTTAAATCGGCACTAGAGCGCTTAACGACTCTAATCGATTTTAATGGTGGCGAACTACAAGACACTTATAATCAGTTAAATGACGATTACGAGTCGAGCTTAAATGCCGCTAACGAAGTGTCAACTAACATCAATAAAGTAGAAGACGTGGCAGAAGCGCTATTTGATGAGTGGAGCGATGAGTTAGAGCAATACAAAAGCGCGTCACTTAAGCGTGAAAGCAGCAAAAAGCTAACCGCGACTAAGCGTCAATTTGATCAGCTATTACGCTCAATGCGCAGCGCAGAGAGTAAAATGGAGCCAGTATTAACCTCGCTTCATGATAACGTTTTATACTTAAAGCATAACTTAAATGCACAAGCGGTATCGGCTATTAAAGGTGAATTCACTAACCTTAAGCGCGATATTCAATTGTTGATGAACGACATGAACAAATCGATTGCCGATTCAAATAAATTTATTGAACAAATGAACAGCGCTGGCTAATCATTTGTTACTTTAAAAAGCCTGCTTAGCTGCAGGCTTTTTTATGTTAAAGGGAATACTAAAAGGGATTTACAATGAAACGCTTTTTAATCGCAACAATTCTCTTATGTATATTAACGGCCTGCGGTGCACCTAATAATATTAATCGTATTACCAGCTCTGACTCAGTTGTTGTTATTAATGATAAGAACGGCCGTTATAAAAATTTATACACAGGTGAAAAAACATATCCCACTACCTGTACTGAAAACTGCTACCCAGCTCACCCAGACTTACTATGCAAAACCGGCAGCGAAAACTGCCAGTACCAAGGCCAGCAAACTAAACCACAACTTAGCACTGGCTATACCGTACGCTGGCTTGGTCACGCTAGTTTTGTTATTAACACTCCAAATGGTCAAAGTGTGCTGTTTGATCCGGTAAAAAATCAGTTTGATTCTCCAGTGGCACTTGGCTTTAAACTCGGCGGTGGCATTTATCGTAAAGCAGGCGCTTGGCCTAGTGAGCAAGAACTCGAAAATATTGATGCGGTAATGTATTCGCATATTCATTACGATCATTTTAATAAAGCCGACATACAAAGCATTGGCAATAAACCTCGCTATTTAACACCACTCGGGATGGCCGACAACTTCCCTACCGGCGGTTTTAACATTAGCGAAATGCCGTGGTACTCAACAACCAACATTGACGACTTAGTTATTAACGCCGTGCCAGCTCATCATTTTAGCGCTCGCGTATTAGTGCCCTTTATTTACGAAGATAACAATAAAGACTTATGGAATGGCTGGCTGCTTGAACAAAACGGTAGCACCTTATTTTTTGCAGGCGATACAGGCTACTCAAAACATTTTAAAGACATACAGCAAAAATATGGCGATATAGATGTATGCTTAATCCCAATCGCTTCTTACTACAGTAAAGAAAGTGGTAAATTTTATCGTTACGTTCACACCACACCAGAAGACGCGCTCAACGCAGCACAAGAGCTTAACTGCAAAGTAATGATACCGTGGGGATACGGTAACTCAAGTTGGAAAATGGGCGACCACAGCAGTCATTCAGCCTTACTTCGCTTATTGCATATGTACAATAAAATGGATTCAAAAGTGCCGCTGTATATTTTAAACGAAGGCGAAAGTATTTCACTGTAACTATTTACTTGGCTGTTTTAAGATTGTTATTACATTAAGACAAATCGACAATAAAATTGAGAGATTAATGAAGAAATTAGCACTCGCCTTAAGCTTTTTATTAAGCACGCCAGCAATGGCTATTGATGTTGAACATACATCAACTCCAATTACTATTGATGGCGTATCAGAAAGCGCATGGGATAAAGCCGCTTGGCACGACATGCCTTATCTAATGGATGGCACACTGCCATCAAACGATGCCGACTTTAAAGGGCGTTATCGTTTATTGTGGGATCAAAACTATTTATACCTACAAGCCGATATTGTGGATGATGTTCTAATAGATACACACGCAGATCCAACCTATAAATATTGGGATGACGATGCGCTTGAAGTATTTATTGATAGCGATGCATCGGGTGGTAATCATCAATTTAATCACACCGCATTGGCGTACCATATTGGCCTTGATAACCAAGCTGCCGATTACGGACCTGATAAACAAGCCCATTTGTACACCGACCACCTAGTCAGTAACTGGAAGCGCAATACCACAGCACCTTTTAACATTACGTGGGAAGTAGCAATAAAACTCTACCCTAATGATTATAAAGAAGGGGCTAAAAACACCCCACTTACACTTAGCGAAAAGCAAGTAATCGGGTTTATGTTAGCGTATTGCGATAACGATGGCAGTGACGTGCGCGAGCACTTTATGGGCTCACACGAAGTACAACCAGTAAATGGCGACAGAAACCGTGGTTTTATAGATGCCGACGTATTTGGCAAAATAACCCTACTCCCTAAAAAGTAAGTAGCTACTAATAAAATAATTGAACACGTATGTTGGGTTGAGCGAAGCGAAACCCAACGCAAAAACATCCCACCAACAAACGCGGAGGCTTTGCATTATCAATCGCTTCTACCCTGAGAGTATGTAGCATGATCGGCTTGGACTTACCCTCGTTTACTTATATCGGCCAAGCTAATGAGTGATTGCTTCACGCTTATCAAGCTGAAAAATTTTAGCTAATTTTTAAATAGACCACTAGCTATCATTGACGCCTAACAGCTTAGAAAGTGTGTTTCCCGTGAGCTGATCTACTTTCTTAGCTGTAGATACTGTTCTATTTAGCCCCTCTAAAAGTTTTAAGTACTTTTTAAAGACACCACTAGAGTTATCTTTTTCTACAGATGCTTTAATTTTTTCTTTATTTAGAACTAGTGAGCCAAGATTAAGTTCTAGTTCTGTTTCAATACCGTCAATACCTTTGATCTTGTAAGCAATCAAAGCTTGTCGTAAACTTTCGATGTTTCTTAAAAGAAGTAGCTGTAATGAAGGCTCTAGAGAAGAACCTGTAATCATATCCGACAATTCGGTTAGAGATTTTTTTATTTGCTCTAACTCCATATCTTTAAGTGCTGTTATTTTTGTGCTCCTATTTAACTTATCAGAACAAAATTGAAGGCCATAAATTGTTGGTTCATCAATTTGATTCTTACAACCTTGCCAAGGTGCTTCCAAATTAATATTAGAGAACATACGTTCTATTTTCTGAAAAGGCTTCAAATATAATAAATGGTCAACATCATCTAGCGCTTCAATCTGAGACTTAGTCTTGTATATTAGCTGAATAAGATCAGCAATCATTCTTAAGATCGTCCCAGTATCATTTTCTTGTAAACCAAAAACTTCAGCCCAAACTTTTCTAACTTTATGTTGTTCAGGTTTGCTTCGTGCTTCTTGTAATATATCAAAAAGCCTTCCGGCTGGTTCAGTTTTAACTTCCATTTTTCAGCAGACTCCAAAATCTTTAATAGCAAAAAGCCCTGTTATCGATAGAAAATTTGTATTTTGTTATCAATTTAGTTATTAAAAACAGCTTTTTAATTTCGTTAAAAACTTACCAGCATATAATAATGAAAACAATAAATATTTCATGCTGATAGCTGAACGATGAAATAAACTGATAATCTACTTTTGCTGAACCCACCAAACACAAAAAAGCCGCTGTATTTTGCAATACAGCGGCTTTTAAAATCATTATTCTAAATTAATAGATTATGACTTAGGTGCACGACCCGCACGTTTACGTTCGTTTTCTGTAAGGTGTTTCTTACGGATACGAATGTTTAGTGGAGTAACTTCAACTAGCTCGTCATCATCGATGAACTCAAGCGCTTGCTCAAGTGAGTAGTTAAGGTGCGGAGAAAGCGTTTGCGCTTCATCAGTACCAGATGCACGTACGTTAGTTAACTGCTTGCCTTTAAGGGCGTTAACTGTAAGGTCGTTATCACGGTTATGAATACCGATAACCATACCTTCGTATACTTCAACACCGTGACCGATGAATAAACGGCCGCGCTCTTGTAAGTTAAATAATGCGTTAGTAAGTGCTTTACCAGTTGCGTTTGCAATCATTACGCCGTTCTTACGAACACCGATAGCGCCACCTTTATGAGGACCATAATGATCGAACGTATGGTACATAAGACCAGAACCCGAAGTAAGCGTCATGAAATCAGTTTGGAAACCAATTAAACCACGGCTTGGGATCATGAAGTCTAAACGCATACGGCCTTTGCCATCTGGAGTCATGTTAGTAAGTTCACCTTTACGTAGGCCAACTTGTTCCATAACAGAACCTTGATGCTCTTCTTGACAGTCAATAGTCACTGTTTCAAACGGTTCTTCTAGAACGCCATCTACAGTACGTAAGATAACTTCTGGACGAGAAACTGAAAGCTCGTAACCTTCACGACGCATGTTTTCAATTAAGATACCTAGGTGTAATTCACCACGACCAGAAACACGGAAGCTATCTGGGCTTGCAGTATCTTCAACGCGAAGTGCTACGTTGTGTACTAATTCTTTGTCTAAACGCTCACGGATATTACGTGACGTTACAAACTTACCTTCTTTACCACAGAAAGGTGAGTTATTTACAGAGAATGTCATTGTTACAGTTGGCTCATCAACACTTAGTGGTGGTAATGCTTCAACGTTTCCTGGGAAACAAACTGTGTCAGAAATCTTAAGCTCACCAATACCTGTTACAGTTACGATGTTACCAGCGTAAGCTCTATCAGTTTCGATACGCTCAAGACCTAGGTAGCTTTGTACTGCACCAATTTTACCATTACGTGTAGTGCCATCAGCACTGATAATAGTAACTTGTTGGTTAGGAGCAACAGAACCACGTTTAATACGACCAATACCAACTACACCAACATAAGAGTTGTAATCTAGTTGAGAAATTTGCATTTGGAAGTCACCTTCAGGATCTGCATCCGGTGGTGATACTTCTTCAACGATCATCTTGAACATAGGTTCCATGTTGTCTGATGGTTCGTCTAAATCTAGTGTTGCCCAACCGTTGATTGCTGAAGCGTAGATTACTTTAAAGTCTAACTGTTCGTCAGTCGCGCCAAGGTTGTCGAATAAATCAAAGATTTGATCCATAACCCAATCTGGACGAGCGCCTGGCTTATCAATTTTATTGATAACGACGATTGGCTTTAAGCCTTGCGCGAATGCTTTTTGCGTAACGAAACGCGTTTGCGGCATTGGACCTTCTTGAGCATCAACAAGTAATAATACTGAGTCAGCCATCGAAAGTACGCGTTCAACTTCACCACCGAAATCGGCGTGTCCCGGGGTATCTACGATATTGATATGGTAGTCATTCCAAGAAATGGCTGTGTTTTTAGCCAAAATGGTAATACCACGTTCTTTCTCAATGTCGTTTGAGTCCATCACGCGCTCTTCGTTACCGCCGCGTGTTTCTAATGTACCTGATTGCTCAAGTAGTTTGTCAACCAGTGTTGTTTTACCATGGTCAACGTGCGCGATAATCGCTATATTTCTTAACTGTTCGATGCTCATATATTTACTCAGAGAAATTAAATTCTCATTGATCCTGCAAGATCTACGCACTCATCCACGCTTTCGCGAGATGTCCCAGCATAGGATTTAAAAGGGCGCATATTATCCCTCATTAATGACATGGATGAAAGTTTATCCAATATAAATTTCAAAACTTTCTCAATACTTTTACTAAGTATCTGTTTTATATATGACAATTATATGAATTAAATTTCAAATTTTTTTTGAAAAACAGCCTTTTTGGCTATTTTGCTGATCTTTTTGGTACTCTTTTGCATTTAGGTTATGCTATTTCCGAGCGATTAAATTAGCAGCAAATTGTGCCCTGTAAATTTTGCACCAAAAAGGAAAATTTACGCACCAACATAGTGCGTTTGTACATTCCATTTTGATGCAACGATATTTTTTTAATTTATAAACAGCTAGTTATAAAAATGGCACAAAATCAGCTTAGTAAATCCCAAAGCAATTATGCAGCAATAACAAAACCCAATAGTTGGAGGACACATGTCACAATCGGTTTTAGATTTTATTAAAGAAAATGACGTTAAGTTCATTGATTTACGCTTTACTGACACTAAGGGTAAAGAACAACATGTATCTATTCCTCATCACCAAGTTGATGAAGACTTTTTTGAAGACGGTAAAATGTTTGACGGTTCTTCAATTGCAGGCTGGAAAGGCATAAACGAATCAGACATGGTATTAATGCCAGTTGCTGACTCAATCAAACTAGACCCTTTCACTGAAGAATCAACATTAATCGTACGTTGTGACGTAGTAGAGCCTTCAACGCTTCAAGGTTATGAGCGCGACCCGCGTTCTGTTGCTAAGCGTGCTGAAGATTACATGCGCTCTACAGGTATTGCAGATACAGTTTTATTTGGCCCTGAGCCAGAGTTTTTCGTATTTGACGACGTTAAATACAAATCAGATATGTCTGGTTCTATGTACAAAATTGATTCTAAGCAAGCTGCTTGGAACTCAGATAAAGAATATGCAGATGGCAACACAGGTCACCGTCCAGGTATTAAAGGCGGTTACTTCCCAGTTGCTCCTGTTGATGACTTCCAAGATTGGCGTTCAGCTACGTGTCTAGTCCTAGAAGAAATGGGCCAAGTAGTAGAAGCACATCACCACGAAGTTGCAACAGCAGGTCAAAACGAGATTGCTACTCGCTTTAATACAATGGTATTAAAAGCGGATGAAATCCAAGAAATGAAATATGTTATCCATAACATGGCTCACTTATACGGTAAAACAGCAACGTTTATGCCTAAGCCAGTTGTTGGTGATAACGGTTCTGGTATGCATTGTCACCAATCACTTGCTAAAGATGGTGTAAACCTTTTTGCTGGTGATAAGTACGGCGGCCTTTCTGAAGATGCGCTTTACTACATTGGCGGTATCATCAAGCATGCTAAAGCAATTAACGCTTTTGCAAATGCCTCTACTAACTCGTACAAACGTTTAGTACCAGGTTTTGAAGCACCAGTTATGCTTGCATACTCTGCACGTAACCGTTCTGCATCAATCCGTATCCCAGTGGTTCCATCTGAAAAAGGTCGTCGTATTGAAGTACGCTTCCCAGATCCAACTGCTAACCCATACCTTGCTTTCTCAGCAATGCTTATGGCTGGCCTTGATGGTATCAAAAACAAAATCCACCCTGGCGATGCTATGGATAAAGATTTATATGACCTACCAGCTGAAGAAGCAGCAGAAATCCCAACTGTTGCAGCATCACTTGACGAAGCACTATCTGCACTTAGCGCAGACCGTGAATTCTTAACTCAAGGTGGCGTATTCACTGACGACTTAATCGATGCTTACATCGAACTTAAATCTAAAGAAGTTGAAAAGCTTAACATGACAACTCACCCAGTTGAGTTTGAAATGTACTACAGCTGTTAATTTAGCTGTATAAAATATGTGTGTTCTCAAGCCCGCTTTGCGGGCTTTTTTAATGGTAAAATTAATCAATCTCCACTAAAGTTAAGTTACCGACAAAAATGCAGGGCTGCAGAGTGAACAACAAGATTTTATTACTATTAATTGCTTTAGGATTAAGCAATTATGGTTACGCTGGTGAAACAAAGATATACGCTTGGAAAGATAAAAATGGCGTATTAGTGTTCTCTGACACCCCTCATAAAGGTGCTAAAGAGGTAAAGCTTACCAGCCAAGATCTTAATATGCCTGCAACAAATACTGACATTTTTGACGAGCAACCCCAGCCCCAACAAGCGGCCTTTAGTATTGCCATTTCCTCACCTGATCATAACCAGACTATTCGTGAAAATACCGGCACTGTTTATGTTACTAGCCGAATAAAACCACGCTTTGAAACTGGTTTTACTATACAACTTTTTATTGATGGCAAAGCACATGGCCCAGCCAGTGACAGTTCAACCTTTGCAATAAGAGATGTAGAACGTGGTGAGCACACACTACAATTAAAGCTTTTTAATAGTAAAAACCAAGTTATTGCTATAAGTGAGCCCTGCATATTTTTTATGCACCGAAAAGGGCTAAACCTAAGTAACTAAATTGGGGCATTACTAAACGTGCAGCAGTGTATTTTACTATATAACTTGCTTGTAAATATTCACGCACTAAAATGGTGCAGCTATGATTAATAATAAAAACTTTAGCCCTGAGCTACTCGATGCTATTTGGCAAAATCAAACAACCGCTATCATGTTGCTTGATAAAAACTTCACCGTTGTCTATGCCAATACCAGTACTAGCGAACTGCTTGGCCTTGGTAACAAGCGCCTATTAGATCAGCCTTTCGATAGTCTTTTTAATTACCATTCAATCGATTTGCAGCGTATAGAACAATACTCATTAGTTGAAGGTGTAGATTGCCAGCAGCACAGAGCTGACGTGGTTTTTAGCGATTCTCGCCATGCAAAAGTAGCCGTAAGTACACGACAAATTAAGTTTGATGGCTCACTTTATATTTTATTTGAGTGGCGCCAAACCGATGACGAAATTAAGCACGACCAAGCGTCTAATCAAATGCATCAATACCAAGCAGCCCGAAATCTAATAAGAGGCTTAGCTCACGAAATTAAAAATCCTTTAGGTGGAATTCGCGGAGCGGCGCAGTTATTGCAGTATGAGGTTGATCAACAAGAAAGAGACCAATGTGCTGAACTTATCATTGAGCAAGCTGACCGATTACGCGAATTAGTAGATAGGCTTTTAGGGCCAAATCAGCTTCCGCAAAAATCGTATGGCAATATACATCAATCACTTGAATCAGTTGCACGACTAAGTACGTTAGATAATTGTTCTAACATTAGCTTGGTTAAGGATTACGACCCAAGCATTCCTGATGTATACATTGATCAAGGTAAAATTCAGCAAGTAGTATTAAACATTGTTCGAAATGCTCAGCAGGCGCTTGTAGATGGCGGTGAAATAACAATAAAAACCCGCATTAATCATCAACATCGTCGCCCAGGTAAAGCACCTAAAAAAGCCTTGTTGATCCAAATATCTGATAACGGACCAGGTATTGATCCCAGTGTACGTGAAACACTGTTCTACCCTATGATCACCAATAAAGAAGATGGCTCAGGGTTAGGACTCTCAATAGCGCAAACGCTGATAGATCAACATGATGGCTATATAGAATGTGATAGCTGGCCTGGACATACTGAATTTAATATCTATCTGCCCTTTGCAGATTAATGTTTGGAGTTTGCATGAAAACAGTTTGGCTTGTAGATGATGATGCTTCTATTCGATTTGTACTTGAAAAAGCACTAACCCGTGCAGGGTTTAACGCAGAAAGCTTTGCTAATGCGCAAGATGTATTAAGCGCATTAAAGTTTAGTCAACCTACTGTTTTAGTTTCGGACGTACGAATGCCTGGTATGGATGGCATGGCGTTGCTTGAGCTTATAGCAGAGCAAAACCCTGGGCTGCCAGTTATTATAATGACTGCCCACTCAGATTTGGACTCTGCAGTTAATGCATTCCAAAAAGGTGCTTTTGAATACCTAGCTAAGCCGTTTGATTTAAACGAAGCAGTGGCGCTAGTCGAGAGCGCATGCAGAGCAAATTCCACTAAAAAAACTAAGCGAAAGCAAGCTCCACCAAAAAGTGCCCACATTATTGGTGAAGCACCCGCTATGCAAGAAGTGTTTAGAGCGATAGGTAAACTATCGGCCTCTAGCATGAGCGTATTAATAAATGGTGAATCTGGCACAGGTAAAGAACTTGTCGCCAGCGCCCTGCACAACCATAGCCCACGTAAAGAAAATCAATTTATTGCACTTAACATGGCGGCCATTCCAAAAGAGCTTGTTGAGTCAGAGTTATTTGGCCACGAAAAAGGCGCGTTTACGGGCGCCGATAGCGTACGTAAAGGCCGCTTTGAGCAAGCCAATGGCGGTACACTATTTTTAGATGAAATTGGTGATATGCCACTTGATGTGCAAACACGTTTATTACGCGTTCTTGCCGATGGTGAGTTTTATCGCGTTGGTGGCCATCAAAGTATAAAAGTGGACGTACGCATTATTGCAGCTACGCACCAAAACCTTGAAGATTTAGTTAAACAAGGCAAGTTTAGGGATGATTTATTTCATCGTCTTAATGTTGTGCGCCTACGTTTACCTGCTCTTCGAGAGCGTACTGAAGATATAGAAAGCTTATCGCAACACTTTTTACATAAAAGCGCTAAAGAGCTACAAGTAGAAAGTAAAGTTCTGAGCCCTAAAGCGACTGAGCAATTACGTTTATTTAATTGGCCAGGTAATGTACGCCAATTAGAAAACACGTGTCGCTGGCTAACAGTTATGGCACCGGGTGAGCTTGTAAGCGAGCAAGATTTACCGCCGGAGATTCTGGATGCTTCACCAACCCAAGAAGAAGGTGATTGGCTCGATGCATTCCAACAATGGCTTAATCAAGAGCTAAAAAAAGGCAAAGAAAATATTTGGCCTGACATTCAAGCTCAACTAGAAACTCGCTTAATAAAAACAGCCCTGGCTAATTGCTCTGGTCATAAACAAGATGCTGCTATAAAAATTGGTTGGGGACGCAACACGTTGACCCGAAAATTAAAAGAGCGCAATATTAGCTGATTAAACGCTTTTAACACATTTGGTTATTGATGAAGCTAATCGAACATATTCCATTATTCAAACAAATGGAAATTATAAACAGGCTGCACTTTTTTAAAGAATTTACGCTCAGCGAGCGCCAAGTCTTATTGGAGTCGTTCGGCCTGTTATATTTAGTAAGTCAGCATCAATTTTTATTTAAGCAATACGATAACGACAAGCGCTTGTACATTGTACTTAGCGGCGCATTATTAGTATTTAAGCATAACCATTTACTAGAACTTGGCACTATAGAGCCCGGTGAATTTATAGGTGAAGGTGCCTTTATAAATAACCGAGAGCGCAGTACCAGTGCTCGCGCTAAAACCGACACCATAGTACTTGCCATTACCCCTGAAGCACTCACCCGCTTACCTAATGTTATCCGCGAAAAAATTAAAGACCGAATTATTGAAGGTATGAGCCTGCGCATTGCCAAATTAAGCGAGCATATAGAAATCCACGGTTAGAGACTGTTTATATCCCCAAGTTGATTCTAGCTGCTACCTTTGAGTTGCACTCAACGTTTATGTATAAATATATGCAGTCGGTTACTGACACGTACTTAATAAAATGGCTAAGCACACTAAAACTATATTTTTGATAAATAGCAAATCAGCTAATTTGGCTATCTAACCAAGCATCAACACTTTTGCGAGTATATAAAACTTCTTTAAATAAACGATGACGTTCAAATTCAAGTTTTGTTTTTCTCGTGGCATCACCACTAACTAAACGGCTATGGGTATCATTGAATTTTGAAATTACAGAAAAACCGCGCTCACCTTGATCAGCTTGCTTTTTTACAGAATTAGCAAGGTGCTCTCTAACATCGTCAGCAGTTAACATACCTGAATTATCTAATCCCATTAGCTCTTTTTTCATTGCTAATCTTACGCCCATTTCCTACTCCATTTAATGAAAAATATTTATTCCGCCAAAGTTTTAGCAATTAGCAGGCCATACGTAAAATTAACTGCTGCAAAGATTACTCTTCAATTGCTTCAGTTTTTTTAAAGACAGATAAAATACATAAAAACTTTCGTCGTTATTTCCCTATTACAATTAGCTAAAGTTACTTGCTTTGGTGCAAAAGTAGCTGCAAGCCTTTATACTACAGCTTGTGCGTTACCCCACCGAGAGCAAATATGAACGAAGAATACATAGAAATAGAATTAGAAGAAGAGCCGATTGAGCTCTGTAAATTATTAAAAGTACTAAACTTAGTTGAAGGTGGCGGCCAAGCTAAAAACCTAATTACTGAAGGCTATGTGGGTGTTAACCATGAAATTTGTACAATTAAACGGAAAAAATTATACAGTGGTGATGTACTAGAGTTTGATGGTGAGTTTTTTAAACTCTCACTAAGTGAAGATGCAATCCCTGTAGAAAAACCTGCGGTACAAACTCAAGCAGAGTCAAAGCAAGTTGCACCACAACCAACAAATCAACCAGCTAAAAGTAAGCGTAAGCGAACTAAAAAACCAAAAGTAGATGATAAAACAGGTCGTCGTCCTATTTCATTTGGTTAAGCATTTAAAAGCACTCTTTTTATATAAAAAGGCCAACTTGTATAGTTGGCCTTTTTACTCTTTAATAACCTAATTAATAATAAAAACAAGGTTATAAAATGTCTGTAAACACACCTAAAAATTGGTTTAAACCCGTTGTATGGGCGGCACTCGTATGGAACTTACTTGGCGTTATTGCATTTGCTATGCACATGATGATGACACCCGAAATGATAGGTAAACTTCCGTTAGATCAACAAGCTGCCTACTCTGACATCCCTCTTTGGTCAACCATTGCATTTGCTGTAGCTGTATTTGGAAGCACTTTGGGTTGTCTGTTTTTACTTGCTAAAAACGCGCTGGCAACACCTACTTTTTTGCTATCGCTCGGCGCTATTTTAATTCAGCAATATTATAATTTTGTGGTCATAAATAGTATTGAGCTACTTGGCGCAAGTGCGGTATTTATGCCTATTTTTGTAATCATTATTGCCATCGCTTTACTTTGCTTGAGTATTAAAGGTAAGCAACAAGGTTGGTTACAGTAATTAATAAGGGTCGAAATAACTTTTGACCCTATCTCTTCTTTTAAATCATCTCTTGAAATTAAATTTTTCAGCATCATCTCTACTATAATAACTGTATAAAATTCGTTCTCTAAACGCGATTTTTTACACTGGTATGTACTTTGCAACTCGAACACTACAGAGGTCACTCTTCAAAACATTTTTATAATTCATAAAGGGGCAAATAATGAATAATAGTTTCGATACCCAACATCAGCTCACAATAAACGGTGAGCAATATCATATTCATTCTCTAAAAGGACTTGGCGACAAAGCGAAACGATTGCCCTTTTCCTTAAAAGTACTACTTGAAAACCTTCTTCGTAACGAAGATGGCGTAAATATAAAAGAACAAGACATTCAAGCCCTTCTTAATTGGGATCCTCAAGCAAAGCCTGCATCTGAAGTTGCCTTTACTCCCGCCCGTGTTGTTATGCAAGATTTTACCGGCGTACCCGCTATTGTAGATTTAGCCGCGATGCGTGACGCAATGGAAAAGCTAGGTGGAGATCCTGCAAAAATAAACCCGTTATCGCCTGCTGAACTTGTGATTGACCATTCGGTACAAGTAGATGGCTACGGAAATGATGGTGCATTTGATTTAAATGCAAAACTTGAGTACGACCGAAATAAAGAACGTTACGAATTTTTACGTTGGGGACAAACCGCTTTTGATAATTTAAAAGTAGTGCCTCCAGCAACCGGCATTGTTCACCAAGTAAACCTAGAATACTTAGCGCGCGTTGTTTTTAATGAAGAGCGCGACGGCAAAAAATTCGCTTACCCAGATACGCTTGTAGGGACTGACTCTCACACCACCATGATTAATGGCTTAGGTGTGCTTGGTTGGGGTGTAGGCGGCATTGAAGCTGAAGCAGCCATGCTTGGTCAGCCAATTAGCTTACTCATTCCACAAGTAGTAGGTATGAAGCTAAGCGGACGTTTACCTGAAGGTACTACCGCAACCGATTTAGTGTTAACAGTAACCGAAATACTGCGTAATCATGGCGTAGTGGGTAAATTTGTAGAATTTTATGGTGACGGCCTTGCCGACCTACCACTTGCCGATAGAGCAACCATAGCCAATATGGCACCAGAATACGGCGCTACGTGTGGTATTTTCCCAATTGATGATGAGACCATCAACTACCTTCGCTTAACAAACCGCGACGAAAAACACTTAAAAGTAATTGAAGATTACGCTAAGCATCAAGGCTTATGGCGTAACGATGGCGACGAAGCTAATTATACCGATACACTTGAGCTTAAATTAGATGACGTTGTACCAAGCCTTGCAGGCCCTAAACGCCCACAAGATAGAATTGCCTTAAACGAAGCTGGCAAAGTTATTGGCGATCATTTAAAAGGCTTCCAAGACGAACGTATGGCTCGTCGCGATAAAAGCGATGAAGAACAAGCTCGTATTGAGAGTGAAGGGCCGACAACAAATCCAGATGAGCCAGTTAACGAAGCGCAGTTTATGGGTGCCGCTAAGGTTAAATTTAAAGGCCAAGAGTTTGAGCTAAACGATGGCGCTTGTGTTATTGCCGCAATTACCAGCTGTACCAACACCTCTAATCCAAGTGTTATTTTAGCTGCTGGTTTGGTTGCTAAAAAAGCGAAACAGTTAGGCATTAATGTAAAACCTTGGGTTAAAACATCACTTGCTCCAGGCTCAAAAGTAGTTACCGACTACCTAGAAAAAGCAGGCCTGATGGATGACCTAGAAAGCCTAGGCTTTAACTTAGTTGGCTACGGCTGTACTACGTGTATTGGTAATTCAGGGCCACTTGCAACTGAAATATCAGACGCGATTCAAAAACATAAATTAGTAGTGAGCTCTATTTTATCGGGTAACCGTAACTTTGAAGGGCGTATTCACCAAGATGTTAAAATGAACTTTTTAGCCTCTCCTCCGCTTGTCGTAGCTTATGCCATTGCAGGTAGAACCGATATTGACGTATACAACGAACCCCTTGCTCAAGATGCTAACGGTAACGATATTTACCTTAAAAACATTTGGCCAAGCGTTAAAGAAGTAAGTGACTTAGTTAAAGAAACCGTAACTAAAGAAATGTTTGAAAAAAGCTACGCTAACGTTTACGAAGGCGATAGCCGTTGGCAGCAAATTAAAATACCGGATGGCAAACTTTACGATTGGGATGATGCATCTACCTACATTAAAAAAGCACCCTTTTTTGATGGTATGAAAGTAGAACCACCGGGCATTCCTTCTATCGAAGGTGCACGTTGTTTAGCTAAACTTGGAGATTCAGTAACCACTGACCATATTTCTCCAGCGGGTGCTATTAAAGCAGAAGCGCCAGCAGGTTTATACTTGCAAGAGAAAGGTGTAGATAAAGCGCAATTTAACTCGTACGGCTCACGCCGTGGTAATCACGAAGTAATGATGCGTGGAACGTTCGCTAATGTGCGTCTTAAAAACTTACTAGCTCCTGGTACTGAAGGTGGCGTAACACGTACTCAGCCTGGCGATACGCTAGAGAGTATTTATGATGCAGCAATGGAGTATCAAAAAAATAATACTCCACTCATTATTTTAGCGGGCAAAGAATATGGCACGGGTTCATCTCGTGACTGGGCTGCTAAAGGCTCACTTTTATTAGGCGTTAAAGCCGTTGTAGCACAAAGCTATGAACGTATTCATCGCTCTAACTTAATTGGTATGGGTGTATTACCGCTGCAATTTAAAGAGGGTGAAAGCTACGAGACACATGGGTTAACAGGGCAAGAACAATTTGATATTGATGGCCTGTACGATAAAACCGATGAAGTTACCGTTATTGCTACAAATGCCGAAGGTAAAAAAGTAACCTTGAGTGCAGACGTACGTATTGATACCCCTAAAGAGTGGGATTACTATAAACACGGCGGCATTTTACAATATGTACTGCGTAATATGCTCGACTAACAAAGACAGTAGTTAATACATTTAAAAGCCCAACTTAGTAATAAGCTGGGCTTTTTTATATGTGTTGTTTGTTGTCTTAAATCAATGCTAAGCATTTAAAGCGTGCCTACTGAGGTAACTATGTCGCAAACAATGATAATTAGGCTGCTTAAAACATCAATAATGCTTGGGTTGTGCCTTATCGTGACTGGCCATACTTTAATTGTGTCGAACTACTTTACTGTCGAGCATGGTATTAAAGGAATAATTACAGCGGCGGCATGCATTGCTGTAGGCGTGCTGCTGTCGCTTCCCACTAAAATATATTCAACAGTATTATTGATGGAAGCCGAAAAACGTTATTTAAAAAACCATAAAAGCACTCACTCTAAATAATTAAAGTGCACTTAAATTATTAATTTCTTTATTACGTTTTTCTAGTTTGTCTTTTACATTTTCGGCGTCATTAAATAGCTTTTTAACCGAATCTGGGTTCAAAATACTGATCCCCTCTGGTGCAGCCGATATTGTGTTTGGAGTTGAAGAGGTATTTAAAATAGACGTGTCTTCTGCAGCAATAACTGTAATATCTTTAGGATCGAGTTTTACTTCAATACTTTTTACATGCGGGTTAGGTGTATCAGAAAAGTGCCATTGGCCTGTTTCGTCTTGCCACTTAAAAATTTTACCACTTGAGGTAGCATTTGCAGCAATTGGTTCATCAGAAATACTGCTCGCAATCTTATCGCCAGCTTGCTTAACGCCCAACACTGCTTGGTCCAAAGTATTGCTAGATAGCGCGACCATTTTTTCTTTAATTTGCTGAGATTCACTGCTAATTGATGATGCAGAAAGCCATGTTTGACCATCGGGCTTTTTTAAATAAAACAAAGAGATGACTGCAATAGCCATAATTGATATAGCTAAGTAGGTAAAGTATTTCATAGCGTTCCTGCTTTAATTAATCCTTTAATGCCTTGAGTCTAATAAAAAATACTTAATTAGGCAATTTTTTGTACCCGAATAAAAGAAAATAAAAACGCAGCCGAAGCTGCGTTTTTATTTGCGATTTAACTACATCGTAGTGACGTTAAATACCGTCACCATCCATGTGCAGTCCGCATTCTCGGTTTAAGCCAAAAAAGCGAGTTTCTTCCTCTGTCATTCCTGGTTCTAACTTACGTGTTGTATGTACGTCACCCATCGATACATAACCTTGTTCCCATAATGGGTGGTAAGGTAAATCGTGCTTAGTCAGGTACTGATACACGTCACGGTTAGACCATTCAATAATCGGGTACACTTTAACGGTACCACGGCTTATTTCTACAAACTGTTTATCAGCACGTGTAGATGATTGATCGCGACGCAAACCACTAAACCACGTGCCCGCTTCTATCTCTTTAAGTGCGCGGGTCATCGGCTCAACTTTATTAAGCTGGTTATATTGCTTAATGCCGTCCTCGCCTTGCTCCCACAACTTACCAAACTTAGCTTCTTGCCATGCAGGGCTTAGCTGCGCTCTATACACCTTTAAGTTTAGTGATAAACGCTCACTCATTTGTTCAATAAACTGATACGTTTCAGGAAATAAATAGCCTGTATCGGTTAATACAACGGGAATATCTGGACGTTGTGAGGTCATTAAATGCAGCATTACTGCCGCTTGAATACCAAAGCTAGATGATAAAAAAGCCGTATTAGGCAAGTTATCAAGCGCCCATGCAACACGCTGTTCTGCGCTCATATTCGCTAGCAAACCATTAGCATCAGCTAACATAGCCGCTTGGCTTTGTTTATCTAGCTGTAAAATGTTTTTAAATTCACTCATGGTAAATTCCAAACCTCACCAGCGCTTTGGCGCTGGTATTTAATTAAGCGTGAAAATCGGTTACTGATACTTTTACTTCAGCAACTATGCCTTTGCGTATAACAAAGTCACCAAAACACTCACCTTCGTTACGCTCTTTTGCCCATTGCCCAATGAGCTTATCGAATGCTTCTAGGTAAACGTCTTCGCCTACGTTCTCAAGGTACAATTTAGGAATACGTGTGCCTTCTAAATTACCACCTAGGTAAACGTTGTACTTACCTGGCCCTTTACCCACTAAACCAGCTTCTGCAAGCATTGCGCGGCCACAACCGTTAGGGCAACCTACAACGCGCATAATAATGCTGTCATCTGGTATACCGTGCTTAGCAAGTAATGCTTCAGTTTTTTCTACTAGGCTTGGTAAGTAACGCTCTGCTTCGGCCATTGCAAGTGGGCACGTTGGCAGTGAAACACACGCCATAGAATTTTTACGCTGCTGCGAATCTTTGTCGTCAATCAGGCCATGGCTACGTGCAATTTCTTCAATCACGGCTTTTTGATCTGCAGGTACGCCAGCAATAATTAAGTTTTGGTTTGCCGTCATACGCATGTCACCTTGGTGAACTTCTGCGATTTTACGACAACCTGTTTTAAGCGGCTTGCCTGGGTAGTCTAAAATACGACCACTTTGAATAAATAGCGTTAAGTGGTGCTTACCATCAATGCCTTCAACCCAACCAATGCGGTCGCCACGATGAGTAAACTCAAACGGACGGCTTGGTGCAAACGTAACGCCTGAGCGTTTTTCTACTTCTGCTTTAAATACATCAACGCCAACACGGTCCAATGTGTATTTAGTTTTTGCATTTTTACGGTTTGAACGATTACCCCAATCGCGCTGCACAGATACAACATGCTCTGCAATTTTTAAGGTATCTTCGAGCGTAATAAAGCCAAAGTCATCAGCCTTACGCGGATAAGTTGCTGTATCGCCGTGCGTCATGGCAAGGCCACCGCCCACTAATACGTTAAAACCAACAAGCTTGCCGTTATCAGCAATTGCCACAAAGTTTAAGTCATTCGCATGCACATCAACTTCGTTGTTAGGTGGAATAGTTACCGTTGTTTTAAATTTACGCGGTAAGTAATTAGATCCTAAAATTGGCTCTTCTGTGGTTTCTGCTTTTTCGCCATTTAACCAAATTTCGGCATACGCTTTCGTTTTTGGTAATAAATGCTCAGAAATTTTTGCAGCCCAGTCGTAAGCTTCTTGATGTAACTCAGACTCAACTGGGTTAGTAGTACAAAGCACATTACGGTTAACGTCACCCGCTGTAGCAATAGAGTCTATACCTACGCTATCAAGCATTTGGTGCATGCCTTTAATATTAGGCTTTAGCACACCATGAAACTGAAACGTTTGACGCGTTGTTAAACGAATACTGCCGTAGCTTGTTTTATCATCTGCAAACTTATCGATTGCTAGCCACTGCTCTGGCTTAATAATACCGCCAGGCATACGTGCACGTAACATTACATTATGTAGCGGCTCTAGCTTTTGCTTAGCACGCTCACCACGTATATCGCGGTCATCTTGTTGGTACATGCCATGAAAACGAATTAGCTGAAAGTTGTCGGCAGTAAAACCACCGGTAATCTCGTCTTTTAAATCTTTTTCTATGGTGCCACGTAAAAAGTTACTTTCTCTTTTCAAACGTTCGTTATCAGAAAGTTTTACGTTTTTATCTTGTTCGCTCATTTTAAATCCTAAATTTGTTACAGTGACGGCTGTTAGCTGTTAAATAAAATAAGAAACGTGATTAATACACGTCTTTCTGATAGCGGTTTGCGCTACGCAAATCTTTTAAGTATTGCTCTGCGTCTTCGTTACTCTTACCTGTGTTTTCTTTAACGATATCAAGCAAGGCGTTGTGTACATCTTTTGCCATGCGATTTGCATCGCCACAAATATAAAAGTGAGCGCCAGCTTCTAACCATTCAAACACGTCTTTACTGTTACTGCGTAATTTGTCTTGTACGTATACTTTTTCGGCTTGGTCGCGGCTAAATGCTACATCTACTTTGTTAAGTAAACCCGATTTTAAATAACCCTGTATTTCTACTTGGTATAAAAAATCTTGAGTAAAATGTGGGTTACCAAAAAACAACCAGTTTTTGCCTTGTGCTTCACGCGAATCACGCTCTTGTAAAAATGCACGGAACGGCGCAATACCGGTACCTGGGCCAACCATGATCACAGGTGTATCATCGTTAGTAGGTAGGCGGAAATTATCGTTGTGTTCGCTAAATACTTTAACTTTACAACCTTCTTCAGCACGACGAGTTAAGTAACCAGTACAGCCACCTAAATGCTCGCTATCAAATGCATCAAACTGCACTAGACCTAGTGTTAAGTGTACTTCGTCTTCAACTTCGCTTTGGCTAGATGCAATTGAGTACAAACGAGCTTGTAGTTTACGTAAGCAATCTACTAATGTTTGCGCATCAAGCTTTGCTGGGTTTTGGCGAATCACATCATATATTTGACGAGGCTCAATGTATGCGCGCATTGCAGTTTTATCTTCAACTAGTTTAAGTAGCTCTGGCGTGCCCGTAGCAGTTGCATATTTTTCTACAAAACCAGGGTATGACTGAGTCAGCTCTAGTTTTTCAATAAGTGCATCGCGTACGCTTAGCTCTTCATCACCTACTTTTACAATGCTTGTTGCATCAATTTGAGTAAGTGTAAGTACTTCATCAACTAATACATCGTCATTTAAAAAGTACACACCTAATGAATCACCAGGCGTGTAAGTAATGTCAGAACCTTCAAGCGAAATTTCAACATGGCGTACATCTTTAGTTGAGTCGCGACCGGTAATTTTTTGAACAGTTAATAGCTCTGCTTCAAATGGATTTTGTTTTGTATATTGGCTTGCTGCAGAGGTTGGAGCGCCAAATGGCATTGATACAACTTGACCACCAGCGGCCTCTTGTTGCGCTTTTAAATCAGGTTCGAATGCGTCAATTGCGCCCGCAATCCATGTTGCAGCTTCTTCTTCATAATCTACATCTAAATCAGCACGTTGATATATGGTCTGTGCACCTAGTTTATTTAAACGCTCTTCAAAGTCTTTTGCTGTTTGGCAGAAAAACTCATAGCTAGAATCACCTAAACCAATAACGGCTATTTTTACATCGTCTAGTTTTGGTGCTTTTTTAGTTGCTAAAAATTCATAGAGTGTTTCTGCGTCTTCTGGTGGCTCACCTTCACCGTAAGTAGATACAACGATGGTTAAAAACTTTTCTTTTTTCAGGGCTGTTGGTTTGTAATCTGACATGCTAACCAATTTAACCGCTAAGCCGCGCGACTCAGCCTGCTCTTTCATTTTGCTTGCTACGCCTTTTGCGTTACCCGTTTGCGAACCATATAAAATAGTTAGCGCTGCAGCATCTCCTGCAGCCGGTACGCCAGCAGTAGGAGCACCTAATGCAGCTGAGTTAGCATTAGCGGCTAAGTAACCACTTACCCATGCTTGTTGAATTGGATTAAGCTCAGCCACTAAACCTTGCAGCTTTTGTACTTGATCTTGCGATAGCGGGCTTGCCGCAGCATTTAGTTGACCTAACAACATGAATCGATTCCCCATAACCCTGAAAATTAAACACAACACACTTTGTGTATTGTTAAAAATGAGTTTTACCTCATCCAGAGTGTATCTGTTGAGGTTTTCTAAGTATGCAGGATAACGGGCTAAGCATAGATAAAAAAAGAATAGAATCTGCTTTGATATTCCATTTAGTTATTAATTTATAAAAATACCTTCAAAAACAGTTTAAAGAGTAATTATTGCCTTTTACTGCATTTTAAATTAACAATTTTGTAACCAAACTAATGTAGGGTATATTTTACTTTCATAGTAAAAATAGGAACAATCATGTTACACGGGAAATATAAAAACAAATTAATTAGTACCGCTTTGTTACTGGGCTCATTACCTGTAATGGCCAATGTAACTAATGGCGGCTTTGAGCAATGGTCAGGTAATACACCTGATGCATGGACAACAATAGATGGCGGAATTAGCCTTTCACGATCCACCAGCACAGTTAAAAGTGGCAGTAGCTCTGCTGCTGTCAATGTAACAACAGGATCGCAAAGTAACACTGATTTACTACAACAAGTTGCTGTAGAAGCTGGTAAAACCTATAACTTTTCGGCTGATGTTTACCACACCGAAGGTAAAATTAAAGCGCGCTTATATGTAGATGGCTATCAAGGCTATTCAAATCAAGCACAAACTAACCAATGGCAAACAATTAGCCATAGCTATACAGCAAGCAGTGATAAAACAATTAGTGTTGGGCTTAGGTTTTACGATGTAAGTGGGTTTGATGGCAGCGAAACCGTATACGTAGATAACTTTTTACCAAATACTGATGGCAACGCATCAACAAGTTGCACCGACAATAGCCTTACTTTAACGCTTAACACCGATAATTACGGTAGCGAAACTAGCTGGGCCGTTAATAATAATCAAGGTAGCGCTGTTGCTAACGGCAGTGGTTACGCATCAAACACTCAGTATGATGAGCAAATATGCCTAACTGATGGTACTTACACACTTGTTATTAGCGACAGTTACGGCGATGGTATGTGTTGTTCAACAGGTAGTGGCAGTTATGCGCTTAAGCAAGGCTCTACCGCACTTGCTAGCGGTGCAAGTTTTAATAATACAGACAGCACGGCATTTACTTTAGGTAGTGGCTCTGGTGATGGCGGCGGGACCAACCCAACACCCACTGGCTACTATGTTACTGCTCAAGGGTTATCAGGTTATGCACTAAAAACTGAGCTTTATAATATTATTAAAGATCATAATGCACAGGGTTACTCGGCTATTTGGAATTTTTACGACTCATCTGCACGTGATAAATACTTTGAAAACGATAACAGCATTTTAGATATGTATAGCGAGAAACCAAACGGCTCAGATAGCTACAATTATACTGCGGTGAGTGACCAATGTGGTAACTATAGTGGAGAAGGCGGCTGTTACAACCGTGAGCATTCATTTCCTAAAAGCTGGTTTGGCGGCACTATTGAGCCAATGAACTCAGATGTGCATCATATTTACGCAACCGACGGTTATGTAAACTCAAAACGTAGTAACTTCCCATTTGGTGAAGTAGCAAGCGCTTCATTTACATCAACCAACGGAAGTAAATTAGGCTCTGCCGCAAGTTCATTAAATTACTCAGGTACTGTATTTGAGCCAATTGACGAATTTAAAGGTGACTTTGCTCGCGCTTATTTTTACATGGCAACGCGCTACGAAAATGTAATAGGCACTTGGCAAACCAAAACGACCTCAAGTAATGCAGTGCTTAATGGTTCAAGCAACCAAGTGTTTGAAAGCTGGGTTGTAGCCATGCTGCTTGACTGGCATAACAGCGATCCTGTAAGCCAAATGGAACTTGACCGTAACCAAGCAGCCTTTGAATTTCAAGGTAATCGTAACCCGTATATCGACCATCCTGAATTTGTAGAAATGATTTGGTAAAAGTTAGCAGTTAAAACATAAGCCTTTGCAATTGCAGGGGCTTTTAACCTTTAGTGTGTAATATTTTTATAAACACAATGCTTTAAGCTAATTATAAGAAACAGTTGCGATAAGTGACTTTTCAGCTCTGTTTTTCATCAACGTTAAAAGTGAATGATGAAAATCTTGAAATATCACCTCTCCCCATATTCGTGAATAAATACCAAAATTTGTATTGTCTTGCACGGTCGTTTTTAAAGTTAAAATTGTATTGCCGCTTTTATCTTCACTTAGCTGATAACCACCGTAAAGTGGAGAAAAGTATTCACCGCCAAGTTTTACGTGTTTATCGAGTGCGTCATCGGGAATAGCATCTGGGTCTATGTCAAATCTATAAAGCATCTGTTTATTTGGTTGCCAGTCCGTAATAACTTCTTTAAATATAACCCCTTTTTGCCAAGTACTTGTGCGAACAGCGCCTATACCGCTTGCATTCATACTTGCCTTTAATGGCTTTGGTACACCAATTAATTGAGTGAGTGAAAAAGGCACTTCCTGTGGTTTTATATCACTCACATTAGCTAACTGTTGCCACACAACATTGATGGGCGCGTTAATAGTTATTGAATTTGTTACTTCGTATGTTTTTGATAAATTTAAAAAATTAACTTCAATAGGTGAGAGCAATATAGGTAACAACGCGATTGATAATAAAGAACTATTCGCTTTTTTTATTTCACGCTTTCTAATAAAACCCGCAAGTAATCCACCAATGCTGGCAAAAAACATAAAAGCAGGCAAAGCCATAGCCACACAAATACTGCCTTCAAGTAAAGTAATTACACTTACAAATAAAAAAACAAAAATAGGCTGCCAAGCAATCGTGACCATTTGCCTTTTAGTTAATGTTTTTGAGCTCTTAAATTCAAAGTGAACACGAATATAACCAATTGCAACGGGCACTAAAAACATAAATGATATAGAGACTAGGCTACTTAAATTATAAGTATCAAGTAGCTCTATAAACAGCCGCATAAATATGCCGTAAAGCGTACCAAGTAAAATACCAATTGATTTAGGGGGGTTGAGTTGCATGTCTATTCTTTATTGTTATTAACAATCAGAAAGTAACAGAAGTATTATTCCACCACAAATAAAACAATATTAACGGCTCCTGCAAGCAAATAGCTTGAAATAAAACGGCTTTCACAGCCACTAAGACTAAAGGATAATAACCTGCCATTAACACTATTTCCCGCTATAAACAGTGATAAAATTCTTTAAAAATAAAAGCAAGTCATTGATTTATAGTAATTTTAAATCATTTTGTGTAGTTTTATAATTTTTAACGTAAAGCTGATTGTCAGATTAACTGTATTAAAAACAACCATGCACGACCTTTTGCCTATACATAGCAGCCTAAAAGCTGATCTACCCTGCATGTTCAATATTCATTTGCTTTAACAAAAGCCGTATTTATTTGATTAAGCAACAATGTTGCAGGAGAACGCATGCAAACTACACCACCCGGTGATGCACCATCAAACACGCACAAGAATGCTCAAAGCTACGAGCAGCTTCACAAACCGAGTTCAGAGTTTAATACTCGCGACGAGTATCTCGAACATGAATTACAGATTATGCAGCCTAAACGCTGGCGTCCTAATTTACCGTTTAGAGATTACCGATTTGAATTTGAAGACACCATTCCAGCAATGGCGGGCACTATTGGTAAAGTCGTTATGGTGGGTGCTATTGCGGCAACATTTGCAGCGCCTCTTGGATTAAGCGATGCCTTTGTTTTAGAAAACGTGCGCTACGAATTACTCATTGTTTCTATTTTTATCATCTTATTCTCAGGCTTTATTTTACCAACAGCTAACTTGGCTGGTACTCATGGCCCGCTTATTCCGTTAATTCCTATTGTTGTTGCTGCTGGCGGTCACCCTATGGCGTTTGGCTTACTCATTGGTGCCTTTGGTTTTATTTTGGCCATAACCAAAGGAGGAAGTATGCTCGCGCGCCTAACCAGTAAAGGTGTATGTGGCGGGCTACTCATTTATTTAGGCTTTATTGGTACTATTTCGCAGGTTAAAAAGCTGTTTGCCTGGGCTGAGGCCATTGATATGGCGCATATTGCGTTTATTGTTATTTTAGCCACCATTTTATTGTATGCGCTATTAGAGCACTTTAAAAAGCGCTGGTTAGCTGTGCCGTTAAGCTGCCTTATTGGTGGCGTGGTTGCCTTTGCTTTAGGTGCACCGTTTGAGTTTCATACTGCTCCCGGTTTACCAAATATGAACCCAGCTTACTGGTGGGGTGAAAACACGGGCTGGATGCTTGGCCTGCCAACACTTGAAAGCTTTGTGGTTGTACTACCATTTGCAGTGCTCGCCGTTGCTATGTGGTCACCTGATTTTTTAGGTCATCAAGTATTTCAAAAAATAAGCTATCCGCAACGTACTGAAAAAGTACAAATGAATATCGACGACACCATGCTGAGCGCATCAGTTAGACAAACATTTGGCTCACTTGCCGGTGGTGCTAACTTTACCTCATCGTGGGGAACCTACATTGTACCTGCTGCTATTGCTAAACGCCCTATTCCGGCTGGCGCCATTTTAACAGCCGTATTTTGTATTATTGCTGGTTTATGGGGTTACCCAATGGATTTAGCCATTTGGCAACCTGTGCTTTGTGTAGCGCTTATTGTAGGAGTGTTTATTCCGCTACTTGAAGCTGGCATGGAAATGACGCGCGAAGGCAAAACAACGCAATCAGCCGCTATTGTGGTGTTTGCCTCAACCTTGGTTAACCCGGCTTTTGGTTGGTCGCTTACTATGTTACTTGATAACTTAGGGCTTATTGGCTGTAAAGAACGTAGCGCTGAGCTAACTAAGATGAGCCGCTGGGTGATTCCACTTATTATGTTTGTGCTACTTACCACTGTAATGGCAATTGTAGGCATGTTACCTGGTATACCTGCGTTAATGGCTGACTTTAGACATTAAGCCTTAGGTACTGAACCTAATATTTACCCACAAAAAAGCACGGCAATTGCCGTGCTTTTCAATACGTGATTTTACTATATACAGATTAAACAATTACTGCCAAGGGCGCTTAGCTGCTAGTTGTTTTTCAAACGCATCAATCTGTGGGTTTAGTGTTTCGGTTACACCAATAAAATCTAAGCCACTTAATAGGCGCTCTTTTACGTCTTTACGAATATCAAAACTAATTGGCGCAAACTTACTGCTTGTTAATGTTTGATTTTCAAGGTCGATTTCAATGTTAATATCGTCGTGCTGCTCGCTAAGTACAAACAATTGCTCAAGCGTGTCGGCAGGTAACGCAATGGCTAACATTTGGTTATTACCACAGTTATTAAAAAAAATATCAGCAAAGCTTTCAGCTAAAATAACTTCAAAACCATATTGTTTAAGCGCCCAAGGAGCATGCTCACGAGATGAGCCACAACCAAAGTTGTCGCGCGTTAATAATATTTGCGCGCCTTGGTAGCATAGGCGATTTAAAATAAAGTCAGGGTTTGGCTCACCGTTATCTAGGTAACGCCAATCATAAAACAAGGCAGCATCAAAACCTTCGCGGCTAGTTGATGTTAAAAACTGCTTAGGAATAATTTGGTCAGTATCTACATTGTTTTTATCAAGTGGAGCCATTAAGCCACTAAAAAATACGCTCATTATGCTTCTCCTCTAATATCAACAAAGTGACCATGTATTGCAGCGGCTGCCGCCATTGCAGGACTAACTAAATGGGTACGCCCGCCACGACCTTGGCGACCTTCAAAGTTACGATTAGAAGTAGATGCACAACGCTTGCCTGCTTCTAGGCGGTCATCGTTCATCGCTAAACACATAGAACAACCTGGTTCGCGCCATTCAAAGCCTGCGGCTTTAAAAATATCGGCTAAGCCTTCGTCTTCAGCTTGTTTTTTAACTAAGCCAGAGCCCGGTACAATTAATGCCTCAATACCAGCAACAACATGCTTGCCTTCAACAATTTTTGCAGCTGCGCGTAAGTCTTCAATACGGCTATTAGTACATGAGCCAATAAATACCGTGTCTACTTTTGCGCTTGATAATTTATCGCCCGCTTTTAAGCCCATGTATTTAAGTGCGCTGCGAATGGCATCGGCTTTAATTAAATCTGGCTCTTTATCTGGATCGGGTATGCACTCATCAACACCAATTACTTGCTCTGGGCTTGTGCCCCAGGTAATTTGTGGCTGAATGTCGTCAGCATTTAGCTCAACAACTAAATCAAAGTGTGCGCCTTCGTCTGTTTTTAAGGTTTCCCAATATTCAACGGCTGCATCAAAATCTGCGCCTTTAGGTGCAAACGGACGACCTTTTAAATAATCATAAGTAATTTGGTCAGATGCAATTAAACCCGCTTTTGCACCCATTTCTATGCTCATATTACATAGCGTCATACGGGCTTCCATTGAAAGCGCTTCAATGCCTGCACCACAAAACTCTGCTACATAGCCTGTGCCACCAGCAGTACCTAACTTGCCAATTACCGCCATAATTAAATCTTTAGCCGTAACTGTTGGACGCAATACACCGTTAATTTGAATTTTTAACGATTTCGCCTTTTTTTGCTGTAGCGTTTGCGTTGCTAATACGTGCTCAACCTCAGACGTACCAATACCATGCGCTAATGCGCCAAACGCACCATGCGTAGAAGTATGGCTATCGCCACATACAATGGTTGTGCCTGGCAAAGTAATACCTTGCTCTGGGCCCATTACGTGCACAATGCCTTGGTTAATTGAGTTTAAATCGTAAAGTACAATACCAAACTCTTTACAGTTTTTATCAAGCGCCATTAATTGATTTTTAGATACTTCGCTTGCGGCATCAAGTGATCGGCTCTTAGTCGATACGTTATGATCCATCGTTGCAAAGGTTTTTTCTGGGCAACGTACAGTACGGTTTTTTTCACGTAGACCTGCAAAAGCCTGCGGAGAAGTAACTTCATGCACTAAATGGCGGTCAATATAAAGTAAGTCGGTTTGCTCATTTATGCTGGCAACGGTATGTGCTTGCCAAATTTTGTCGTATAACGTTTGGGCCACTTGCTAATTCCCTAATCTGTTTGAGTTGCAGCATAACGGTGCTGCAACTTTAATATGTTATTAAATGCGTGAAACGATAGCGGCTGCCACATCGCTTGTGCTGTAACCGGCATTTGGATATATATCTGGCGTGCCTACACCTGCTTCAACGGCTTCTGCTACGGCTTTTTCAATGGTGCGCGCAGCTTCGTCTTGCCCTAGCGAGTAACGTAACATTAATGCGGCACTTAAAATTTGTGCTATTGGGTTTGCAACGCCTTTACCTGCAATATCTGGTGCTGAACCGCCTGCTGGCTCGTACAATCCAAAACCCGATTGATTCAAGCTTGCCGAAGGTAATAAGCCCATTGAGCCTGTGATCATCGCGCACTCATCTGACAAAATATCGCCAAATAAGTTATCGCAAAGTAGTACGTCAAATTGGCTAGGCTGTTTAACTAACTGCATAGCGGCGTTATCTACGTAAATGTAATCTAGGCTTACTTCTGGGTAGTCTTTGCTTACTTCGGTGACTACTTCGCGCCATAATACGCTTGATGCAAGTACGTTTGCTTTATCAACAGAGGTAACATGGTTACTACGTAATTTTGCAGCTTCAAAAGCAAAACGAGCAATACGTTCAATTTCTTTACGCGAGTATGTTTGCGTATCAAAAGCAGCTTCTTCAGCGCCTTCGCCGCTACGGCCTTTTTCGCCAAAATAAATGCCGCCGGTTAGCTCGCGCACACATAAAATATCAAAACCTTTTTCGCTAATATCAGCGCGAAGTGGTGACGCTGCACTTAATGCAGGTAATAACTGTGCAGGGCGCAGGTTACAAAACAAACCAAAGTGCTTACGAAGCGGCAATAACGATGCGCGCTCAGGCTGCTCGTTTGGTGGTAGGTTTTCCCATTTAGGACCGCCTACCGAACCAAATAAAATAGCATCAGCGTTTTCACACGCTGCAAGTGTGCTCTCTGGTAATGCTTTACCAAATTCATCAATTGCTGCGCCACCAATTGCATAATGCTCACGGTTCAGGGTAAAACCAAACTTATTGCTCACAGCATCAAGTACTTGTTCTGCTGCTGCCATCACTTCTGGACCAATACCGTCGCCAGCTAATACGGCAACGCTGTAGTTTGTTTTACTCATCCTGCTTTCCTTTGTTGTTTTAAATCAGACACTTTTTGTGCACGATAAATTAAGTTATAAACACGGATCATGGCGCGTACCGACGCTTCAACCACATCCGCTGCAATGCCCGCACCGTGGTAAGGTCGGCCATCGTATTTAGCTATAATATTTACTTGGCCTAATGAGCTTGCACCTTGACCTGTCGCTTCTAAATTATATTCAATCATTTCAACGCTCATACCGGTTAAGCGCTCAATGGCTGCAAACGAAGCTTCAACTGGGCCATTACCTGTCGCGGCTTCTTGTTTAGCTTCGCCATCAATTCGCATTCCAATCGTAGAGCTTGCTACCGATTGTGAGTTAGAGGCTGAGTTAACAAATTCTAATTGGTATTTTTCGTCTTTGTCGTTAATTTGATTAAAGTAAATCATCGCCTCAAGGTCGTAATCGTATACTGTGCCTTTTTGGTCAGCCAACTCAATAAAGCTTTTATATAAGCCATCCATATCGTAATCAGATTTTTGATAGCCTAACTCTTCTAGGCGATGCTCAATAACATGACGACCCGAACGCGAAGTCATATTTAATTGGTTACTTGGCACACCCACGCTTTCTGGCGACATAATCTCATAAGTATTTTGCGCTTTTAATACACCGTCTTGGTGAATGCCAGAACTATGCGCAAAGGCGTTTTCGCCAACAATCGCTTTATTTGGTTGTACTGGCATATTACAAATTTTAGCCACTTGACGAGATGCGCGGTAAATTTCTTCACTTTTAATATCTGTGTATACTTTTAAATGGTCTTTGCGCATTTTCATGATCATTGCCACTTCTTCAAGCGAGCAGTTACCAGCCCGCTCACCAATGCCATTGATAGTACACTCAATTTGGCGTGCACCCGCTTGTACAGCGGCCACAGAGTTTGCTACTGCTAAACCTAAATCGTTGTGGCAATGCACACTTAAACGCGCTTTATCAATATTTGGCACGTTATTCATTAAATGGCGGATCATCGCGGCGTACTCATCTGGCGTTACAAAACCAACGGTATCTGGCAAGTTAATAGTAGAGGCACCGGCGTTAATTGCCTGTTCAACAATTTTACATAAATCCCAATGCGGCGTACGACCGGCATCTTCACACGAAAATTCAACATCATCAGTATAGTTACGCGCCAATTTAATTGATTTAACAGCCATTGCCGTTGCATCATCTAGGCTCATACGTAATTTATGTTCAAGGTGCAAAGGGCTTGTAGCAATAAAAGTATGAATACGGCTTTGCTGAGCTGTGCGAAGTGCTTCGCCACAGGCTTCAATGTCTTTAGCAACAGAGCGTGCCAAACCACAAATAATCGGGCCTTTTACTTCGGTTGCAATACGTTGCACCGAGCGAAAATCAGCAGGGCTCGAAACCGGAAAACCCACTTCCATCACATCCACATTCAAGCGGCTAATTGTATGCGCTAATTGAATTTTATCATCTTCAGTAAGGCTTGCTTTAAGTGCCTGCTCACCATCACGTAAGGTGGTATCAAAAATCCATACTTTATCTTGCTCTTGCATAACTGCCCCTCATTCCTATGTTACCCAAATTTCAATTAATCCCAGCCGCGAGATAAAAAAAACCCCGCAATTGCGGGGTTTTTAGTGTTCAACTCGATGCAAACACACTAATCCCCGCTCACTGACCATAGCAGTAAGAGGTTAAGTTTTAGTGTAATTAAACGAATAATATGCATCTTGTTTTCTTGTGTGTGTGTTCAGTGAAGCCTATTTTTAACATTACAAAGCGACGGAAGCAAGCATAAAAATTCCACAAAACAGATTTAAAAACGATTCAATTGGGTTTTTTAATTCAACCAAGACACCTATTAAGAATTAAAATAACAAATACATGACTAGTGACGCTTAAATTAATAAGCACTGCAATATACCGTGCTTATATTAACTTTTTACAATTTTTTTAAGCTATGCTTCTTTACTCGTTTCTCTTACGTAATGTCCGGCTCCACGAGTAATATAACGCAGCTGCCAAATAACGCGCTCAATTAATTCGTCGCGTTGCAATCCTTCTATATCGAGCGCTTCTGCACCCGCATTAAATACGAGCGTTACCATAGATTCCGCCTGAATATAGGCATGCATAGCGTTGCACTTAGTTTCGCTTTCTAGATAGTGAGCCAACTCTAAAATAAAATGCTTTACCTCGCGGGCTACAGCGGCTCTAAATGCTTTAGAAGTCCCAGATCGTTCTCGCAGCAACAACCTAAATTGGTTACTTGAGTTATCAATAAACTCCATAAAAGTAACCACTGAGGTATTTATAACACTGCCGCCATCGTTTGCTATTCGTCTGCGAGCTTGACGCATTAGTTGGCGAAGGGTTAAACCGGCTTCGTCTACCATGGTTAAACCTAGCTCATCCATGTCTTTAAAATGACGATAAAAAGACGTTGGGGCAATACCGGCTTCTCGTGCTACTTCGCGTAAACTTAAATTCGAAAAACTATGATCAGCACTCAGCTGATTAAATGCCGCTTGAATTAACGCCTGTCGTGTTTTTTGTTTCTGTTGTGCTCTAACACCCGACATCAACAGCTCCCTGAATTATTTTATATGAATATTTAGTGATATTAGCTCAATTGTCCAGTCTAATACTTGACGACAAGAGTTTGAAATACTATTTTAGCTTACAGTTGTACGCTGAGATTGAGAATTATGAATAAACCACCGATTATTTGGACAAACGTCCTATTTTTTAGCCTAACCTTTTTGGCGGCTGCCACACTTGTACCTTGGTACGCCATTAGCTACGGATTTACCAGCGCGCATTGGATTGCTTTTGTAGGCTGCATGTTTTATGCAGGCTTATCAATTACTGCCGGCTACCATCGATTATGGGCACATAAAACCTATAACGCACACCCTGCAGTTGAATTTATTTTTGCGCTTGGCGGTGCTTTTGCGCTGCAAAACAGTGCATTGCATTGGAGTAGCGATCACCGTATACATCACGGTCAAGTTGACGACCCAATAAAAGACCCTTACGCGGCGACCAATGGTTTTTGGTATAGCCACATTGGATGGATGTTACGTGACTACCAAGGCGATAGCTACGGTGATTATAGTAATTGTCGTGATTTACAGCGCAATAAAATAGTTATGTGGCAACACAAACATTACTTAAAGCTTGTGATTGCTATGAACGTAGGCTTGCCTCTAGCACTTGGTTTATTGGTTGGTGATGTGTGGGGGATGTTAATTCTTGCTGGTTTACTACGCTTAGTAATGAGTCAACACTTTACCTTTTTTATAAACTCAGTTGCACATATTTGGGGCTCTCGCCCATACACCGAAAAAAATACGGCACGTGATAACGGCTTTTTAGCGTTATTTACATACGGTGAGGGGTACCATAACTTCCACCATATTTTTGCAAGCGACTACCGTAACGGTATTAAATGGTTTCATTACGACCCAACAAAATGGATGATCCGCTCTTTAGCAGCTGTAGGTTTAGCCAATAAATTAAAGCGTACTCCTGTTGAACGTATCGAAAAAGCGAAGGCCGAAACGCTCATGAGCAAAACGCAAACGCGCCTTGCAAAATTGCCTTTAGCACAAGATAAGATTACATTATTACAACAAGAGTACGATTTACTGCTGAAAAAACTGCAAAATTATTGTTCACTACAAAAACAAGTGTTAGAAGTTAAAAAAAATAACATGGCAAAGCAGTGTGAACGCTCAGCATTAATGGCACAATACCATGAGTTGGAAGCCGCCTGGGAAAATCAAAAACAGGCATGGCTAGCACTTAATGCGAGGTTATTAAAAGCCTCTTTTAATTAATTTAGGAGTGGCTGTGGCCAAACAACCAGAACAAAAAAAAGTACCCGTGACATACCAATATGATGCAATAATTATTGGCACGGGTCCTGGCGGTGAAGGTACCGCCATGAACCTTTCAAAAAACGATAAAAAAGTAGCGGTTATTGAACGCCAAGAATCAGTTGGTGGCGGTTGTGTACATTGGGGAACAATTCCTTCAAAAGCGCTTCGCCACTCTGTTAGCCGCTATATTGAATACAAAGCAAATCCGTTATTTAATGTTGGTGAGCGCCCTAGCCGCTTAACATTTCCTGATATTTTACGTCACGCAAGTTCTGTTATTTCTAAGCAATCTAATTTACGTAGTAGCTTTTACGATCGTAACCGCATTCATATGTTTCAAGGTGATGCGAGCTTTGTAGATAAGCACACAATTGAAGTAAAACGAAATGATGGTTCAACTGAGCGACTGACTGCTAAAACGATTGTTATTGCAACGGGTTCACGCCCTTATCGCCCACCAGAGGTAGATTTTACGCATTCTCGTATTTACGAAAGTGACACAATACTTGGCCTTGAGCATGACCCTCATCGTGTACTGATTTATGGTGCAGGTGTAATTGGTTGTGAGTACGCGTCAATATTTAAAGGTTTAGGCGCTAAAGTTGATTTGGTTAATACACGCGATCGACTACTTGCTTTTATGGATGCAGAAATATCTGACGCACTTAGCTATCACTTTTGGAATAGCGGTATTGTTATTCGCCATAACGAAGAGTTTGACCGAATTGAGACGCGTGACGACTGCGTCATTATGCATTTAAAATCAGGCAAACGCGTAAAAGCTGACTGTATTTTATTTGCTAATGGCCGTACTGGTAACACAGATACATTAAACCTTGAAGCCATTGGTTTAAAAGCCGATAGCCGTGGCCAATTAAAAGTTAACGAAACATACCAAACAGAAATTGATAACGTTTACGCTGTAGGTGATGTAATAGGCTACCCAAGCCTTGCAAGTGCTGCGTTTGACCAAGGTCGTATAGCTGCTGATGCAATTGCATGTGGTAACTGCGATGACAGGCTGATTGTTGATATTCCGGCTGGTATTTATACCATTCCAGAAATGAGCTCAGTAGGTAAAACCGAGCAAGAGCTTACAGCCGCTAAAGTACCGTATGAAGTAGGCCGTGCTCAGTTTAAGCATTTGGCTCGCGCGCAAATTGCTGGTACTGAAGTAGGTAGTTTAAAAATATTATTCCACACCGAAACCAAAGAAGTACTTGGAGTACATTGTTTTGGCGAACGTGCCTCTGAAATTGTTCACATTGGCCAAGCTATTATGGAACAAAAAAATGGTGGCAATAATATCGACTACTTTGTAAATACCACATTTAACTACCCAACCATGGCTGAAGCCTACCGTGTTGCGGCATTAAATGGCTTAAATCGCTTATTTAAATAAGTAGTTTTAAAAGCCTTTATAAATAGGTAACAAAAAACCCGCAACTTAGCGGGTTTTTTACTTTTAAACAGTTTTAAAGCTTGTTTAAGTGACTATTACTTATGGTACTTAGCACTTAGCTCATGTACTGCATTAATGAATACGCCAGCATTTTCAGGGTCTACATCTGGTGTAATACCGTGGCCTAAGTTAAACACGTGGCCATTGCCTGTACCAAAGTCTTCTAAAATAGTGCCTACTTCTTGGCGAATACGCTCTGGTGTACCGTGTAACATAGATGGGTCCATATTACCTTGTAGAGCTACTTTATCACCCACACGGCGCTTAGCGTCGCTAATATTAATAGTCCAATCAAGACCGATTGCATCACAGCCTGTTGCTGCAATAGCTTCAATCCATTGACCACCATTTTTAGTGAACAAAGTAACCGGTACTTTACGACCGTCGTACTCACGAATTAAGCCATCTACAATTTTATGCATGTATTGTAATGAAAATTCGTTGTAATCGCGCGGGCTTAATACACCGCCCCATGAGTCAAATACCATTAGCGATTGCGCGCCAGCTTTAATTTGAGCATTTAAGTAATCAATAACTGAATCAGCTAACTTATCGAGTAATAAATGAAGTGTTTGCGGCTCTGCAAACGCCATTTTTTTGATTTTACCAAATACTTTGCTGCTACCGCCTTCAACCATATAAGTTGCTAGCGTCCAAGGTGAACCAGAAAAACCAATAAGCGGTACTTCGCCTTTAAGCTCACGACGAATAGTGCTTACTGCGTTCATTACGTAGCCAAGCTCGTCTGTAGGGTCTAACTTTGGAATTTTTTTAACATCAGCAAGAGATGAAATAGGACGTTCGAACTTAGGGCCTTCGCCAGTTTCAAAGTAAAGACCTAAACCCATCGCATCTGGAATCGTTAAAATATCACTAAATAATATAGCGGCATCTAACGGGTAGCGACGTAGTGGCTGCAGTGTTACTTCACATGCAAGCTCAGCATTACGGCACAGGCTCATAAAATCGCCCGCTTGTGCACGTGTAGCGCGATACTCTGGTAAATAGCGTCCTGCTTGGCGCATCATCCATACCGGAGTTACATCAACAGGTTGTTTTGCAAGTGCACGTAAATAACGGTCGTTTTTTAATTCGCTCATGGCGTAAATGATCCTAAGACTTGTATAAATTGTGCAAGATTGTACCACCATATTCTCCGACCCTCTATTGCTTAGGGACGAAAACAGCTTTACCTAGAGGTAGATCAATAGAATAGAGTTTTTTAATCCATTTTGACTATAAAACAAACAAAAACAAATAACATTTAAAACTTTTTATTAATATGTTTGCAACATTACAAAAACCTTGTTATTGTTTGTCCCGCGTTAACAAAAACAATAATAAAAATCTTAAAACAATAAAAATAAATGTTTTAAAATAATAACAATAAAAATCATCTCATAAAAATAAGAAAGCTTGTTATAACAAGTCACTGAAAGAAATTAGACCACCGTAACTGGTGGTTTTTTCTTGCCTAAAATAAAATCCCTCGCCTCGGTTTATATAAAAAGGTACAACCCTCAAAGTAGCTCAACTTTACTTGTTGATATACGCGCAAATTAAATATATCTTGATGTACATAAACTTATTATTTTAAATTAAAAACCAACCCAGCTAGGAGAACAGTTATGCTGACGCGTGTAGAAAAAGCTCAACAGAAATGGGGTGGTAGCCACACAGTAATTGATAAATGGCTAAACGAACGCCAAGAACTTATTGTACTTTACTGCAAAATTGCAGGCTTTACGCCGTACGAAAAGCAAGATCAAGCATTGCCAGAGCCAAAACTAATTGAATCATTTTGCCAGCTTTTAATGGATTACCTATCTGCAGGCCATTTTGAAGTATATGACGATATAGCAAAAGCATGCGAAAAAAAGGGCTTACAAAGCCAAGAGCTTGCAAACTCTATTTACCCGCGTATTTCTAGCACAACCGATGTGGCGTTAGATTTTAATGATAAGTACGCAGAAGTAGACAAAGAAGACTTATTGAAAGATTTTGATAATGACTTATCTGTTATTGGTGAGGCATTAGAAGCTCGTTTTGCACTTGAAGATGAGCTTATTGATAACTTGTTTTCTAATCACACGAATTAATACGTTACTTACGCATATTAAAAAAGGGACCTAAGGTCCCTTTTTGCATTTACACAATAAGCTTATTATTGTGCTGGTGCTTCTTCATTTTGAATTTCAAGTAATTCAACTTCAAATACAAGTGTTGAATTAGCTGGAATCTTACCTAAGTCACGGTCACCGTAAGCAAGTTCTGAAGGAATAGTGAACTTGTACTTAGAACCCACTGACATAAGTTGTAAACCTTCAGTCCAACCCGCAATTACGCGGTTAAGAGGGAAAGTTGTCGGTTCGTTACGCGCATATGAGCTATCAAACTCAGTACCGTCTAATAAAGTCCCTTTATAGTGTACTTTAACTACATCAGTTGCCACTGGCTTTTCGCCATCGCCTTCGCTAAGTACTTCGTACTGTAGACCCGACTCAGTTACTGTAACGCCTTCTTTTTTAGCGTTGTCAGCTAGGTATTTAGCGCCTGCTTCTTTACTTTTTTCAGACTCTACTTTAGCTTTTTCTTCTTGCTTAGTACGTACTGATGTATCTAGTGCAGTTAATACTTCGCGAATTTTTTCTTCGTCAATTTTTGCATTGCCAGCAAGCGCATCTTCAAAACCACGAATTAAAAGTGCTTGGTCTAGTTCAATACCAATTTCTGTTTTGTCTGCTAGGTCTTTATTTAAAAAGTTACCTACAGATGCACCAATACCGTATGCTTGTTGCTGTTCTACAGTGTCTAATTTAACTTCAGCTTGTTCTTTTTTTGCTTCTTGATTACAAGCTGTAAGCGCTAAAACTGACGCTGCAATCAATGACAATCTAATCGTCTTTTTCATTTTAAATCTCCGACACACTTTGCAGTTGTCATTTTAATGTATTATTACTAGTGAAAGATTAACGGCCCACATGATAGGCTGCTTGTTTAATGACTAAATTCCATATTGTTAGCTAAACTAAAAACATATCCAGTGATTAGACAAACAACCTAGGCATTTAACGCGTCCTAGTCTAACCTCTCAGTCACTAAGAGTTAAGGGGAAATACCTGTAATATGTCGATATTTCGTACTTTTTTAATCGTATTTAGCTGTTTTTTAGCCATCGCCTGTACCGATAAAAAACAACACGCTGTAGCAAGTTACGAACATGCTGCACAAGGTGCGTTTTCATCAACAGTTTCAAACGATGGTAAATACAGTTTGATCTCCTCTATCAACCATGGGGTCGCCCTGTGGGATAATCAACAGCAGGTGCTAAAATACCAATGGTTTCAGCAGCAGTCACAAGACAGCCTAGTGTACGCTGTTGCCATTGCTTTTGATAACAGCGTGGCTGTTACCGCCGAAAAAACCACGTTTGCTGTGTGGGATATAGCCACAGGCAAAAATAAAGGTTATTACAAAATACAAAAAGCCAGTATTCGCGATATTGCTATTAGCAATCAAGGCCGTAGTGTTTTATACGGCCGTAGCGACGGCGTTGTCGTATTTGTAAACCTAGAAACTGGGCGTCGTATTGAGTTTTTAGGTCATCAAGATAAAGTTAACACCGTTGACCTGTCACCTAACGGACGCTTTGCCTTAAGTGGCTCTAACGATTATGTTGCTTACTTTTGGGATACACGTACAGGACAAGTAATTCATCGTTTTAATCACCCAACGCGTGTTACCCAAGTGACGCTCGATCCACAAGGTCGCTATGCGTTTACGGCCGATAGTATGGCACAAGCAAATGTATGGAAGCTGACTACAGGTGATCTTGTGAGTAAACTGAAGTATATTGCGCGTCAGAAAATTTTTACTGCTGTGCGTTTTAACGAACAAGGCACTTTGCTTGCAACCGGCTCGCCAAATAAGCGCGTAGATTTGTGGCAAATACCAAGCGGTGAAAAAATTCAAACTTGGCAGGTTACCCCGCGCGAAGGCAGTAAGCCTAAATCGGCGGTGGTGCTAGATGTGACATTTACAGATAACGGAAAGTCGTTGTTAACCGAAAGCTCCAGCGGGATCGCAGAGCGATTTATTATACGAGAGAATAATGAACACAATTGAACATCGCTTAATGGAACTTGAAGCCAAAGTGGCTTTTCAAGACGAAACGATTGAAGTCTTAAATGATGAAATAAAAGTGCACCAACAGCTGTTAGCAAAAATGAAACGCCAAACCGAGCTGCTAGCAGAGAAAATTAAAGAGTCGCAGTCATCATCGTCTATGATGTCTGAAGTACCTGAGCCACCTCCACCGCATTACTAAAACCGGTAAAAATTAGGCAATAAAAAACCGGGTTAGTCGCCCGGTTTAAACACACCAATTACTTGTTCAAATTGGCGAGTAGACGCCTGAACAGCGTTATCGGGTTGCGCCATTTTATGACCACACTCAACACACTCTACTTTTTCAACATCATGTTCTCTGTATAGCATCATAGTATCCATGGCTTTGCAGTCAGGGCACGATGCACCAGCAATAAATCGCTTCTTTTGTCTCACAACATTTTTCCTGTGGTTTGAACTGCTGTCATTTTATCGTATAACTTCACTTGTTGATACGCTTGATAAGAGCATTAAGTTCTATGTTATGATAGCGCCAACTTAACAAGGGCACAGCAAAGTAACGCATTCATGATCCAAATCTCAGAAATAGAACTACTTCGTGGCGGTAAAGCCTTATTAAAAAACGCATCAGCTACGTTATTCCCAGAACACAAAGTAGGCCTTGTTGGCGCTAATGGCTGTGGAAAATCAACGTTATTTGGTTTACTAAAATCAGAACTACAACTAGATGCCGGTAACTGCAGCATTCCAAAAGATTGGTCTATCGCCTCTGTTAAGCAAGAGACACCTGCCCTTGAAATAAGCGCGATTGATTATGTACTTCAAGGCCACCCAGAATACTACGCAATGCGTATAGCACTGCGTGAGGCCGAGAAAAACAACGATGGCGACACACAAGCTAAAGTACATATTCAGCTTGAAAACATTAAAGGCTATAGCATTGAATCAACCGCAGGTGAGCTATTACACGGCTTAGGCTTTGCTAATAACCTAATAGAAAATCCAGTAAGCTCGTTCTCTGGTGGTTGGCGTATGCGTTTAAACCTTGCCCAAGCATTAATACGCGACGCCGATTTACTATTACTCGATGAGCCAACAAACCACCTTGATTTAGATGCCGTTTATTGGCTTGAACGCTTTTTGCGTGCTTATACCGGCACCCTTGTACTTATATCTCATGACCGTGAGTTTTTAGATGCGGTGGTTGATCAAATTTGGCATGTAGATAAGCAACTTATTAACGTGTACAAAGGTAACTACTCGCAGTTTGAGCGCCAAAAAGCAGAGCGCTTACTACAACAACAAGCAATGTTTGATAAGCAACAAGATCAAATTGCTCACCTTGAGCAGTTTATAACGCGCTTTAAAGCAAAAGCCAGTAAAGCTAAACAAGCACAAAGCCGTGTGAAAGCGCTTGAACGCATGGAAAAACTAGCGCCGGCACATGCCGACTCGCCGTTTAACTTTGAGTTTGCAGAGCCAAAAGCATTACCAAACCCACTAATGACAATAGATAAAGCCAAAGCGGGTTATGGTGACGTCACTATTTTAAATAATATAGAGCTAAACCTTGTACCAGGCAGCCGAATTGCTTTACTTGGTCGAAATGGCGCAGGTAAATCAACGTTAATTAAACTGCTTTCTGGTGATTTAGAGCCGCAAGCGGGCGAAGTTGTTCAGCATCACGGATTAAATATTGGTTACTTTGCGCAGCATCAACTTGAATCTCTTGATTTAAAAGCCAGTGCAATAATGCACTTACAACGCCTCGACCCAAAAGCCACTGAGCAATCACTACGTGACTTTTTAGGTGGTTTTGCCTTTATTGGCGATAAAGCCCTTGAGCCCGTAGCCCCATTTTCGGGCGGCGAAAAAGCACGTTTAGTACTTGCCATGTTGGTATACCAAAAGCCAAACTTATTACTACTTGATGAGCCTACAAACCACCTTGATTTAGAAATGCGCCATGCACTTGTTATGGCACTACAAGGCTTTGAAGGCGCTATGGTTACCGTATCACACGACCGCCATATGCTTAAAAATACTGCCGATGAGTTTTACTTAGTAGATGACGGCAAAGTAACCCAGTTTGGTTACGACTTAGATGCGTATTACCAGTGGTTACTCAATGCCAATAAAGAAGCGGTTAAAGCGCAGCAAAGCGACGAGCCTAAAGCAAATCCAGGTGTTAACCGTAAAGAGCAAAAACGCCTAGAGGCTGAGTTTAGAAAGGCCACTCAGCCACTTAAAAAGCAAATTGAAAAGCTTGAAAAGCAACTCGATAAATTCACCGCCGAGTTAAGTGAAGTGGAAGTGACCTTAGGTGATAACGAACTCTACAACGACGACAACAAAGCCAAGCTTAAAGAGTTATTAGCCAAGCAAGCAACCCTTACACCTAAACTTAACGACGTTGAAGAAGAGTTACTTATGGCACTTGAAGAAATGGAAGAAAAAGAGCAGGCATTCGCCGATGAACTTGCTCAATAGCGACCATTTTTGGCAATTTGCGTGCACTTTGTACGCAAAGCCTGATCAACAAACAACCTTGCTGGCACTACAAAACCAGCAAGGAAAAAACGTTAATTTATGCTTATTACTGCTTTATTTAGATTCATTAAATTTAAGTGTTAATACCCAACAGTTAAATGAGTTAATAGACGCAATTAGTGAGTTTGATACTCACGCATTACAACCTATGCGCGCCGCTCGTAGCTATTTAAAAGCTAACCAGAATGCGATAAGTGATTACGCCACAATACGTGCAGAGTTGCTAAGCGCTGAGCTGAAGCTTGAAAAACAACAGCAACATATGTTGATTGAAACAGTAAATCAGCTTGAATTAGTCAAACTTTCAGAGCCAAACAACATTGAGCTATATGTGAAAGCCACTTAGGATATTAGTTTTTATACCCTCCTCCACTTCTTATTTTCTTTGTGCAAAAAACCTTCAAGTAATTTACTCACAAAGAGGTTAAGAGGCGCTTCGCTTTTAGAGGAAAATAAACTAAATTATCCAGGTAAAAATATAAATATTGAGCAGTTATTTGGCTCAAGTAGTTTATTGCTCTCCCCTCATTTACTTCTCATTTTTTTCTCTTTGTGCAAAAAATCTTTAAGTACTTTATTCACAAAAAGGTTAAGAAGTACTGCGATTTTAAAGAAGATAAAAATTAGATTATCCAGGTAAAAATATAAATATTGAGCAGTTATTTGGCTCAAGTAGTTTATAGCTCTACCCTCATTTACTTCTCATTTTTTTCTCTTTGTGCAAAAAATCTTTAAGTGGTTTACTCAAAAAAGTTTAAAGCGCTACGCTTTTAGGTAAAGTGAAAAACTCTCTTAGCTCTCAGTGGTAATAACTTACCAACCCTTAAAACATGATCTAAATCAACTTAGCGTCACTCCTACAGCTGCTTAGAAAAATAACTTGATCTCGATCACGTTGCGACCTGCAAACACCGCTTATGATTAACCCATCAACAACGAGGGGAGCAACTCATGAACGTATTCTTTAGAGACTTTTTTACAGATCCAGTTTTATTTATGTCTTTTGGGTTTTTAACCATCGTTGTTTCTTTGTGTATCTTTTTTGCTTTTTTCTTTTTGAAAAAAATACATGACGCAGAAATTCCCGAACAAAATTAAGCACGACGCACTAAAGCGCCTTATTAGTTTACTAGTTAGGCGCTTTTTATTTTCTGAAGCGAAAAATTTGATACACTAGCTTTTCGTTTAATACAAAGTGCGTAGTACAAACATGATCTCTCAGTTCAAACCAGCATGGTGGATGACCAATCGTCACGTTCAGACCATAATGCCGCGTTTTTTCCGCCCATTTCACAATACGTCCTACGAACTTGAGCAACTTGATACACCTGATGGTGACTTTATTGAGCTTGCATGGTCACTTCCACATAATGAAACCGCACCACTTGCTGTTGTTTTACATGGCCTTGAGGGCAATATAAATAGCTTTTATGCCAAAGGCATGATGAAGGCATTAAAAAAACAAGGTTATGCAGTTGTGCTTATGCACTTTAGAAATTGCTCAACCGAAGTAAATCGCCTACCACGTGCTTATCACAGCGGTGACACCGCCGATTTAGCTTTTTTTATAAATCACTTAAAGCTGCAATTTCCTAAGCGCACTATGGTCGCTGTTGGTTTTTCATTGGGCGGTAATGTACTTGCCAAATACTTAGGTGAAGAACGCGAAAAATGCCCATTAAGTGCAGCAGCGGTGGTATCTGCTCCTTATGATTTGTCGTCATCGAGCGATGTTATTCGTAAAAGCTTAGGTAAAATTTACCAAAAATATCTGCTCGATCGGATGAAAAAATCAATGCAGCGAAAGCTGCCACAAATTAAGCAGCAAATTTCATTAACGCCAAAACAGTTAATGAAAATTGACGATTTATTAGAGTTTGATAATCAGTTAACAGCCCCTCTACATGGTTTTGAAAACGCACACGATTACTACCGTAAAGCCAGTGCTATGCCGTATTTGAAAGATATCGCTGTACCCACACTTATTATTCATTCCAAAGACGACCCTATGCTCTCAATTAAAGCCGTACCGAGTAGGCAAGACGTAAGTGAGCATGTTACGCTGCGCATCTCTGACAAGGGCGGGCATGTTGGTTTTATTAGCGGTAAAAATCCGTTTAAACCTATATTTTGGTTAGAAAAAGCCGTCCCTCATTATTTTAGCCAGCACGTATCAAATAAAGCGAGTAACAAGTAGTAATGATTATCCCTTTTGAACAACTCGATCAAGACACTCTTTATAACTTAATCGAAAGCTACGTATTACGCGAAGGTACCGATTATGGTGAAGTAGAGGCAAGCATCGAATCTAAAGTAAGCCAAGTAAAGCTGCAGCTTAAAAATGGCGAAGCGATGGTGTTTTTCTCAGAATTACACGAGTCTGTAACTATAATTTCAAAAGGCGAATTTAAAGCGCTGCAAAGTGAAGAGCATCAAGCACAGTCGTTTGATTAAGGCGTAGTACTTGTAACTTTTGAATTGAACGTACACAATGGCTTTTTACCCAAAGAGCCAAAACATGATAAAACTCAGCACTCTAGTGGTAGCCATATCACTAGCTTTAACTAGCCAAGCCCAAGCAGAACAAACAATAACAGCATCTGATAAGGCAATTAAACTCGCTAAAGATACCATTTTAATTGATACCCATATTGACGTACCTTATCGAATTCACGAAAGCTGGGTTGATGTAACCAAAGCAACTAGTGATGGCGATTTTGACTATCCTCGCGCTGTAAAAGGCGGTTTAAACGCCCCATTTATGTCGATTTATATTCCTGCGCATTTGGAATTTGAAGGTAAAGGAAAAAGCTACCAGCTAGCCAATCAAATGATTGATAGTATGGAAGCCATAGTCCAGCGCGCACCCGATAAGTTTGCTATTGCGAGCTCAAGTACTGATATTGAAGAGCAATTTAAACAAGGTAAGCTGTCTATAGCCATGGGTATGGAAAATGGCTCTCCAATCGAAGGTGATATGAAAAACCTTCAACACTTTTACGACCGTGGCATTCGTTACATCACGCTAGCGCACTCGCAAAGCAACCATATTTCGGATTCGTCTTACGATATACGCCGTAAATGGAAAGGCTTAAGCCCATTTGGTAAAAAGCTTGTCACTGAAATGAATAATATAGGCATGCTAATTGACGTATCGCATATTTCTGATGATGCGTTTTATCAGGTTATGGATCTTTCTAAAACACCAGTAATTGCCTCTCACTCATCACTTCGTAAATACACGCCTGGCTTTGAGCGTAATATGAATGACGATATGCTATTAGCGCTGAAAGAAAATGGCGGCGTTATTCAAATCAACTTTGGATCAAGCTTTGTTACCGCTAAAGCAGGTAGTTGGGGCAAGCAATTAAAAAGTACAAAAGAGTCAGCTAAAAAAGAAGGCACTAAGTTAAGTAAAGATTTTGATGCTGCGTACCGTGCTAAAAATCCGTATCCATTTGCAAGTCTTGAGCAAGTACTTGACCATATTGATCACGTAGTTGAGCTAATTGGTATTGATTATGTAGGTATTGGCTCTGATTATGATGGAGTTGGCGATTCATTACCTATCGGCTTAAAAGATGTATCTAGCTACCCAAATCTTGTCCAAGGTTTAATGGATAGAGATTACAGCGACAAAGATATTAAAAAGATTTTAAGTGGCAATTTATTAAGAGTTTTAAAACAAGCGCAAGAGTATGCGAAGAAACACTAAAGCTTTTATCATATATTAGTAATTGGCTAAAAGACCAAGAGCTAACTCAATATAAGCGCGGCCTAGCCGTGCTTTTTTATATTTACCAGCATAGTTATCTTCGGTGCTATTTCCCCCTCAGGCTTCGCAAAACTCAACCCAAGCTCGGCAATAATTCTATACCTAGGAGCAAATCACTTTTCTTCAGGCATTAAAAAAGGCCACCTGAGTGACCTTTTTCTAACAATTAACTTAAAAGTTAATTATTACTCTTTGACTGTTGCTACAAAGTACCTACGCCTAAGGTAAGAGCACCACCTTCATATGACACTTTTCTTCAGACATTAAAAAAGGCCACCTGAGTGACCTTTTTCTAACAATTAACTTTAAAGTTAATTATTACTCTACGATAGTTGCTACAACACCAGCACCTACAGTACGACCACCTTCACGGATAGCAAAACGAAGACCTTCATCCATCGCGATTGGTGCGATTAGAGTTACTGTCATCTTGATGTTATCACCAGGC